>JAKZRQ010000292.1:0-15160 GCA_047518105.1 Pseudomonadales bacterium | reverse complement strand
AGTGGTCGAACACCCTTGAAATGACGTGTCAGCGCGTCCACAGGCGTCCAGTCCGCTAGGCGGCACCTTGAAGGCATATCGGGCATACGTCAAAAGGTGCCAACAACGCGGATGGGCGTTTGTGGGCGCGCCCTTCGGGTGGTCGCCGGAACGCCCCGGCCCGCGTTGCGGTCGCTTGAAGTAGACCCGCTACGTCTGCGCAACCGCGCCTTGCCCGGAACGTTCCGGCGACCACTGACACGTCATTTCAAGGGTGTTCGACCACTGGTGAAACCCAAGAGCTTTTTGACGCCGACAAGCGGCCTGGCGAGACATGCGGGCTAGCTGTTCATTGTACCCGAAACCATGCCCGGTCCTGCCCGATCAGCAATATCTGCAACCCGGGACCCGGGCGCGAACGCGCATCCTGCCTGTCACCAAGTGGGCGGTGACCAGGTGGGCGGTGGTGCGCCAGCCGGTTCTTCGTCGTCCCGAGCAAGGGTCGCTGGCACCGCCACTCGCGTTCCTCGGTCGCCGCCGCGATGGCCGAACGCAGGCCGAGAAGCCTCGCGGCGATGTACACCCGGACTGTTGGGGGGTCTTTTGCCCGTGCGCTTGTGCTTCGCCCGACATTTGGAGATGCCGTCATGACGTCCAAGACTCGGCTAAAGATGCTGTGGACAGGGACCTCTTTGCTTGTTGCCACCCTCGCCGGTGCCCAAGTCGCGCTGAACTGTGAAGACGACCACGAGTTGCTGCCGTTCTTCCCATCCGTGAGCATGTACGAGGCAGATGGCTGGCAGGGTTTCGTGAGACTGGTGAATTTCGGACCCTGGGAGTACGTCACCGTAGTCGCCAGGGATGACGCCGGCGATGTTTCCGAGACGGATGTCTGGGTTCCGGGAAGATCAACGGTGCACTTCAACAACCACGACCTGGAAGAGGGCAACCCCTCCAAGGACATCCACTACGGTGGCATCTCGGGGACCACTGACGGGATGTGGAACCTGTGCATCGAGAGTCAGAACGTGCAGGCAACCGGATACGTGCGGACATCGGATGGTTTCCTGATGGAAGCGACCCTGCCGGTGCAGGGACACAACGAAAAGCCGTGCTTCACGAGTTCCCACGGGGCTGCGCTGTGCACCAAGTGGGTGATCCCGATTTTCAATCCGGGCTACAACGGGGAACAGGTGAGCATGCTGAAGCTCCTCAACAACACCGCCGTCGCCAAGGCCGTCGAGATTCGCGGCCTGAGAAGCGACGGCACCCGCAATATGGACGACGATGGTGAAGCGCTACGGGTCCTCTTCACCTTGAAATCCTCGCAAGGTGTGTACCTCACCAGCGAGGAACTCGAATCCGGCGGGAACTACTTGGACGGCAAATTGACGCCGATTGTCAATGACAAGATGGTCGCCCTTCCGCTTGGGAGCATCGGGAGAGCGAGAGGGAAATGGCTGATCGAGATCTGGGCAAAGGCCGACGCACCTCAGGAGGTGGTGGTGATGAACCTGCTCCACGCCAAGCCGACCGGCCACATCGCCAATCTCTCAGCGAATGCGGACGACGCCGTCACCCGCCGCAAGGACTACGACGAAAGAGACTGACCTTACTGGAGACCGGTGCCGGTCGGTCGGACAGGAACCTGCCCGGTATTCAAGATCGGCTGCGACGGTCGTCATGCACAACGGGTTCGAACTCGGTACGCTGCACGCCTCGCGCAGGGCCTGTGTCCATGAATCGAATCCAATCAAGACCGCCGATTGACTGCCGCCTGGAGGCGCAGCGCGTCGAGAGTGCGTCGCCCCAGGCGGCTGCGAACCGCCCGGTGCTCGAGGTAGAGGACGTTCGGGTCCGCTTCCACACCCAGGAGGGCACCGTTCACGCGGTCAACGGCATCGGTTTCGACCTCGCGCAGGGGGAAGTGCTCGGCGTCGTGGGGGAGAGCGGTTCCGGCAAGAGCGTCACCATGCTGTCTCTCCTCGGACTCCTGCCCACGCCGCCCGCGGAGATCGTTTCCGGTTCGGCGCGCCTGGAGGGCGAGGATCTGATGGCGCTCGACGCGGAGAAACTGCGGCGGGTCCGGGGCGCCCGGGTCGGCTTCGTGTTCCAGGATCCGATGACGTCGCTGAATCCGGTGCTCACCGTCGGCTACCAGCTCGCGGAACCCCTGCGTGTACATCTCGGCATGGACAAGGCGGCGGCGCGGGAACGTGCTACCCAGTTGCTGGAATTGGTCGGCATCCCCGAGCCGACCAGACGCTTGCGCGACTTCCCGCACCAGTTCTCCGGCGGCATGAGACAACGGGTGATGATCGCCATCGCCTTGGCCTGCAATCCCGAGGTGCTGATCGCGGACGAACCGACCACCGCGCTAGACGTCACCATCCAGGCGCAGATCCTCGACCTGGTGAAGCGGCTGCGGCGCGAACTCGGCATGGCGATCATCTGGATCACCCACGATCTCGGCGTTGTCGCCGGACTGGCGGATCGCGTCATCGTCATGTACGGCGGGCAGGTGGTGGAGCGGGCGGCCGTCAAGTCGCTCTACGCCCGGCCGCGGCATCCCTACACCAGGGGGTTGCTGCGTACCCTGCCGAAGCACGAGGGCGTGTCGCCCACCTCGGCCCGAGGACGTCTCCCGAGCATCGCCGGACACCCGCCCAGTCTGCTCGAGGCGCCGTCGGCGTGCCCGTTCGCACCCCGCTGCGAGCATGCTTTTGAACGTTGCCGGCGCGAGAACCCTGCACTTCGGACCATTGCCGAGGGCCATGATGTGGCCTGCTTCTACGACGTCGACGCGGGAGCGCCGCATGCAACCTGAGACGCCCTCGACGCGTACCGGAGGACCCTTGATCGAGGTCGCGGCCCTTACCAAGCACTTCCCCATCATGCGCGGCGTGTTGCGCCGGCAAGTGGGTAGCGTGCGGGCGGTGGACGGCCTCGATTTCGAGATCCAGGAGGGCGAGACCTTGGGCCTGGTCGGAGAGAGCGGCTGCGGCAAGTCGACCGTCGGACGCGTCATCCTGCGCCTCTACGATGCCACCGCCGGACGCGTCGCTTTCCGCGGCGAGGACATCGGCCAACTGCGCGGCGAACCGCTACGCCGGCTGCGGCGGCGCATGCAGATGGTTTTCCAGGACCCCCAGGACAGCCTGAATCCGCGGATGACCGTGGGCAGCATCGTCGGCGAACCCCTCGTCGAACACGGTATCGCCAAGGGCAGAGCGCTCGAGGAACGTGTCGATGCACTGCTGGATTCGGTGGGACTGAGCCCGCGCTTCGCGAACCGCTATCCCCACGAGTTCTCGGGCGGCCAACGCCAGCGCATCGGCATCGCCCGTGCCCTCGCGCTTGAACCCGAATTCATCGTCTGCGACGAGCCCATCGCGGCGCTGGATGTCTCCATCCAGGCCCAGGTGGTCAACCTGCTGCAGGACCTGCAGGAGCGTCTTGGCCTGACGTACCTGTTCATTTCCCACGACCTCGGCATGATCCGCCACATCGCCGACCGGGTCGCGGTGATGTACCTCGGCAAGATCGTCGAACTCGCTCCCAGCGCCGAGCTCTACGCCAGGCCGCTGCATCCCTATACCCGAGCCTTGCTGTCCGCCGCCCCTGTCCACGATCCGGAACTCGAGGAACGGCGCGAGCGCATCATCCTCACCGGCGACGTCCCCAGCCCCGCCGACCCACCGCCCGGCTGCCGTTTCAACACCCGTTGTCCGATGGCGACGCCGGAGTGTTCGGCGCGCGAGCCACAGTGGCGCGAATTGCAGCCGGGACACCATGTTGCGTGCCATTACGCGGAAGATGCGGAAGATGTGGTGTGATCACGCCGCGCCTCCCCTAGATTCCTTGAGCACGCCGGATGTTGACACTTGAGTTGCATTTCGAACGAAGCCGGGAGAATGCGCGCCCTACCGGGCGCGCCGCCGCCACATGCGGCGCGCTAGGTCGGTAGGATACGAATAGAGATGCTCATCACTCGGAAACAAGAGACGGAACCCATGCGCGACAAGATCACCCTGACGACCCTGCTCATGGCGATGGGCCTCGCCGCCTGCTCGCCGGACGAGATCATCGACCAAGAACCGGTTTTCGCGGAACCCGTCGAGAACCGCCACGTCAACATCCTCTATTGGCAGGCGGTGTCGACCATGAACCCGTACCTCTCCGGCGGCACGAAGGAGATCGAAGCGGCTTCCCTGGTGATCGAGCCGCTGGCCAACTACGACGACAACGCCGAGATGGTGCCCGTCTTGGCCCTCGAGATCCCGACCCGCGAGAACGGCGGCGTGGCGGAGGACCTCACCAGCATCACCTGGAAGCTGAAGCCGGATGTGGTGTGGTCGGACGGTACCCCCTTCACCGCCCGGGACGTGGCATTCACCGGGGAGTACTGCCTCGACGACGAGATCGGCTGCAGCGCGAATGCGTCGTTCACCGATGTCGAGAAGGTCGAGGCGCTGGACGATCTCACCGTGAGGGTGACCTTCGGCGTCCCCAAGCCTGTTCCGTACGGACCCTTCGTCGGCGCGGTCACGCCAATCGTCCAGCATGCCCAGTTCAAGGACTGCATGGGGGCCAAGGCCCCGGAATGCACGGTGGAGAACTTCGGTCCCATCGGCACCGGGCCGTTCAAGGTCGACGAGTTCCGTGCCAACGATGTAATCAGCTTCTCGGCCAACGATCGCTACCGGGAGGCGGGCAAGCCCTGGTTCCAGTCGGTCACGCTGAAAGGCGGCGGCGATGCCACCTCATCCGCGCGCGCAGTGTTGGAGACCGGTGAATACGACTACGCGTGGAACCTCCAGGTTGAACCGGAGATCCTCGAACAGATGTTGGCTGCGGGCAAGGGCGAAGTGGTGATGGGGTTCGGCACCAACGTGGAGCGGCTGGTGATCAACCAGACGAATGCGGAATCGAGCTTGGAACCCGACCGTCGCTCCCTGTACCTCGACGGCACCAATCCGCATCCGTTCCTGTCGGGCCCCATCGTGCGCCGGGCGCTAGCGCTGGCCATCGACCGCCAGCAACTGGTCGAGACGGGATACGGTGCCGCCGGTCGGGTGACCTGCAACATCGTGCCGGCGCCGCCGATGTACGCTTCGGGCGCCAACGAAGCGTGCCGCAATGCGGACCGGGACCAGGCGAACCGCCTGCTCGACGAAGCGGGTTGGGGGCGTGGCGCGGACGGCGTCCGGACCAAGGACGGCGTGCGGCTATCGGTTCTGTACCAGACCTCCACGAACTCGGTTCGCCAGGGCACCCAGGCGCAGATCAAGCAGATGTGGCAGCAGATCGGGGTGGAAACGGAATTGCGCAATATCGACGGGGGCGTGTTCTTCGGCGGCGATCCGGCGAGTCCCGACACCTACCAGAAGTTCTACGCCGACGTGGAGATGTACACGAGCAACTTGCAGGGCACCGACCCGGAGGTCTACATGGCCGCTTGGACCTGCGACGAGAGTCCCGGGCCGGACAATCAATGGCTTGGGACCAACATGTCGCGGGGTTGCTCCAGCGAGTTCGACGCCTTGGTAGAACGCCTCGCGGTGACCCCCTACGGGGAGGAGCGTTTCGAACTGGCGAAGCGGATGAACGATCTCGTCGTACAGAACCACTTTCTCATTCCGCTGGTCTGGCGCGCGTCGACCTCCGCGCGGTCGAACATGCTCAAGGGCGTACGCATCAACCCCTGGGACTCCGAGATTTGGAACATCGAAGACTGGCATCGCTAGTGCGGGGCGGCTAGTCTGGCTCCGGTCGGCACAGTGCGGTTGTGGAGCAAGCAAGGGTGATCGAAGCCGTGACGGAAGACAGATGGCTCTCCGTGGACGAGATTGGGGCCTACCTCGGCGTCAAACGCGACATCGTCTACAGGTGGATTGCCAAACGACAGATGCCGGTGCACCGGATTGGGCGCTTGAAGTTCCGCCGGGAGGCAGTGGACGAATGGGTCAGGTCGGGAGGTGCAGAAGAGATCGGGCCCAAGGGGATGAGTAATCTTCGAGCTATGTCGCCATTTCGTCGAGTGATCGGGAGTTCGGGCGCTTGTCCGGGTGAGAACACGCGACCATGAGTGAGCACCAATCCACCATGGACAAGATCGGGACCCTGCTTGCGTCCGGCGACGTTGTGGCCGGGCTAGACTCCGTCGAACTGGTCGAAATACAGCGCGTGGCCCCGTTCGGCGGCAAGACGTTGGTTGAAGGGGTAGGAGTTCAATCCAGGCGATTGGTGCAACGTCCTCTCGCGGCATTGCTGCAAGCTCGGCAATCGCCACCCCGATTTCTAGGCGCGACGCTCGGCCACCGGATGAACTCTCTCATAAAATTGTCGTGCGCCCACCGGCAGGTTCAATACTTGGTCGAAGAGTCCGATTGGGTTGGACACGGGCAGGAAGTCGCCCCGCCGCCGGACACACGAACACGACGCGAGTGACTGTGCCAGCGGATCCAGTCGTAACCGGCCGACCTGGCGGCGCACGGTTCTACAAGTGCGCGCTCCAAGTGAACCCTCAGCACTACGGTGGCACGTTCCGCGGGCAACCCTCCGATGGAGACGCGATCAGCCATGCGCAGGCCATTGTCGACAAGGCCATCGACCTCGGCATCGAGGTACTTGCCGTCACCGATCACAATAGTGTCAGTTCTGTCGCGGCTTTTCGATCCGCTGCGCGCGATCACGGAGTCCACATCCTCCCGGGGTTTGAACTTTCGTCGAGCGAGGGCGTTCACGTCCTATGCCTCTATCCGCCGGAAACGGAACTGGATCGGCTTGAACGGTATCTCGGCGAATTCGGCATTCACGATACCAACCCATCTTCCGAGCCTGCCAATATGCAATTCGCAGGTGTCTTGGAGGCCGTTCACCGTCAGGGGGGGATTTCGATCGCCGCGCACGTGACCGGCAACGGTGGTCTGTTCAAGGTCCTAGCGGGTCAAGCCAGGATTCGCGCTTGGCGGGACGAGAACCTCCTGGCCGTTCAGATCCCGGGTGCGGTCGACGGACTACCGCCGGAAATCCGGCAGATCGTAGAGAACCGCAATCCCGACTACCGGCGCGCGTACGCCCCGGAACATGGACTTTCGGTCGCCGTCGTGAATGCAAGAGACATCGTCGAACCCGAGCAACTTGACCATCGGGCTGCCACCTCGTGGATCAAAATGTACGAAGTCAGCATCGACGGACTACGGCAAGCGTTCCTGGACCCTGGATCACGTATTCGACTGAATCCTGAGGATGGGGAATTCGAGCCCGAGGAACACATGGAACTGGTATCCCTAGGCTGGGAAGGGGGATTCCTCGATGGTGTAAGCCTTCGCCTCAATCCCAATCTGAACGTGCTCATTGGTGGGCGAGGTACGGGCAAGTCCACCATTGTAGAGAGTATTCGCACCGTACTTGGCCTTGCACCAATCGGCGAAGAAGCGCGCAAGGCACATGAGGGGATTGTCCGTCATGTGTTGCGCAGCGGGACCAAGATATCGCTTCGAGTCCGCGTCCAGCGCCCGGGAGTTCGCGAGTATCGGATAGAGCGGACGATACCGAATCCGCCGCTGGTGCGCGAAGCCAGCGGGGAAGTGCTTCACCTCGCCCCCTCGGACATCCTCCCGCGAGTCGAGGCCTATGGTCAGCACGAGATTTCGGAACTTGCGAAAAGCCCCGATAAGCTCACCCGCTTGCTTGATCGCTTCGTTGAGCGTGACGAGCCGCTCTCCCGTCGCAAGAGGTCGCTGGGGAGCGAGCTCGCTAAGAACCGCCGCGCATTGTGCGACACCCGGGCCGAGATTGTGTCAGCCGAAGAGAGACTTGCAGCCCTCCCCGGGCTGCAGGAAACGCTCGAACGGTTCCAGGAAGTGGGTCTTGAAGAGCGTCTGCGAGAGCAGAGCTTGCTCGTGCGAGAGGAACGCGTGCTTGGGTCCGTACCTCAACGTCTGGCGCCTTTCCGGGAAGCCCTGGATCTTTTGGGGAAGGAACTTCCGATAGACTTGGCCTTTCTGTCTGAACGGGCGCTGGCGGAACTGCCAGGCAGGGAAATCCTCTCCGGCTCGCACGAGTTTCTCACCGACCTAGGCAAGGAGGTCGAGCGCATTGCCGGCGACTTGACGCACGCACTGGAGCGGGCGGACTACGGCATCGACAGGGTGCGGACTGCCTGGGACGTCCGAAGGCAGCGCGTTCAAAACGAGTACGAACAGATCCTTCGGGAACTACAAAAGTCGCGTGTGGACGGGGAGGAATTCATCCGCCTTCGTCGCCAGATTGAGGAACTGCGTCCGCTACAGGACCGCCTTGCGCTTCTTCGGCGATTGGAAAAGGAGCACGACGACCAACGGCGCACGCTAATTGCGGAGTGGGAAGATATCAAGGCTGCGGAATTTCGAACACTCGACCTGGCGGCAAGGAACGTCAGCGAGAAGCTCGGCAATCGCGTACAGGTGGAAGTAACGGGCGCGGGCAATCGTGAGCCCCTCTACATGATGCTTCGCGAAGAAATTGGAGGTCGGATGTCGGAAGCGGTAGAGAGTTTGCGCAATTCCGCCGAGCTTTCGCTCACGCAATTCGTCGAGGCGTGCCGGTCCGGGGCTCCGGCGCTACGCGCGACCTACGGCATTACGCCTGGTCAGGCAGACCGTCTCGCCGCCGGAGAGCCGGAAGTGTTCATGCGAATCGAGGAACTGGACCTTGCGCCGAAGACGGCGATTCGTCTAAACACTGCGCCAGCCGGAGAGGCGCCCGTCTGGCAGCCCCTGGAAGACCTCTCGACCGGTCAGAAGGCAACTGCCGTACTCCTATTGCTGCTGCTCGAGTCCGGCGCACCGCTGATCATAGACCAGCCGGAGGATGACCTTGACAACCGCTTCATCACCGAAGGCATCGTCCCCCGCATGCGGGAGGAAAAGCAACGACGACAGTTCATCTTCTCGACGCACAACGCGAACATTCCGGTCCTTGGCGACGCCGAGCTTATTCTCGGGCTCTCGGCCGCCGGTGAAGCAGACGGCGGCCGGGCACGTGTCGCACCCGGGCATGCGGGATCGATCGACTCCCGAATGGTTCGGGAGCTCATAGAGGAGATCCTCGAGGGTGGTCGCGAGGCTTTTGAGATGCGACGCCGGAAGTACGGATTCTGACCGATGAACAAGACGGAGTTGCTCGAACTCATCGCCAGTCAGGAGAACTCGCGGGTCGAGTTCAAGCGGGACGACTGCCATCCGGATGACATCACCAAGGAGATGTCCGCGCTGTTGAACGTTGTAGGGGGCGTCGTTCTACTCGGGGTGGAAGATGATGGTCGAATCTCCGGGCTGACCAGGAGCCAGAAGGAAGCAGAAGAGTGGCTCATGAACATGGCGCGCAACAACCTTCAACCCCCAACGATCCCGGTATGGACTTCCATGGTGATGGAGGATGGCAGCGTAGTCGGTATCGTGGAACTGCCTGCTGACAGTCCGGGCAAGCCTCACAAGGCAAAACGGGGAAAGGCGTGGGTCACATACGTCCGTGTAGGAAGCGCGTCACGCGAAGCGACACGAGAGGAAGAAGGCCGGCTCTACCAAGCCGCGAGGCTCGTCCGCTACGAGATAAAGGCCGTTTCGGACATGGGATTGGAGAGCGTAGATATCGACCGGATCGAGAACTACCTCCGCGACGTTCTGAAGCGATCAGTGCCGGGCCGGACGGACGCCGAAGGCTGGCGACGGCTCCTGCTCAATTCGGACTTGCTGGTTTCGGCCGGAGACGGTGATAACGTCTCGGTCGCTGGGCTCCTACTCTTCGGCGAGAATCCGAATCGCCGTCTGCCGCAGGCGGGAGTGACCGCTGCGGCGTTTCCCAGCGCCGAGAAGGACTACAACACCGTCGATGAGGAACGAATCCGCGGGCCGCTGGCCCCGATCGTCTCGGCGCGCGGGGCTGTAGTCGAGAGAGGCGTTATCGACCGCACGGTGGACTTCGTGAAACGCAACATGGGAAGCGTCGCATGGCTCGATGGCGCCCGCCGCCGTAGAAAGAGGGCTTTCCCCGTTGACGCGGTACGAGAAGCCGTAGTCAACGCCGTCGTGCATCGGGACTACGCACGGGAAGGCACCGACATAGAGGTCTCGTTGTACGTGGATCGACTCGAAGTCATTTCGCCGGGACGGCTACCGAATGGGGTCACCGTAGAGAAAATGAGAGAGGGTGTCGTACGGGTAGCCCGCAACGAGTTGCTCAAGGAGATTCTCCGCGACTACCGCTACATCGAGCATCAGGGAATGGGGGTCCGCAACCGAATCATAGAGTCGATGCGACTCCACAACGGCACGGAACCGGATCTCGAAGAACAAGACGATCGCTTTGTCGTTCGCCTTTGGAAGGAAGGTCGGCAGACATGAACGGTCAGAGAGTCGAGTCCGGCGCCTGCCCGAGGCCAATCGAGGTCGCGTTGCCGATCCGCGAGATTTCCGCCGAAGGTGTGCGCGACAAGAACATCCATCACGCGCACGTCAGCCACTTGCACATTTGGTGGGCGCGACGACCCCTGGCGGCGACGCGCGCAGTCGTCTTCGCCTCCCTCGTCCCCGATGCTGACGATCCGCAATGTCCGGCGGACTTCCAAGCGGCGGTGAGACGGCACCTAATGACACACGTCCGGCGCCGCTCAAACACTACCGCTGCGGTCGGGAGCATCGCCGAGCTGACGACCCGCATCGACCATACGAAGGGACCCAGGACTCGTTGCGAAACGGTCTCCTGATGTTGGTAGCCAAGTGGTCCCCAGAGTCGCTCGATTTCGAGGCTGGGAGGCGGCCGAAGGTGCTCCACCGAAGGAACTGCTCGACGACCGCTCTTTGGTCAAGTGGGAGACATCCGATCCGGACAATATGCCCCAAGTGTCAACATTCGGCATGCTCAAGGATTCTAGTGCGCGCCGCATGTGGCGGCGCCCGCGAGCGAGACGCACTAGCCGCCGCGTCATGCTGATTTCGAGCCCATGATCCGTTACATCATCCGGCGCCTGCTGTTCGCGGTGCCGACCCTTGTCGCCATCAGCTTCGTGATCTTCGCGTTGCTCGACCTGGCACCGAGCGATCCCACCGGCCAGTTGCCGCTCACCATCCCGCCGGAGGTCAGGGCGCAGATCCGGGAATCCTTGGGATTGGACGAGCCGTTCCACATCCGTTACGCGAAGTGGATTGAGCAGTTCTTCGTCAACGAACCGCTGAACCTGATCGAACGGGCCTTCGACGTAGAGATCGGTGACTCCGATGCCCGCACACGGGTGATTTCCTACGCAACGCGCAGCCCGGTGGTGGACATCATCGCCGAACGGATGCCCCAGACGCTTTGGGTGGTAGGCCTGTCCTACGTCGTGGGAATCCTGATCGCGCTGCCCATCGGGATCATTTCCGCCTATCGGCAATACTCCTGGTTCGATCAGGTGGGTACGTTCGTCTCGATGGTCGGCTTCTCGGTGCCGACGTTCTTCACCGGATTGCTCGCCATCATCCTGTTCAGCGTCATGCTGCAGTGGCTGCCGTCGATCTACGACACCACCCACGAGGTCACCGATCTCGCGAGTCTCTGGACGCAGATCAAGCAGATCCTCATGCCGGTGATGGTGCTCGCCTTCTACAACGCGGCCCAGTTGAGCCGCTTCATGCGCTCGTCGATGCTGGACAACCTGAACCTCGACTACGTGCGCACCGCCCGCGCCAAAGGCATGCGCGAACGCGCCGTGCTCCTGGTGCACGTGCTGCGCAACAGCATGATCCCGGTGGTCACGATGATCGCGCTCGGCATTCCCACCATCTTCGGCGGCGCCATCATCACCGAGCAGATCTTCCGCGTGAACGGCTTGGGCCAACTGCTCATCGTCGCCATCCAGGGGGCGGACATCCCGATGGTGCAGACCCTGACGTTCCTGTTCGCGATCCTGATCGTCGGTTTCAACCTGATCGCCGACGTGGTCTACGGCATTCTGGATCCGCGGATCCGCTATGAGTAGCCTGCCGATGCCCACTCAACCGGACAAGGACGCCCCGCTGCACGAGCACCGCTCGCTGTGGATGGACGTTTGGCTGGCATTCCGTCACCACACCGGCGCCCTGGTTGGCGTCGGCGTGTTCGCCTTCATCGTGCTGGCGGTGCTGCTCGGTCCGTTCCTCCACGCGGTGGATCCCCACTACCTCGACCTCGCGGCGCGGAACGCCGGCGCGTCCTGGGCGCATCCGCTGGGCACCGACAACCTCGGCCGGGACATGCTTGCGCAGGTGC
Organism: Pseudomonadales bacterium; assembly: GCA_047518105.1. GTDB lineage: Bacteria > Pseudomonadota > Gammaproteobacteria > Pseudomonadales > Azotimanducaceae > VXYL01. Next base: position 2,911 of record JAKZRQ010000292.1, on the reverse strand, counting down.
TCTCCGGAGGGCGCATCTCCCTCGCCGTGGGGTTCACGGCCATGCTGCTGTCGCTGGTGCTGGGTACCGCTGTCGGGGTGTTCGCGGGCTACTTCAAGCGCCTGGACGGCCTGTTGATGCGTACCACGGACCTATTCCTGGCGCTGCCGCTGCTGCCCTTGCTCCTGGTCATCATCATGCTGTTCCGGGACACCCTGCGCACGGCGTTCGGTCCCGAGACGGGCATCTTCCTGCTGATCGTGTTCGTCATCGGCATCACCAGCTGGATGCAGACCGCGCGTATCGTGCGCGGCGACGTGCTGGCCATCAAGGAACGCGAATTCGTCACCGCCGCACGCAGCGTCGGCACCCGGGAGCGGCGCATCGTGACCCGCCACGTGCTCCCCAACGTCCTGAGCCCGATCATGGTCTCGGCCACCCTCGGCATCGCCAACGCCATCATCACCGAGTCCGCGCTGTCGTTCCTCGGCCTCGGTTTTCCGCCGGACTTTCCCACCTGGGGCCGGCTGCTCTTCGACGGTGCGAACTTCATCTCCATCACCCCCGAACGGGTGATCTGGCCGGGCTTGGCGATCTCGCTGACGGTGCTCTCCGTCAACTACATCGGCGACGGCTTGCGCGATGCGTTGGATCCCAGGCTGCGGGGTACGTGACAGGCCGGGAACGACCGCAGGCTTGTGCCGAGAGGCTGCAAGAGCCTGTAGAGGCGACGCGAACTCTCTTCCGAGCCGGCCAGCGCCAAATCGGCGACGGCTCGGGCGATGCGATCTTCGGCGTTTGATGCGTAGATTGCGCCGCCTATTCTCCGCAAAAAAGCAATGTGAATATGTTGATGTGGTGCCAATATTTGCGGTGACAAGCGGCTCGATCTCCGCGCACCTGAGGTCGCCGCGTGATTCGCCTCTCGATGCAGGTGATTTTGGCTACAATCGGGTCACCCGATGCCGAGCGCGGACTGGACCGCCGCCATGGTGGAAGAGCAACACCAGGAACCCGACGACGGGATTCATCAAGTTGATTTCGCAGGCGACCGCCTGCGTCGTCGTGGCGTCTACCTGCTGCCCAACCTGATCACCACCGCCGCGCTGTTCGCCGGGTTCTACGCCATCGTCGCCGGCATGACCGGCAACTTCGTCGCGGCGGCGCTTGCCATCTACGGTGCCCTCATCCTCGACACGTTGGACGGTCGCGTCGCCCGCTGGACGCGGTCCGAAAGCGAGTTCGGCGCCGAATACGACAGCCTGTCCGACATGGTCGCCTTCGGGGTCGCGCCGGCGCTGGTGGCGTTCACCTGGGCGTTGTCGGGCTTGGGCAAATTCGGCTGGATGGTCTCGTTCATCTATATGGCGTGTGCGGGCCTGCGCCTCGCGCGGTTCAATACCAAGGGCGACAACTCGACGTTTACCGGGTTGGCGAGTCCGTCGGCGGCGGCGATCATCGCCAGTACCGTGTGGGTCTGGAGCGCCAGCTCAGACGATGGCGCCAGTGGTTTCGCTGCGGCGACCATGGCATTGGTGACGACCGTGGTGGGTCTGCTGATGGTGTCGCATTTCAGCTACTTCTCGCCCAAGACCTTCGAGGTCAAGGGGCGGGTGCCGTTTCTCACCTTGGTCGCCGTGGTTCTGGTCTTCGCGATCGTGCTCTACGACCCGCCGCTGGTGCTGCTAGTCTGTTTCAGCGTCTACGCCCTGTCGGGACCGGCGATGTACTTGTGGCACAGGTATCGGCAAAGGAACAAGCCGCCTGCCGGCGCGTCCAACTAGCCAACCGACACGAACGGGATTGCTTGCCATGCTCATCAAACCTGCGGCCGACATCAAGCCCTCGGAAGTCACGCCGGAGCGGGTCTACCACTCCCGGCGCCGGTTCATGCGGGACTCGCTGGCCGGCGTCGCCGGGGCCGGGGCGGCCACCGCCGTGGCAACTTCGGCGCTTGCCCTGCCCGCCGATTGGCTGACCGGGCGCGAGGTCGAGCCGGGCGATCCCATCGGCGAGCAGATGACGTCGAAGGCCGATGCCACGGGCTACAACAACTTCTACGAGTTCGGCACCGGGAAGAGCGATCCCGCAAAGAACGCGCACACGCTCCGGCCCCGCCCCTGGACCGTCGAGGTAGAGGGCCTCTGTGCCAACCCGGGGACGTATGGGCTCGAGGACTTCATCAAGCCCGGCAAGATGGAGGACCGGGTCTATCGGCTTCGCTGCGTCGAGGCGTGGTCCATAGTGGTCCCGTGGCACGGCTTCTCGCTCCAGGACGTCATCGATCGGGCCAAGCCCCTGGGAAGCGCGGGCTACGTCGAGTTCACGACGCTCTACGACCTCGAGCAGATGCCCATGCAGCGTTCCTCCGTCCTGGAGTGGCCGTACGTGGAGGCGCTCCGTCTGGACGAAGCCAGCCATCCTCTGACCATGCTGGTGACCGGCGTGTACGGCCGCGAGCTGCCCAACCAGAACGGGGCGCCGCTCCGTCTCGTCATTCCGTGGAAGTACGGCTTCAAGGGCATCAAGTCGATCGTGAAGATGCGCTTCACCGAGACCCAACCGATGAACACGTGGCAGCAAGCGACGCCGTGGGAGTACGGGTTCTACGCCAACGTGAACCCCGCGGTGGACCACCCCCGCTGGAGCCCGGCGCGTGAGCGGCGTCTGGGCGAGTTCCGCAAGCGCCGGACCCTCATGTTGAACGGCTACGGGGGGCAGGTCGCCAGCCTCTACTCCGGGATGGATCTTCGGGTGAACTTTTGATCAGGTCCTGATCAAGCGAAGCGTAGCCCGAACCCACGAAACCGGTTGAACAAGAAGCACCAGATCCTTCTCCTCAAGGTGGTGGTGTGGCTGATTGGCCTCACCCCCGCCACCTGGCTGGTGTGGCGCGCCCTCACGGACCGTCTGGGTGCCAACCCCATCGAGG
>JAKZRQ010000291.1:0-3803 GCA_047518105.1 Pseudomonadales bacterium | reverse complement strand
CCAAACGCGGTCGTGGCCTTCAGGGCCTCGACGATCTCCGCAACGGCGTCGGCCTGATCGGTCTCATCTACATCCGCGTCGTCCGGGACGATCCCCAGCGCCGTGTTGACGAGGCTACCAACCGCCACGCCGCACAGCCGTATCAGCGCCTCAGCATGCAGAGGCACGCCGTGTGTCTGGATGGACATGTCGACGACATGGAGGGAGGATGTCGGATTCCACCCGAACTCATCCAGGAGTCCTCGGTCGATGGGCAGCACCAGGATGTCGCCGGGGCGAATCTCGCCCGGAGCCACCGTCTCGATGGTGACACCGTCCGAGGTGATTCTTCGCAACTCCCCGTCGCCCCCCAGAGCTCGGCGGACCTCGCCGATCGGAACCGCGATGGCCTCGCGGTCACTCACCCTCGGCCACAGTCGTTCTCCAGGTTCTGGAACATGCGCGCGCCAGATCAGCGACACGGCGTAGTCGGCGCCGGAGATGCCCGAAAAGTACAACTCGACCGGTGCTTCGCCTTCGGGTGGCGTCGTCGTCTTCACCCATTCCCAGAGGAGACCCGGCAAGATTTCGGGAGCGCGACCGGGGTCATCTCCGGGCTTGCCGAGCACCTCGGCAACATTCCGGGGGGACACCTTGACAGCGCCTGCACCATCCATCGCGCGCTCAAGCCGCTCGAGCACTTTCGCCGGTTCGGTTCCGTAGACCGGCCACTCGGATACAGCGCCGACCGGTTGCCCCTTTCGCTTTCGTGCCGGCGCGTGAACGTAGACAGACTCGGCGTGCTCGAACCGGCCAAGGCGGTTCAGGCGTCCCAGCCGCTGCGTCAGTGCGCGTACGCCGCATGTCTCCGTCACCAGGTACTCAGCGTCGATGTCGGCACCCACTTCAAGCGTCTGCGTAGCGACCACGATGAGATGGGACTCACGCGGAGCCCCGGGATCACGGGACGCTGGCATGCCGTTGACCGGATCCAGAACGAGCTCGCGGGTTCGTTCGGCCTCACGCTCTCGTGTTCGTCCCGTCAGCAGGACGATATCGCACGGATGGTCGAAGCCCTTTGGTGCCCGTGAGGCAAGCTCGTCGTAGACAGCCCTGGCTGTCGCCGGTGTGTTGGCGAACACGATACATGTCGCCGGTCTGGCCGCCTTTTTCAGCAGCGATCGGGTTTCCTGCGCCATCCCGTTGGCAGGATCTCGCGCCACCGACCGGACTCGGATCGACTTCGCTGCATCGAGACGCTGTCGCACGATGGAATTGGTTTCGTCCTCCGCATCGAGGTCGAACCGGTCGCTGGCCGACGCGTCGCCCGTTGCAGTCAGCGCCACGACCTGCGGTCTCGACCTTGTCCCGCCCAGTACGGGCCGAGAGTTGCGCGTGCACTCACCGAGATCCGGCATGAGCCGGATCAAGTGCTTGGCCAGATGGGCTTCGTCAACCAGAACCAGGCTGTCAGTGCCACTGAGCGCGGCATCAATGGGGCGCATCGAGCGACTCGAGCCGTAGCCACGAAACAGGAGGCGAGAGCCGTACATCGGCAGTGTGGACAGCAGTACGGCCGGCCGCGACGGATCGGTGGGAACGCGGGACTGGACGCCGCCGCGAAGGCGAATCACCTCCAGCGGATCAGAATTCCTATCGGCGGCGAGGGCACGGAGGCGACCTGCCATGGCGTGCATCACGTGCGCCGCGTCGCCGTGGATTCCGTTCGCTTCCGGATCCAGAAGCGCCCGTTGGATTGCCCGGGCATGTTCGGCCGTGGAATCCACGAGGAGCCGCCGATTCACCAGCCACCAGATCCGGATAGGCGCGGTCCGCTTCTCAGGAAGCCGATCCGCCTGGGACGCAAGCCACCAAACCGCGATGTCTAGGCAGGCGGTCTTTCCGAGCCCGGTAGGGACGCCGACCTCCACAGGCCACTTCTCGTCTAGGGCAACCTGGTTGGCGAGGCGCGCCTGCCAGGGGAATGGTGGACGATTGTTGATGGCCCTATAGAACTCCAGGAAGGGGGGCATGGAGCCCAGGCCGTGGCCCTCGCTCATACATCGCCCTCGCGCTCGTCAGCGTCCACACACAGTCCAAGGCCCCTCTGCCGACCCGCTCCAATGACCACCGGACCCATCATGGGTCGGTCGAACCAGATCTTCAGGTGGGAATACGGAAGTCCGGGTCGCCCAGGTCGGTTTACCTCAACAGGGGCCAGATCCAACGCACCGCGAACAAGCGGGCAGCGAGCCGACCGGAAAGCTTGGGGCGCAGGAAGGCCGGCGTGCTTACACCACCGCGTTAGTTCGTGCAGATCGAGCTCGACCCGGCGCTCGTGAAGAGCCGGAAACGCAGTGACCCAGCAGCGGCTTTTCCGAGTCCACCGCGAGGGGTTGGCAGCGACGGGGCGGACTTCGTCGATCCACGGACTCACGGCCACATCCACACCGCCACCCGTCAAGCGGCGGATCGAGTACGCCACCGCGGTGACCCGCGACCGCAGGTCTGGCGTGGAGTCAGGCGGAAGCCAGAGAGCAAGCCCGTGGATGCGCCCACGGGACCGGGGGAATCCGACATCGGGCAGGGCGAGAAAGCGGGCCAGATCGAAACCCGTGCCCTTGAAGCCGTGCCCGTGAAGCACCGGTGGCGGCTCACCATGCATGTCCTGATATCGACTGAGCACAGCTTTCTTGAATAGGTCCGTCACCACTGAGACACGCCGCCCGGAAACAGCGTCTTCTAAACGCAACCAGGCAACGACTGTGCCCAGATCTTGCCTGGGGGCACGTCCCGGAGCACGGTAGCTGACTTGATGGCGAAGCGCACCGAACTGCGTGCGGGCAACGTTGGCTCCATGCTCTGTCCAAGCGTGGTACATGGTATCCAGTACTTGCAGGTCTCCAAGTTCGGAAACGCAGATCGCCACGGTACCCGCCGGATCGGGCACGAAGGGCTCCTCGAAAGCCTCTGGTTCCGGTGCGCTTGTTCCAACCCGCAGCCGTACGGGGGAGTCGGCTGCTCCGAGATAGCCGACTCGAGCAGCCCTGCGCCGGAGCGCATCGACCACTTCACGGGGTGCCTGCACATCCCAGACGTAGACTACGTGGGGTTCTCGGGGAGCAACACGTACGCCCGGGCGAATCTTAACGGGGATCCGGCCGAGGTATTGCGGATGAGACGACTGCGCGGCACTGCCTTCGTGCCGGACAACATAGCGCGGCCAGAGTGGCTGATGGCACGGGGCGGCATCGGCGTGGATCACTGGCGGAGGAAGTCGCTCGAACCATTCCAGTTCCGAACCATCGGTAACGCGGCACCGATCCCCGGTCCCGTCGGCAGCCACCATCGCGGAGAAGAGGCGTGCGGGCGCGGGCGGCCATTCCCCGCGGGTCAAGCCGCCGGTGTTGGCGGTTCCGTCCGGGTCGCCGCGGAAGGTCCCGTGCAGCAGCTCGACTTCGATCGCGAGCACTAGTCCGCCAGCGCCGGCCAGCTGGCAAGAATGGCCTTGCGGAGATTGTCCTTCGGTGTGAGGCGCAACGGCTCACGATCCCAACCATCGAGTGGAACACCCTCGGATCGCGCTTGGCTGGCGGCAGCACCAAGCAGTTCGGCGGTCTGCTCCGCACCGCCAACCTTGCAGGGGGCATCGCCGCTGGCTCCCAGCCACATCGTGGTTCCGTTGGCCGGCCGAAGGTCGGCCCCCGACCGAAGGGCGAATCCGCGCCCAAAGGCCAGGACATGGGCGTGGAGACCCAGCGCCACCAACAGGGCGCGTGCGGCGGCATCGGCCGCCTGCTGACCCGGGCCAAGGCTCACTCGCC
>JAKZRQ010000290.1:0-2920 GCA_047518105.1 Pseudomonadales bacterium | reverse complement strand
GTACACGGGGCCAAAAGACCCGCGAGGGCGCGGCCAGCGCAGTCCGCCATCGGCACGATCATCGACATCGCGGTCAAACTAGTGAAACCCAAGAGCTTTTTGACGCCGACAAGCGGCCTGGTGAGAAATGCGGGCTAGGGGTGCCCGGTGCGCACCGCCACGGACTTGATCAACGCCTGTACTTCGACGCCGGCCTCGAGTCCCAGTTCGTCCAGCGACCGGTGGGTGACCCTGGCAAGCAGGAACTGCCCTTCGCCGCATCGGACGCGCACCAGCACCGAGTCGCCCTGGTCCTCGATGGCGTCGATCACGCCGTCCACGCGGTTGAGGATGCTCACATGGTCGACTTGGGACGTGGCAAGGCTCACGTCCCGAGCCGGAATGTGCAGCATGATCCGTTCTCCCGCAGAGGAGAGGTCGCCCCGCACGAACAACGAAGAGGTTCCGAGTTCCAGTTCGGAGAGTTGGTAGCCGGCGTCGAAGGCTTTGAACCGGCATCCGACCACCGCACCGGCTTCGTCACCGAGTAGAGGATTCGAGAACGACGCAGAGAAATCGGCGACGGAATCCACCGTCGCCAGCTCGCCGTCAGCGGCGACCAGCACCTGGTTCGCCATGGACAGCACTTCCGGCAGCGAGTGGGAGACGTAGACGATGGGTACGGCGTGCCGACGGCAAAGATCGTTTAGATAGGGCGCGATATCGCGTCTCGATGCGGGATCCAAGGCCGACAGGGGCTCGTCGAAGAGCCAGAGCTTCGCGGGCGCGAGCAGCGTCCTTCCGAGCGCCACCCGTTGGCGCTGGCCGCCGGAGAGTTCGTGCGGGTATTGGGCCAACAGCGGTTCCAGGTCCAGGAAGCCCACCACTTCATCGAAGGACAGACGGGTGCCTGATCGTCGCGAATGGGCGGCGAATTCCAGGTTCCGCCGAGCATCGAGATGCGGGAACAGGCGTGGCTCCTGGAACACCGTACCCACCGACCGCCGGTGGGCGGCGATGCTCGAAGTCGCATCCTGCCAACGCGTTCCGTCGACCGTCACGGTCACCGGCGCACGAGGTTCGAAACCGGCGATCAGGCGCAGGAAGGTCGACTTTCCGGAACCCGAAGCCCCGACCACTGCGGCGACGCCTTCAACGTCGAGATCGACGTTGGTGCGTAGGCGGAAGCCGGCGCTCCGAGCCAGCTCGCCTTGTACGCGAAGTTTCATGGCAAACGCAGCCAGCGGTAGGTGAAGGTCAGGGCGGCCAGCGAGAACACCAGGAGCAGGGCAGCGATAGCGTGGGCACCGGCATAGTCGAGCAACTCGACCCGATCGAACAAGGCGATGGACAACACCCGGGTCTCGCCGGGGATGTTGCCGCCGATCATCAGCACGATGCCGAACTCGCCCACGGTGTGCGCGAAACCGAGTACGCCTGCGGCCACGAGCGCCTTGCCGTGCAGGGGCAGCACAAGACGCAGAAAACGGGCCACCGGCGCGACGCCCAGACTTGCCGCGGCTTCCAGCAGGTGGGTATCCGTGGTCCGGAATGCGGAAGCCAGCGGGCCGGTGACGAAAGGCAGCGAATAGACAATGGAGCCGATTACAAGCCCGGTGAAGGTAAATGCCAGCGGTACCCCTGCGACGATTTCCGCAATCGCGCCCAGGGGGCCGCCCGGGGCCATGGCAAGCAGGAGGTAGAACCCGATGACGGTAGGCGGGAGCACCAGCGGCAGGGCCACGAGCGCTTCCACGGGCGCCCGCCATTTCGATCGCGTGCGCGCGATCCACCACGCCAGCGGCGGCGACAGTGCCAACAGGATTGCCGTGGTCGCGAGCGCCAGCAGCCCCGTCACCGTTGCCGCTTGGGCGATGTCGGCGCCGATCGGCATCACCGATAGCCGGCTTGGCGAATCAGCGCTTGGGCTTCGGCGCCCCCGAGGTAGTCGAGGAACGCCCGTGCCGCCGTTTCGTTGGGACCGTCCAGAACCACGGCGACCTGCTCGATGGGCGCGTACAGGTCTTCCGGAACGACCCAGTAGCGTTCGGCCGGAAGGTCCTGGGCGACCATTTGGGCAAGCGCCGCGAATGCGCCGTCGGCGGCACCGCTTGCCGCGAAGTGGAACGCCTGGGCGACGTTCAGTGCGGTGATCCGTTCGGGCTTCACGCCCAGGCGGGACATCGCTTCCACGGCGGCGCGGCCGTAGGGTGCGGTATCGGGGTTGGCGAGGGCCACACGCTTGTCCGCCGACAGCCAAGCCGCCCCGGGGGTTCCGTGGCCGACAAGCAGGACGAGCCTGCCGGTCGCGTAGGTGACCGGCGCCTTGGCCTTGTTGTCGTCGACGAGCGCTTGCGGCCTTGCCGCATCCGCGGACAGGAAGATATCGAATGGTCGGCCTTGGACGACTTGCGCATAGAGCAGCCCGGAGGAGCCGTAGCTGGCGACGATTTCACCAGGGTATCCCGCCTCCACGGCGGCGAGCGCGTGGTGGAAGTTGGACGCCACCGCAAGCCGTAGCGGTTCGGCGGCGCCCAGGGCGGCCATTGTGCCGGCGGCGACACCGGCGAGTGTTCGTGCCAAGGCGCTTCCCATGCGGTTCACTGTGCCAGCCATGGATGGTGAACGCAAAACGCCGGGAGACGCTCACTCCGAGCGGTCGGGCTACGGACTCGTGTGCGCGTTGGCGCGGTCCGCGGCCAGCCCGCATTTCTCACCAGGGGCCGTGATGATCGCGGAGGATTTTGGCCCCGTTGTACACAACGGGCACATGGGCGTGCTCGCGACCGAGAGCATAGCAGGGCCTACGGTTGAGGGAGCATGCGCGCGCACGGCCCGTGTGTACACGGCCCGTGTGTACACGGGGCCAAAAGACCCGCGAGGGCACGGCCAGCGCAGTCTGCAACCGGCACGATCGTTGGCATCGCGGTCAACTTCTTGA
>JAKZRQ010000289.1:0-17668 GCA_047518105.1 Pseudomonadales bacterium | reverse complement strand
CCACGAACGTGAGTCTTTGAGTAGGCTTTCCGGATCGTTGCGAACTTTGACGGTATTGTCGGTGACCTCCAGCCGAACCACATGCTCACCTTCGCCGACTGTCGAGAGATCCAGATCCATCTCGTCACTGCGCCCGATGGGGTGATCGTCCAGAAGCCAAGTCACGTCGGTCGTGCTTGGGACGGGTCGCACAACAGTTGACGCAAACTTCACCAGGCCATGGCTATCGACCTGAATTTCGCCGGGTGGCGGTTCCGCAAACTCGACGGCTGAGACCAGGCCGTAGATGCTCTTCACGATCTGCTCTTCGTTGACGGCATCCCAAGGCTGACCCAACGCGCGCATCTTGGACGCGTAAGTGGGTCGATAGATGCCCTCGCTGCAAAAGAAGGCACCTTCGTAGAGCCCTACTTCCGCTGGTGTAGTCGTCGTTGTTGGCACATCGGTTGAGCCTTCAATCCAGCCTGTCGTGGCCCGCCGCCAACATTCCACTTGATCTCCTCGCGGTTCGTCTGCTGGGTTACGTTCGGCCAAGCGCCGGGTCGTAGAGCCCGCACAGGCTTTCGTCTTCGTACTCGTCGGCCAATCTGGCAAAGGTGTGCCCCAGTTCGTGCAACATCGTTTCAACTCGATCCCCGCTGATCGAGGAGACGAAGTACAGGCCGCCGCTTCCGCCGTAGTCGGTGTCGTTCACCAGAACCATTACGATGGCACGCATCGCCAACTCGACCGACCGATCCAGCACTTCTCCTACGGCGGCGTAATCGATGCAAATGAGCCGCTGGATGCCCCCACAGCCGTACGTGGCGCCCAGCGCGGTGTCCTTGTACGACGCTCGTTCGGGATGATCTGCGCCGGATTCGTTGCTGACAACTTCGATGGCGTGCACGTTGAAGAACGGCGCGTAATTTCGATACGGCGGGTCCGCGAAGAAGCCGTCGGCCGTCTCGGCAGCATGCATGCGGAAGGCATCCATCTCACTGGCGGTGAACCCGTCGCCAAGTACAACGAGGTCGACACGCTGCATAGGATCGCCGTTGTCAATCAGCGTGGTCACGGTCTCGGCTGGCGACTCGATCGCACAGACCAGCAGCGCCACCCACACGTACCTCATGGAGTCACTCCGCCATCGGGTGCCGGCAACTCAACGGTGGCGACTTGAAGCAGTTCGAAGTCGCTCCCCTGCCAACTCGGCTTGTAAACCACAAGCCACCGCGCCGCATCAGTGTGCGGATACGCAACGGTGACCACTGCGTCTCGAACGACGGTGATCGACTCGTCGATCTGCCCGTCGGCGCCGAAGAACTCGCCGCGCACGATCCTGGGGTCGAGCGTCAACGAGCGGAACAGCTCAGATTCGCCTCGTCCAGAACCGCGATCACCAGATCGTCCTCCGTCACTCTCCAACCGCGGCGAGTCGGGACCGGATCGTCTCGCGTGTTGACCGAGACGACCTCTACCCGGGCATCTCCCGCGGTGGCCGAGCCCGAAAGGCGCAACACGGCTACTTGGGAGCGGGCCGATCCAATCGAGGGAGTGGCGCTCGGGGAGTTGACGTCAGGTTCAGCGCGTGTAATCCCTAGTTGTTGGTCTGCGGATGGGCTTCGTTCCCCTGTGATGGCCGTGGCGCTCGGCCGTTCGGGCTCAGCCGCCGGCAGGGCCGGCGTATCGTTCCGCAGGAACCAAGCCGTACCACCAGCCATCAGGCAAGCAGCGACGGCCCCGCTCACGACGAGATGCCGCTTACGCGAACTTGCGAGCATCGTCCCAAAGGCAGAGACAAACTGCTGAGCGACCGATGGAATCCGGAGCCTGCCAGCTCATCCTCAAGGCACCTGGCACCGACTCATCTGTACTACGTTCCACGATCAGAGCGACTCGGGGGGGAAGTGGCGGCAATACCACTGACGGTCTAACGATGCCAGCTGCGGCGGGGGGCTACGGGTAGTGGGTAAAAACTGACCAACTACCCAGCTACGTAGCTACGTTGAGCATGCCGAATGTTGACATTTGAGTTGCATTTCGAACGAAGCCGGGAGAATGCGTTAAGCATTCTCGATCGCGCCGTCAGGCGCGCCGCCGCCACATGCGGCGCGCGCTAGCGCAGGAATCCGTCGATGGACCACTCCCGGACGACAAGCACGTTGTAGACGCCCGTTGTCTTGGCATCTTCGGCGGTGACCAGTACGGCGATGTTGTTTGCACCGACGACAAGTTCCACTTGGTGGCCTTCCTCGTCGGCGTCGGCGTCTCCCGGCGCGATGGCGGCCTGCGCCCCGCGTGCTGGCGTCGCCGTCACGGTGGCGTTCGCGGCGTGGGTGCCAACCACGTAGGCGAAGGTATCGGGTTCGAAATCCAGTTCGATGCCGCTCAATGCCAGCGTGCTCAAGGTGGCGTCGTCGGAGCTTCGCGGCTTGGCGACGGCAAACGAGACGGTCAGCGGCGAACCCGCGTTGCCGCCAAGGCCGCGCTCGGAATACGGCGTGGCGGAAAGCCGGTATTCGCCTTCGGAACGGAACACGCCGGCTTGGAAGAGGTACGGCGTTCGGTTGTCGGCGCGCTGCTGGTCGGAGCCGCTGTGCGTCCAGCCCACGCTCGCCACGGCGTCGGCGTTGCGCACATCGACCCGAATAACCGGACTCCCCGCGAACTCTTTGGGCGCGAGCACCATACCGTCGCGAATCTCCAACAGATCCTGGCGGCGAGTCTCGTCGTATAGCCAGAAGCCGGTAACGGCGGCGTTTTCCGCGTTGATCCCGACCACCAGGGTGTGGTCCGCAAGAGTCGCTCCCACGGGTGTGGACAAGCGCACCTCGAACTGTTCCTCGGCCTCGTCGACGTCGTCCTCGACGAGCGGGATGACGATGGTGCGCGCCGTGGCGTCACCATCCTCCCAAGCCAGCTTGCCGCCGGCCGGCATAAGGTAGTCGGCATCCTGCTCGGCGGTCAGCGGGTCGAGGGCGTATTCGACGGACACCGCGCCCATCGGGCTGCCCAATCGCACGACCGTGGCGATCGCACGCTTCGCGTTCTCGTCCACCGCAAGGCGGGACTCGGCGAATCCAACGGACGGGGCGAGGCCGGCATCGCCAATGAAGACGTTGGCCACATTGGTGTCGTCAAGCACCGCGCCGCCGGTGGGGTTGGCCAGCCGAACGAAGGCCCGCTCGATTGGCTCGTGCTTGCGGTCACGCGGCAACGGGACCGAAATGCGCCGCACATCGTCGTCTCCATCTGTCCGATCTGCTTCGTCGGGCCAGTGCAGGGTCCCGGTCGATGCGGTGAAGTCCGACGCGTGTGCCGAGCCTGCCAGGACCGTGTAGTCCACCGAGACGCTGCCGGTCCCACCCTCGGTTCGGACAACGGACACGGTGATCACGTCCCCTTCTTCGCCGCCGAAGGTCGCGGACGGAAAACCGATCTTGCCGTGGTCCGGCACCGGGATGCGGCCCTTCAATACGAACAATCCGCCGCCGATGTCGCTCACCAGCAGGTTGCCGCTTGGCAGGAACGGATAGATGCCCCAGGCGCCGATGATGCTACTCGAATCGGAGACCGAGTAGGTGTCGAAGAAGCCCACCTCCTCCGGCTTGCGCGGGTTGGTGATGTCGAGGATGGTGATGCCGCGGGTATAGTTCGACATGAAGTACCGGTTGCCGCGGACATAGCCGTTGTGGTCGATGGCGGCGGTGGGACCGGTCCAGGTGGCCGTGTGCACCGGGTTGTGAAGGTCCGCCAAGTCGAAGACGCGGACCGTGGTGTTGAGGTTCGCCTGCCACTCGTCCAACTCGTCATGCACGAACAGGAACCGACCGTCCTCCGTCCACCAGCCGGAGTGCACGTAGCCGGCGTTGTCATAGGTGGTGGAACTGAGAAGCCGCGGCGCCGTGTGGTCGCTGAAATCCCATAGTTCGACGGCATCCTCGTTGAAGTCGAGGAGGATCTCGCACGTCGCGCCACCGGCGGCGCACGAGGCGGCGCGTTCGTCGCGGACCAGCATCGAGGTCGCGTCGTGGCTGTAGCCCGCTACGGGTTGGACGATCTGCCGAAGGTTCAACGGATCGTCCACATCGAAGGAACGCACAGCGCCGCGGTTCCTGACGCTTCCGAGGACCTGCAGGAGGGGCGGTGTCCCGATCGGGTCGACCGGGACGCCGGTCCCGTAATCGACATTGCTGACGTAGACGTTGTGCGCGGCCGTGTCCGACCGCCGGCCCAATCGCACCCGGTTCGGCAAGCCGGTGAGATCGATCACGACCAGCCGACCGCCGGCGTCCGTGCTGACGTAGGCATGGCTCCGCCAGCGGCCTGCGGCTTGGTCGTAGCGCTGGGTGACCTTGACGTCCCGCCAGACCGAGTGGGCGCCGGCGACGATGCCCACCTCGAACGGTTGGGTCGGGTTCGTGACGTCGATGACCGCGAGTCCGTCGTACAGGCCGAGCAGCGCGTACTCGCGTTCGGTATTGAGGTCCACGAATCCCCAGATGTCGCTTGCGGCAGGCGGTGAGGTCGACAAGTCGCTAAGCGCCATCTGGGAAAGCAGATCGACTTGGTCGCAGGTGTACGGGCCCGCCAAACCCGCGAGATCGGCCCCGCAGGGCGTGGGACCTCGGCTTACCTGCGAGGCACGGTAGTTCGCCAGGATCGCCTGCTCGCGGTCATCGAGGCCCTTTCGGTCGACGATCGCATGGAACCCGCGGGCGCGAATTTGATCGCGGAACGCCACGGGGACGCCAGTCAGCGTGGTCGGGTTGGCTGCGGACGCTTGCCGAAGAAAGTGGTCGAACCGATTGAAGCCGCCCTGGACGTCGACCGCTCCATCCACAAGGAGGAAGAGATGCTCGAAGTCCACCGCCTCGTAGACGCCGGCGGCGACCCGCACCTGGTCCCCCTTGCCGGCGACGGACATCGCATATTGAATGCTGCGACAAGGACGAACCGGCAAGGAGCAATCGCCGCGGTCCTTACCTTGTTGGGCAACAAATCGGGGTATAGCATCGTCCCCGTTCGCCACCTCGAGCAGCGATGCGGTTGTTGCCAATGCCATAATGATCGCAATTCGGGCCACGCAGACTCCAGCAACCCTTCTATGAACGTGAACCGTACCACCTGTGCAGCCGAGATTCCCCCCCCCATGGGAATGTGGATCCCGCGCTGGTCGCGCTGGCTGTTGGCCGCTGGCATGGTCACGGTCCTGCTTGGATGCGGGGTGCCCGAAATGCCTGTCCGGGTCGCGTTCGACTTGCGTTCAGCGCATCCCGGCGACCCCAATGTGTACTTCTACGTCTCGGATCCGGCGTTGGTCGACGCCGCCGGAACCGTGGTACCCGTGCGCCTCGACACCGCGAGCCCTTGGCAGAACGCGAACACGGCCTTGATTGCGTTCACCGGCGAGTCGCGGAATCGAGAGATATCCGGCCGCGTGGCGGCGGGCCGCTACGACGCCTTCGAGTTCATGCTCGGCGTGCCTTTCGAGCGCAACCACGGCAATCCGCTCAGCGCGACGCCACCGCTCAACGTGCCGTCCATGTTCTGGACGTGGCAGTCGGGCTACAAGTTCCTGCGCCTGGACCTCGGCAACGAATGGTCCTTTCACCTCGGCAGTGTCGGCTGCATATCCGCCTCGGCGGTCCGGGCGCCTGCCGGCGCCTGCCGCCAACCCAACCTGGCGCGCATACGCCTGCCGAGCAAAGCGGCACAGGGGGGAACCGTCGTGGTCGACTTGGACGCCTTGCTGGCGGGCATCGACACAGCCGCCGTGGACAACTGCATGGATGCCTACGCGGACCGTCCCGCGTGCCAGCGGTTGCTCGCCGCTCTCGGACTCGACGCCGCCACCGGGACTTGCGTGGACGGCTGTGGGCATCAGACGTTGTTCAAGCTCGATGAGTCGTCGTGAACCCGGACGAAACCGACCGACGTGAGCGGTCGTTTCCCGCGAACCCTCCCGTGGGTCTCGCGGGCTGCATGTCCCGGGCGTTGCTGGCCGTGGCGCTGGCGGGTGGGGGATGCGGCGCCCCGGAAGAGTACGCCTGGAACATGCCCGAAGGCTTTCCGCGCCCCGCCGTGCCCGAAGGCAATCCCATGTCCTCGGCCAAGGTCGAACTCGGCCGTCGCTTCTTCTACGACCCTCGACTGTCCGCCAACGGCAAGCAGGCGTGCGCGTCGTGTCACCGGCCCGAATACGCCTTCGCCGAGCCGCAGCGTCGGTCCGTCGGGTCCGCAGGCGGTTTGAACCGGCGCAACGCCCTCCACCTGGTCAACGTCGCGTACAACGACTCGCTGATATGGGCGCATCCGGGCCTAAGGACCATCGAGCAGCAAGTGCTCATACCGATGTTCGGCGACAACCCGGTGGAACTGGGCATCGCCGGCAACGAGGACGAGGTGCTGCGACGATTTCGAACCGACGACATCTACCAGGAGTTGTTCGACGCGGCATTTCCAGGAGACGGGCCGTTGGCGTTCACGCACGTGGTCGATGCGGTCGCTTGTTTCGTCCGCTCGTTGGTGTCCTTCGAGTCGCCCTTCGACGACTACGCCTACGCCGGTCGCGACGACGCCCTGAGCCCGGCGGCGGTGCGGGGTTTGGACCACTTCTTCTCGGAACGTTTCGAGTGCCACCACTGCCACGGCGGCTTCAACTTCACCCAGTCGAGCACCCACGAGAGCGTGGCGCTGGTCGACAACCCGTTCCACAACACCGGCCTCTACAACGTCGGCGGTGCCAACGCCTATCCGTCCGGGGACCAGGGGCTGTACGACCTGACCCGCGAACCGTCGGACCGCGGGAAGTTCCGCGCGCCGACCTTGCGCAACATCGCGCTGACGGCCCCCTACATGCACGACGGCAGCCTGGCCGACCTCGGTGCGGTGCTCGACTTCTATGCCGCCGGCGGGCGCGACGTCGACAGCGGCGAGTTCGCGGGAGATGGTCGGGCGAACATCCACAAGAGCCAGTTCGTGCAGGGATTCGAGATGGCGCCGGCGGAGCGCGCCGAACTACTGGCGTTCCTCCACGCGCTCACCGACCGGGCGTTCGCGGAGCGGGCGGAACACCAGAATCCGTTTGCGGAGTAGCGCGCTTCGCGCCAGGTTGTTGCTCGGCGAGGTCGGCGACGCCGCCCCCGGTTTGCTGCAGAGCCGAGTCTTGGGACGCGGCGAAGCGCGTATGCTTGGCTGATGCAAGCGGCATCCGAGTCCACCGGCAGCGAGTTCCTCGGCCACCCGCGCGGGCTCTTCATCTGCTTCGCCACCGAGATGTGGGAGCGCTTCAGCTTCTACGGCATGCGGGCGCTGCTGGTTCTCTACTTGACGGAGCATTTCCTGTTCGACGACCGGGTCTCCGCCGGGGTCGTCGCAACGTACGGCTCCCTCGTCTATCTCATGCCGATCATCGGCGGTTTCATCGCCGACCGCTACTTGGGATTCCGGCGGGCGGTGACCTGCGGTGCGCTGATGCTTTGCTGCGGGCACGCCCTCATGGCGTTCGAAGGCGAGCCGGCCACCATCGTCGAAGGCGTGGCGAATCGCGACGACGGCGCGCTGTCGATCATGTACCTCGCCTTGGCGTTCATCATCATCGGCGTCGGCTTCCTGAAACCGAGCATCTCCAGCATCGTCGGGCAACTCTACTCCGACGAGGATCCGCGTCGCGACCAGGGGTTCACGATCTTCTACATGGGCATCAACCTGGGTGCGCTCGCCGCCATCCTGCTGTGCGGCTGGCTGGGCCAGAGCTACGGCTGGAAGTACGGCTTCGGCCTTGCCGGCATCGGCATGCTGGCAGGACTGTTCACCTTCCTGCGCGGCCAACGCCACTTCCACGGCGCGGGCGAAGCGGCATCGCCGGAGCGGCTCAAGAGCCGCGTGGCCGGCATCACCAAGGAGCACTGGATCTACGCGGCCAGCATCGCCGCCGTCGCCGTGGCCTGGTGGCTGATGCAATGGCGGGACTTCGTCGGCGGACTGTTGGCGCTCTCCGCCGCTGCGGCGGTGTCGGGCATCGTCTGGTTTGCGCTGGCGAAGTGCGAGAAGGTCGAGCGCGACCGGCTGGTGGCGGTGCTGCTCCTGACCGCGGTGTCGGTGGTCTTCTGGACCCTCTTCGAACAGGCCGGCACGTCGATGACCCTGTTCACCCAACGCAACGTCGAGACGTCGTTCCTGGGCATCGAGATGCAGGCGTCGCAGATGGGTTTCGTCAACCCCGCGTTCATCATCCTGTTCGCGCCGGTATTCGCGATGGTTTGGGACGTGTTGTCGAAGCGGGGGGTGGAGCCTTCCACGCCCATGAAATTCGGCCTTGGCGTGCTGCAGGCGGGTCTCGGGTTCCTGGTGCTGGTGGTCGGCGTTTCGTTTGCCGATACCGCCGGCCAAGTCGCAGCAGTCTGGTTGGTGCTCGCCTACTTCCTGCACACCACCGGCGAACTCTGCCTTTCGCCCGTGGGCCTGTCGATGGTGACTCGGCTGTCCGCGGTCAAGGTGGTCGGCTTGATGATGGGCGTCTGGTTCCTGTCGGGTGCGGCCGCACAATACCTGGCGGGTTGGATCGCCGGCCTCGCCTCCGTGGACCGGGCCCCGGGTGCCGAGGTCGATCCCGCGGTGTCGCTGCCAATCTACTCGGATACGTTCGAGACCCTTGGCTGGGCGGGTGTCGGGATCGGCGTGGCGGTCATGCTAGTGGCACCCTTGGTCAATCGGCTGGCCCACGACCGGGTGACCGTCAACGACGGACCATAGCGCCGAAAGCCCGTCGCGATTCGGTAGCCCAACGACCCGGACAGACTCGATTCATCTTGAAAATTCGGATGCCAACTCCGAATTTTCAAGATGGAGTAGGGGGATGCTCCGTCGTGACGACTTCCTCCCTCGCTCCCTCGGATTGCCACGGCCACGGCGCGGTCGCCCGTGGCCGCGTTGTTTGGACCGCGCCTCCGGCGCATTGCGGCCGCCCGAATGGAGATGCCGAGCTGGGGGATGTCTCGTTCCGGCCGGGACTCCTACCCCGTCCACCCGCGCATCAGCGTACTGTCCGTGTTCGATTGTCCCGAGTTGGCGAAACACATTAGGACACCGTGAGTTGACCATCCTGCCCCTCGTGTCTGGCGCCTTCCGGCGCGGCAGGCGGGGCGTCCGGATTGTGCCGTCTCCCGCAGTCGAACTATGCTGCGCCGCTGCCAATGACTGATGCGAGGTGAACATGGGCCCGATACCCAAGGGAGGCATGGTTGCGGTAACGGGTGCTGCGGGATTCATCGGTAGCTGGGTGGTGCGACGCCTGCTCGACAAGGGCTACCGGGTGAGGGCGTGTGTGCGCGACGCCAACGGAGCGGAGCGCACGGACTTCTTGAGGGCGATGCCGGGCTACGCGTCGGGTCGGCTCACGGTGCACTCGGCCGACGTGGACGACGACGGCTGTTTCGACGACATCTTCCCGGGTTGCCACGGTGTCGCCCATGTCTCCCACGTGTCGAGCTACAGCGACCACGAGTACGTCAATAGGGTTTGCAACCACATCATCGAGAGCGTCAACAAGTCGGGCACGGTGGGTCGCGTGGTCGTGACCTCCAGCGTCGCGGCGGTCATCTCCGAAGCCGATATGAACGAATTCACGCGCAGGCCGGTCTTCTACGAGGATCGCAACCCGGACGAACACAACCCGAAGCGAACGCCGGACCGACAGGGCTATTCCATGGCCAAGAACATCGCCCAGCGCGCGTTTTCGGACGCGGCGGAGAAGAACGGCGATTGGGATGCCATCACCTGCTGCCCTGCGGACAACGTCGGCCCCATCCAGTCGGCGCACCAGAAGAACAGGGGTCCCTGGCAGCACCACATCGAGATGATGCTGCTCGGCGAGTACTTCCAGACCGGGGCCTACCGGCCGTGGATGACGGTGGACGTCCGCGACGACGCCGAATGCCACATCGGCCTTTTGGAGAGCGTCCACGTCAGGAACGGCGAGCGCTACATCGCCTGGTCCACCGACACCCGGAACGTGGAGGACATCTGCGCCGACATCGACCGGCTGCTGCCGGAACTCGGTTACGACACGCCCGAAGTCACGGACAACTTCCCGGACCACATCAAGGCGCGCGAAGCGAAGTACCGGGGCATCTGGGCGGCCTGCGAACTGCGCAACGACCGCATCAAGGCGGTGGCCGGCGTCGAATTCCGACCACTCGACGAGTCGTTGCGCGACTGCGTGGAGTCGCTGCTCAGCATCGCCAAGGTGAAGCCGAAGTTGCGGGAGGGCTTTTCGAATCGCGTCTAGACTCGTCCTGGCAAGGAGAAGACATGGAACTGATGAACCCTTGCGGCGCGTTCGACGTCAAGACGACGCCGTTGACACCGCGCATCGCTCTCGGCCCGGGCGTGACTGTTGGCTTGTTCGCCAACGACAAGAAGAACGCCGACGTCCTTCTCAAACACGTCCAGCGCGGTCTGGCGGAGTCCTTCGGCGTCGGTAGTTTCCTTTGGTTCAAAAAGGAAGCCACCCAACCAGCGGCCTTCACGGCGGAGTTCACCGACGGCTGCGACGCGGTGGTGGGTGCCGTTTGCGACTGAGGATCGCGTACGTCGTGGTGTATCCATGACTGCATCGAACTCGAAAAGCGCGGCATCCCGACGGTGGCCGTGCGTACCGACGAATTCTTCGCTTTGGCGAAGACCGAGGCGATGGGATGGGACATGCCGGGCCTTCCCCTCGTCGTCGTGCCGCATCCGTTGGCGAAGCGCAGCCCCGACGAGTGTGGGCAATTCGCTGCCGGCGTGCTCGGGGAGATCGCCGACGCGTTGACCGCCAACGCGCAGACGGTCGAGACGAAATACCGCGCAAAGACCCTCGAAGCCGGAGGCAGGCGCCGCTACCGGTCGCTATTCGAGAGCGAATTCAACGCGCCGGACGCGCCGTTGCGCATCGAGGGACCGGACGCGACCGACAAGGCGAAGAACTGCTTCCAGGCCGCGTCGCAACCCTTACGACATCGCCGTCTCGACCTACTTCTACTTGCGCGAGACCTTCAAGTACAACCCGGAGAATCCTCGATTTCGCAGGGCTGCGGAGATGACCTTCGAGGACTTTTGGCGTAGCGATCCGAACAACGCGCCCGAGCGGTGGTTGGCTTTGAACGGTCGGGTTCTGCCGAATAGGCGACTCATACGATTTGAGTGCCTCCGCGAGGATCTCGACGAGCTTTCCAAGGAATTCGGGTTCAGACCAGCCGAACTGCCTCATTTGAACGCCAGTGACCGACAGCACTACTCCGCCTACGTGACCCCGCGCGCGGAGGACGCCATCTTTTCCAGGTACCGGTACATGTTCGACGCGGGCCTCTACCCACGCGAGTCGTTCGAGGACTCGCCACGGGGTGCAATGCCCTAGTGCTCGCCGTAGATGATTCGGGTCCGGTTTCGCGCCGGTGTGGCAAGTCAGTCCATCGCCGCGTACACGAGCCCTTGTAGCTTCTCCTGGATCGCGTCGGGCATGCCGATGAACTGGGGCATGAACACGGCCACGAGTTCATTGCCCGGGTCGATCCAGAAGAAGGTTCCCGCCGCGCCACCCCAGGAGGACGAACCGATGGGCGTGTCGCCGCCGTCCTCGGTGACCACGGAGAAGCCGAGGCCAAAACCGGCGTCGGGCCAGATTCCCTCTGGCAACTGGTCGGTGGTCATCAGCGCCACTGTCTCCGGCTGAAGTACGCGGGTTTCGTTCAGCACGCCGCCGTTCAGGACCATGAGGCAGAACCGCAGGTAGCTCTCCACGGGCATCACCAGGCCACCGCCGCCGGAGAGGAAGGTGACGCCCATGAACTCCGGGTCTTCTTCGCGTGGACTGTCCTGCACCACGAACTTGCCGTCGCGCATCTCGTGGTCGGTGCCGAATCGATCCAGGACTTCGGCCGGGACGTCGAAGTACGCGTCCGTCATGCCGAGCGGTCGGAAGAGGTGCTCCGTTAGATAGTGGTCGAGCCGCTGGCCGCTGGCCCGCTCGATGAGTTGGCCGAGCACGTCGGAGGAGAAACTGTAGTGCCAGCGGGTGTTGGGCTGGAACAGAAGCGGGATGTCGGCGAGTTTCTCGACGAGCACGCTGGTGTCCCGGACCAGGTAGTCCCAGTCGTCGATCAGCCCGGCTTCCCGGTAGGCCTTGTCCACGGGTGTATTGCCGGTGTACCCGTAACTCAGGCCGGAGGTATGCAGCAGGAGATGCTTGGCGGTGACGGGTGGATCGACCGGCACGATCTCATCGCCTGCGTAGGCGGTCTGGTCCTTCCACTTCGGGAACAATCGCGTGACCGGTTGGTCGAGGTCGAGCTTGCCTTCCTCGACAAGCATTAGCGCACCCGCACTGGTGATCGGCTTGGTCATGGAGTAGACGCGCAATAGCGAGTCGAGCCGCATCGGCGACCCGGTCTCGAGGTCGAGAATCCCCGCGGCGTGCTCGAACACCACCTGGCCGCGGCGCGCGATCATCGCCGTCATGCCCACCAACTCGCCATCCGCCACGAGCCGATCCATCTGTGTCGAGATTGCGCTCAAGCCTTCCTTCGACATGCCCACCGCCTCCGGCTCCGTCCGCGGCAACTCCTGTGCAGCAACGACACCAGCGAGGGCGACCGCCGCGACCGCGACCGACCCGCGTAGGGTGTTGAACATGGCGTTACACTGCCGGGCTCAGACATGCCGGACATGACGACCAAGCGCGCCCACCTGCTGATCGACGGTCGCGTCCAAGGCGTGGGGTTCCGCTACTCGGCGTCCATCGAGGCCGATGCGCGGGGCTTGCGGGGCTGGGTGCGGAACTTGACCGACGGCCGAGTCGAATTGGTGGCGCAAGGGTCGGAACCCGCCGTCGAGAGCCTGATCGCGTGGTGCCGGGAAGGACCCCGATTCTCCTGGGTGCGTCAAGTGGATGTCGCCTGGGAGACTGCCGAAGACGAGCCTCCGGGTTTCAGCGTGCGATGACGCGTCGTTCGTTCCCATCACTGTTCCTCGTTCATGTCGTCCGACGAGATATCGTCGAACTGTTGTTCCCCCGGGATCTTGTAGCGCTCGTCCGCCCAGGCGCCGAAGTCGATCAACCGGCATCGTTCCGAGCAAAACGGTCGATGGCGATTCGACGTCGACCACTTGACCGGTTTGCGGCAGGTCGGGCACGGGACGATGCGGACCGGTTCGGACATGCGCGGTTCTTCGGCTCGGCAACGCGGGAGCATAGCCCATTCGCCTCGCCTGTTCCGGGCGGGCCCTGCCTGTGGTTCAATCTTCCGTAGCGACATCGCCCAAGACAGACATGCCCCGAGACAAAGAGCCCAACATCCTGCTCTTGTTCACCGACGACCAGCGCTTCGACACCATCCGGGCATTGGGCAATGGCGTCATCGAGACGCCCGACATCGACCGCCTCGTCGCGCGCGGTACGACTTTCACGCACGCGCACCTTGCTGTGCGGCCCCGTGCGGCACGAGAGCCTGGTGGCGGCGATGAACGATCCGTCGCAAACCGTTCGGGACACGCTGACGCCTGGGAAGCCGGCCACACCGGCAGAGGATCCAGTTTCTGGGAGCGTCATGGCGGTTGAGGCCTGTTGCGCGCCAACGCGTCCGACCGGCACCGCTCGAGCGTCGGCGGTCGTCCGTACGGGAGTTGGTTCCACCGCGGACATGGTCGAGCTTCCGGGCGGAACGTTCCTGATGGGTTCCGAGGATGCCGATGCACGCCCGGAGGACGGCGAGGGCCCGATCCGCGAAGTCAGGATCGACGCCTTCCAAGTCGGCCGGTCTTGCGTTACCAACCGTCAATTCGGCGAGTTCGTGGAAGCCACGGGCTACCGGACCCAAGCGGAGGACTTCGGCTGGTCCTACGTGTTCAAGGGACTGCTGCCCAAGACCAGGCAGCGCAAGCTCGCACACGTCCACAATTTCCCTTGGTGGCTGGCCGTGGAAGGTGCGGGCTGGCGGAAGCCGGAGGGTCCCGGATCGAACCTGAAAGGGCGTCTGCACCATCCGGTCGTGCCCATCTCCTGGAACGATGCGAATGCGTACTGCCGTTGGGCGGGCAAGAGGCTGCCCACGGAAGCCGAATGGGAGTACGCGGCCCGAGGCGGACTTGCCGGCAAGCGGTTCCCCTGGGGCGACGACCTGACCCCGGGCGGTCGGCACCGCTGCAATATCTGGCAGGGGGCGTTCCCGGACACCAATGCCTTGGGCGACGGCCACTTCGGCACCGCCCCGGCGGAGTGGTTCCGACCCAACGGCTACGGTCTCTACAACATGGCGGGCAACGTCTGGGAGTGGTGTTCGGACTTCTACGGCGTCGATTGGCATCGCACCCATTCCCTCGACAATCCATCCGGCCCCGAGCAAGGCGATACGAATATCCTCAAGGGCGGCTCCTACCTCTGCCACGACAGCTATTGCAACCGCTACCGGGTCGCGGCGCGCAACGCCAATACGCCGGACTCGACGACGGGCAACGTCGGGTTTCAGTGCGCGGCGTGAAGCGCAAGCCGAACATCCTGTTCTTCTTTCCGGACCAGCACCGGGGGGATTGGACCGGCTATCGCGGAGCCCAGGGCGTCCGAACACCGAATCTCGACAAGCTTGCAGCGCGAGGGCAGGTGTTTCGCAACGCGCTCACGCCTTCGCCGCTGTGTTCGCCCGCCCGTGCCTGCATGGCCGCCGTCGCGCCCTACGACGCGCAGCCCGTGAAGACCAACCAGCACGATGTGGATCCCGCCGACCCCAACCTCTACCAGGCGTTGCGGGACGCGGGCTACCAGGTGCTCGGCTGCGGCAAGTTCGACCTCCTGAAGCGGTCGATGGACTGGGGCGAGTCTGGGCATCACGGTGACGGTGACGACGCCAAGCTCCGCCAACTCGGCTTCACGGACGGCATCGACAACGCCGGCAAGCACGATTTCGTGTCAGGCTACCGAAAGGGATGCGGGGAACCCTTCCAAACCTTCCTCCGCGAACGCGATCTGCTCGAGGTGCACCTCGACGACTATGCCAAGCGTTCCGGGGCCGACCGTTCCAACTACACCAACACCGGGCCGACGCCGCTGCCGGACTTCGCCTATGGCGACAACTGGATCGCCGCCAACGGGTTGAAGTTGCTGGACGGAGTCTCCGAAGACGCGCCCTGGTTCCTGCAGGTGAACTTCAACGGCCCCCACGAACCCATGGACGTGACCGCGTCAATGCAAGCCCGCTGGCGGGATGCTGCCCTTGCGCCTCCCGTCGCTTCGAGCGAGTACGACGCGCATCGACACCGGGCGATACGCGCCAACTACGCGGCCATGATCGAGAACATCGACGCGCACGTCGGTCGCTATCTTGACCGCCTGGCGAGTTGCGGCTGGCTGGACAACACGATCGTGATCTACGCCTCCGACCACGGCGAGATGCTCGGCGACCACGACCGGTGGGGCAAGGTGGTCCCCAAGGTGGTCCCCTACCAGCCATCGGTGCACATTCCACTGGTGCTTGCGGGTGCCGGCATCGAGGCCAGGCCGGATTGCGACGCCTGGGTCGATCTCGTGGATCTCGCCGCGACGATCCTCGACCTCGCGGGCGCGGAATTCCCGGAACCCAGGGGA
Organism: Pseudomonadales bacterium; assembly: GCA_047518105.1. Classification (GTDB taxonomy): domain Bacteria; phylum Pseudomonadota; class Gammaproteobacteria; order Pseudomonadales; family Azotimanducaceae; genus VXYL01. The sequence continues at coordinate 2,067 of JAKZRQ010000289.1, read as the reverse complement.
CAATTGTTGACGCAGGGTTCGTTGGCAGCGCATAAGATCGTTGGCCTTGGCGGTTGGCGCGCAATCTTCGAAGACGGGATGAAGTACGTACACAATTTCGACCCGAACGCGGGCGGACGCTCGTTTGGGGGCGCGTTCGAGCCGGGTGTCGAGGCGCCGGCCGCGCTCTACGACCTCGACAAGGATCCGGACGAACGCGAGAATATCGCGTCGGCGAGACCGGCCACTGCACGTCGTTTGCGGCTAGCGCTGCAGGACGGCCTCGAGGCAACCGATGACCGATAGCTATCGCCGAATACGCATCGAACCCCTGACCCCGGAAATCGGCGCCACGGTGCATGGCGTGGATCTCGCCATGCCGCTTGACGATGCCATCGTCGAGGAAATCCACGACGCCTGGATGCGCCACCTTGTGCTCTTCATGCGGGACCAGCGCATGTCCGGGGCGCAGCACCTCGCCTTCGGTCGGCGCTTCGGCGATCTGCACATCCATCCCGCGGCACCCTACGCCAACGGCGACCCGGCGCTCATGGTCATCCACACCGACAAGGATTCGAGGCGCAACAACGGCTCCGGCTGGCACTCGGACGTCTCGGCGGACCAGGAACCACCGCTTGGCAGCATCCTGCATCTGCACCGGCTGCCGTCGCACGGAGGCGACACGCTCTTTGCGAACATGTACGCGGCTTACGAAGCCTTGAGCGAACCCGTGCGCGCACTGCTCGACGGCCTGACCGCGCGCCATGAGTCCGACTACAGCGGGTACTACGGCGACCACCCGCCACAACGGGAATTCCCCCGTGCCTCACACCCCGTTGTGCGCACCCATCCGGTCACCGGGCGAAAGGCGCTGTTCGTCAACGCCGGGTTTACGCGTCGCATCGAGGGAGTCAGCCGCGGTGAAAGCGACGCGCTGCTGCGCTTCCTCTTCGAACATGTCAAGAATCCGGCCTTTCACTGCCGTTTCCGTTGGGAGCCCTATTCGCTCGCCATGTGGGACAACCGCTGCGTCCAGCATATTGCGGTGTGGGACTACCACCCGGAAACCCGCAGCGGGCTGCGCGTCACGGTCAAGGGCGACCGGCCATTCCACTGAGGCCTACTCGTCTCGCAAGGCGTGAGGACACGACATAAGCGACCGAGAAGACCTGCACCTGCACGATCAACACAACCGGAGCACCGCCTCGGGCGCGATGAAAGGTGAGCCGGTAACCCCGCTAGGGAACAGAATGCGCGATCGAACAGACCTGCACTTGCACGAACAACTGATGCTTCTCGCGTTGCGCGACGAGAAGGGCACGTTGGAGTCGAAGGCCCCGATGTACGGCTATGCCCTGGGCGGTGCGATCCTTGCCGAACTGAGCCTGCGCGGCCGGATCCGGATTGCCGAGGGCAAGAAGCCGTTGGTCGATGTCGTTGATGGGGTCACGCTCGGCGAGCCCGTGCTCGACGACTGCCTCGAAAAGGTTGCAACGGCCAAGCGACGGGCGCGGGCCGCGACTTGGGTGGCGCGTTTCGCCCAGATGAAGCGACTGCGTCACCGGGTGGCGGAGGGTTTGTGCCGACGCGGCATCCTGCGCGACTCCGAAGACAAGGTGCTGCTGTTCTTCACGCGAAAGTTGTATCCGACCATCGACCCTGGACCGGAACGCCGCCTCGTCGATCGGCTGCGGACCGTCGTCTTCAGCGACTCCGCATCCCCGGATCCCGAGACGGTCGTCGTTGCGGCGCTAGCCAATGCCACCGGACTCTTGGCGATCCACTTCGACAAGAAGGATCTCAAGCGGCGCAAGCAACACCTGAAACGCATTGCCGAGAGGAATGTTGCCGGCACGGCGGCCGAACAGGCCGTGCGGGCAGCCGAACAAGCGGTGATCGCGGCGGTTGTCGCCGCAAGCGCCGCGGGCGCTGTGTCCGTCTCCAGCGGCTAGCCCGCATTTCTCACCAGGGGCCGTGATGATCGCGGAGGATTTTGGCCCCGTTGTACACAACGGGCACGTGCGCGTGCTCGCGACCGAGAGCATAGCGGGGCCTACGGTTGAGGGAGCATGTGCGCGCACGGCCCGT
>JAKZRQ010000288.1:0-4634 GCA_047518105.1 Pseudomonadales bacterium | reverse complement strand
CAACTCGTGCCGCAGGCGAGCCACTTGCGCCTCCAGCGCGCGCACCTTCGCATCCAGCGGGTTGCGTTCGGCCGGTTTCGCGCCGCGCTTCTTCGAGGCCAACTCCCGCAGCGAGCCCTTGCGCCGCGCCTTGCGCCAAGCCGTCAGATGCGAGCCGTACAACCCCTCGCGGCGAAGCAGCCGGCCCACCTCGCCGCGCCGCGTGCCGCGCTCCGCCTCCTCGAGGATCCGCAGCCGATACTCCGCGCTGAACTGGCGCCGCTTCGGCTTGGCCACGACCTCCGGGTCCGGGGTCGGTCTTGCGCGTCCGGCCCCCGGGGGCCTCGTCGCTACGCTCCTCGACCCCCGGGGCCGGAAGGGAAACCTCATCCATTGTCATCGAGTCTCTCTCTGCGGTCATCGGTCTTCTCCACCGCCCTGCAGTAATTCCAAAGGTTGCCGGTGTCTCAGTGATGTTGGCAGAGAGGGAACCACAGCGTTGGCGACGGCATGCAGCAAGCGCTCGGGTACGCGGAGACACGCCTCGGGACCATGAGCAGCTGCATGGTGCAGTCAGCTAGCCACCTCGTGGTGGTACGACGGTTAACGTGCTTCGCGCATCACCTCGTAGGGTCAGCCCTCGTGGTCGCCCGCATCGAGACAGAGCGGCCATCCGCGCCCGTGTCGTTGACGCCCGCAGCGTCTTGCCCCTCCCCCAATCCGCCTTCTTCTTCCATCGTGAGCGGATCGATCGGGGCTATGGTTTGCAGGACACGAATGGTGTGCGCGAACGGTTCTTGTTCGTCGCTGATGCGCGGCGGCCGCAGCCGTAGGCGGACCACGGTGAAGACGACAAATGTCGCGTGGACTGCCGCCGTGTAGTAGAAAAGTCCGCTCGGACCGAGAAAGTGCATCACTCCGGAGCCCAAGACCGAACCGGCGATGGCTCCGGCTGCGTAAAGCAACAGCAATAGGCTTGCAGCATCGACATACTCCTCGGACGCGACCCAATCGTTCATGTGCGCCGCACAGAGCGTATAAAGCGGGAAGACGAAGAAACCGAAAAGGAACGGAAACACCAGCAGGCCGTTGGCCCACCGGTCGGAAAAGAGCGCCATCGCAGCGCCGACAATTGCGCTTGCGATACCTGTTACGAGGATGATTTTCCTTCTGTCCATGTGGTCGGACACGCGACCCATGGGCCATTGCCCGATGGCCCCCGCGATCACGGCGACACTCATGAATATGGCGACCGTGGCGGTGTCGTGCGCGAAGGGATTCTGCTGAACGAAGACCGGTGCCAGGGACCAGAATGCTCCATTGGTCAAGCCAACGACCGCAGCACCGACGAACCCGACGGGCGCGCACCGGTATAGATGGGCGACTTCCATTCGGACCGCGCCAAAAGGCGCTGGTGCTTCCGCGCGAGTCAGGGCCACGGGAAGGGCGCTCAGGGACACGAGGATGGACGCGCCCGCGAACAGCGCGAACTCCCGCGGATCGTCGAGGACCAGGATCATCTGCCCGACCGAGACCATGGTGAGCGTGATGATGGTGTAGGTCGAGAACACGCGGCCCCGGTTCTCGTTGCTGGACCTTGCGTTCAACCAACTCTCTATGACCATGAACAGTACGGCGAGACAGAGCCCCGTGACCCCCCGGCAGAGCCACCACAACACCGGAGCGGGGAACATTGCATGCACAAGCACTATCGCGGAGGCCAGGGAGACCATCGCCGCGAAGGTGCGGATGTGGCCGACCCGGCGAATGATGCGCGGACCGATCAAACACCCTGCGGCAAAGCCGAGGAAGTAGGCGGCGCCGAGAATGCCCACCTCGAGTGTCGCGAAGTTCTCCAGATGGGCTCGAACCGGAAGCAACGCGACCTGAAGGCCGTGTCCCGTCAGCAAAAGCGCGGCGCTCACGAGCAGTGCCACGATGGGGGCGAAGGTCCGGATCACTTGTGTGCGTCAACCTCGTCAACAATCGTGTGGATTGTGGTCCCCGTGGGGCGGTCGGCCGGCTCGGCCCTTCACCCCCGGCGTTCGCGGCAAGCAGGGCCGGCGGTTGGATAGCCGCCGTGGCCCGTTTCGGCCGCGCGACAAGTGCTCAATATAGGGTCCGTTTCGGGATTGGCAAGCGGCCGGATGATGAGCATTTTTCACGTTGAGTTGTTCCTGACGACCACTTCAGGTGGGCAGTTCAGGGCGCAGAAAGACTGTAGTTCCACGAAGCAGGTTTGCGCACCCCCGAGGGACTGGGTCCGTCGCGGCCTACATGCACAACCTCAACACACACCCCGGCTACGTCGAGTTCCGGTGCCTGCGGGCCGCCCTGCGCGACGACCAGAAGCCCGTGACCGGCGCCGCGCTTGCGGACACTCTCCTCATCTACTCCACGCGGCGTCAGGACTACGTCGATCAAGTCGTCACGATGATTGGCCAATACCACGCCCTCACCGACCCGGGCGGACCGACTGGCGATCGGGCACCGACAGGCACCGGACCGCGGGACACCGAGACATGACCCCAATCGGCCTTCGTCGTCGTGCTCGGGCGCACCGCGCGGTGTGCGCCGCGGCCATGCTATGGGGCTGCGGCAGTCTCGCTCATGGGGCCGATCACGGGGTCGTGCTGCTCTACCACCACATCGACGACTCGACACCGCCTGCGACCAGCGTCACGCCGCACCAGTTCCGCGCGCACCTCGACTACCTCGATGGCGAAGGCTTCACCGTACTGCGGCTGTCGGCCATGCTCGGTGCGCTGGCGCGGGGGGAACCCGTGCCGGACAACGCCGTGGCCATCACCTTCGACGACGCCTACCCGTCCGTGTACGCCACGGCTACCCCGGAACTCGTCGCCCGCGGCATGCCGTTCACGGTGTTCATCGCCACCAACGACATTGATCGAGGCCACGCAACCTACATGACGTGGGCGCAGTTGCGTAGCCTGGACCGCACCTTCGCGGACTTCGGCGCGCATTCCCTTTCGCATGGGCATCTGCTGGAGCGGCGCAAGGGCGAGTCCGAGGTGCAATGGCGCGAACGAGCCGGCGCGGAGATCCGTGGCGGCGCCAGCCGCATCGAAAGGGCGCTGGATACCGAGGTGGCGAGCCTCGCCTTATCCCTATTGGGAATACGACGAAACCCTCGTGAACTCGTGGCGGCCGCTGGCCTGTACGGACTGGCACAGCAGTCGGGGGCGTTCGGGGCCGGCGTGTCCCCGCAGCAGGTGCCGCGCTTCCCGATGGACGAGGGCTACGATGGTCTGATTCGCCTGGCCACCGCCGTGCGCGGCGCGGCGCCGGGGTTCGCCTCTCGACTTCAAGGACAGGCGCGACCTTGCGCATCGACTTGCCGCCGTTGAAGCCCGACCGCAACAAGATCAACTGCACCGCGCCGTCCATGCAAGTCGCTGGCGAGTATTTCTGGTATTCGCACCTGTGGACCCTGATCGACGCCGACAGACGCTGGTTGACCAGATAGCCGCCGGTAAGCTCAGGGGGCCTCAAGGAATCTAGCCCGGATATTTCACCGAGCCGCTAGTCAATTGGCTGAATGTCCTTTTGTTTCAATAGATTAATGTGATTTTTCCGAAAATGCTGCGGGAACAAACTGCGCTAGCCGCGCCCTCGCGGCCCATGGTCGAAGAGTGGGGCCGGACCACAGGCGAAGCCGAAGGCGCCGCCTGTGGGGCGCTTTTCCCCCGCGTGCGCGCACATGCTTGTCTGTTAAGTTCGCCGGTGTTGGGTCTGCGGGAGGGTCTATCCGGAGCGCCTCTGCGCGGAGGCGCCCCGGAGGCGGTGGTCGGACCGTCGCACGTGCGGGCCGCAAGGGGCCGTGAGCGAGTTTGGTCGCCACCGTCTTTCCCCCACCCCAGGGCCCCGCCCCCACAAGTCCGACAGACCGCTAGAACCCGAGTCCGAAACCGACGTAGACCACCGGATCATCCTCGTTACCGGACAGTGGCGCGGCGATGCCTGCGCGCAGTCGGAACGGTGCCTTGAGGGCAAGCACGTCTGCCACCATCTCGACCCCCACTGACGTCAACGGGTCCGCACGATCGCCTCCGGCGGCGCGGTCGCTCCAAGACCTGCCCGCATCCGCGTACGCCACGCCGAAGATCCGGTTCATGTGCAGCGGCCATGTGCCGATGCCGCGGTTGACGGACGCAAGAGGCAGCCGGTATTCGACGGACGCCGCCCAAGCCCGACTCCCGGACTGCGCGGCGTCCATCTTGAATCCGACGCTGCGGATAGGACGAATAACCGCTCGAAACGGGATGGTTGCGAAGTACGGTTGATTGACGGGGCGCTCGGGGGAGTCTTCAGAGGCGTCCGTTGAGCCCGTTGAGCATGTGGCGGTGGACGCTGGAGACGGAAAGGTGGCGCGAAACGGCGGTTACCTGTGTGGCGGTCGCAGCATGGCGTCAGGCGGTCGTTTCTACGGGAGCCTGTCCTGGTATCGCGCGGCGGGGAGCTCTGTGTTGAGCGGAGGTGCTCTCGCATGGGTAGTTGTGGCTGCCTCGCGAGCACGAACGTGCTCGAGGATCGTGGCGATGACATCGGGATTTTCGATGCGGGCGATGACGCGCAGTTTGCCGCCGCACTTGGGGCAGGTCTCGATGTCGATGGCGAAGACGCGTTTCAGGCGC
>JAKZRQ010000287.1:0-3484 GCA_047518105.1 Pseudomonadales bacterium | reverse complement strand
CCGAATTTCACGACTCCTTCCCAGGCTGCGCACTCTACGAAGTCAACCTCTTCGCCTGGCTCCTTCACTCGGGCAATCTCTCCGTCCGCCACCCCGTGTACCAGGTCAGCACCAACGTCTACGACGACAAGGAGGACCGGTGGGAGGAGTTCGTCCGCGAAAACGCGGTATGGACGGGCGGGCCCGGCACCGTAGGCTGGGACGACTACACTCCCGGCGCGCCGCTCGATGCCGCCTATCCGCTAACGTTGCCGGAGCCGGGCGACTTGATGCTGGTGCGATATGCCAGCCACGGCCGGGGTATCGGGATCGTCCATCGAAACGACTACGCCACCGAACTGTCCGCACAGGCGCGTCTGCACGTCGTCTGGCTGAACCGGTCGAATGTTCCCGACCTTCTACCCGCCGCGCGGGGCAGGGGGTTCATGCGCGCCTACGCCAACGCCGAAACGTTCTTCGCGCATGACGCCTACCGGCCCACCCACCGCCTGCTACACCGTCTCCGAGACGACGCCGACACACCGCCCGCCGACGCCGTGGACGACCCGGCCGCCACCGACCGCCTCAACCCCGGTACGCCCCTCAACCAGATCCTCTACGGCCCGCCGGGCACCGGAAAAACCTGGCGGACGGTCGACCTGGCCGTGTCGATCGTCGACAACGCCGTCAACGCCGGCCACGACGTCGACCGCTTCGGCGAGCTGCGTTTCGACCCCGTGAGCCACACCGGCAACATCGCCCTGGTCACCTTCCACCAGAACTTCGCCTACGAGGACTTCGTGCAAGGCATCCGTCCAGTCCTCGACGCATCGGACCTCCGCTACGAACTCCGAGACGGCCTGTTCAAACGCATCGCAGAGGCCGCCCGGGGCCGTCCTTCCGAACGATTCGTCCTCATCGTCGACGAGATCAACCGCGGCAACATCGCCAAGATCTTCGGGGAACTAATCACCCTGATCGAAGAGTCCCGCCGCATGGGCGAACCCGAACAGACCTTCGTCACCCTGCCCTATTCCGGCGAGTCCTTCGGCGTCCCGCGCAACCTCTACCTCATCGGTACCATGAACACCGCCGACCGTTCCATCCAGCTCCTCGACACCGCCCTCCGGCGACGCTTCACGTTCCGCGAGTGTATGCCTGAGCCCGACCACCCCGGCGTGCCGGACGACCTCGGAGGCGTGGACTGCCGCCATCTGCTCCGTACGCTCAACGAGCGCATCGCCATGCTGATGGACCGCGAGCACCAGATCGGACACACCTATTTCCTGGGCCTCCGAAACCTCAACGAACTCGCCAACGCCTTCCGCGACCGCGTCTTCCCGCTCCTGCAGGAGTACTTCTTCGACGACTGGGCGAAGATCCGAGCCGTGCTCGCCAACAACGCGTTCGTCGCCGAGCGGTCGCCGCAGATTCCTTTTCCGACGCCGGACCTGGCGGATGAAGGCCACAAGATCTACGAACGGCTCCCGGAAGATGACGACCGCTGGCGTTCGGCCGACCAGTACCGGGCCGTCTATCGCCCGGCCGCGCGGACAGCCGACGACGACTCATGAGCCAGTTCCTGACGGTCCGCGAGCACGAACCCCTCGCGGAATCCGGACTCGGCAGGGAAGACCTTGCGGAACTCGCCAACTTCGCGCGCCGCGTCCTCAAGCACAACGATGGCGATCTCGCGGCCAGCAACTTCGTCGGGGTCGTGACCACCCGCCGTGGGACCGTCCTGGAGATCCTGCCGAAAATCGACCTCGACCATGACGTCGGCGACCCGACCGAACGAACCCGCCGTGTCTTCCTCGAGATGTTGCGCCCGTGGCGTCGCGCCCCGAAACAGCTGCCGCACAGCGACATACGGGCGATGTCGCGGTTCCCCATGCTGGAGGTGTTCGTCCGGCAGTTCCTCCGCCTTCTGACCGCACTCGTCCGAGGCGGCATGGCGCGCCGCTATGTCAACGTCGAGGAGAACCTGCCCTATCTGCGCGGGCGCCTACTGTTCAGCGACCACCTGCGCGAGAACGCGTGCAACCGGACCCGCTTCTACACCACGCATGACGAACTCAGCGTCAACCGGCCCGCCAACCGCCTGATCCACGCCACGCTCGTTCGGCTCGCACCCCGCATCCGGAACGACACCAACCGCCAGCTGGTGCGTCAGTCGTTGATCGCTCTTGCCGACGTCCCGCCGTCGCGCGATCCGGTTGCCGACTGGCGGGCGCACCACGTCGATCGTTCCATGAACCACTACGGTCCCGTCATGCAGTGGGTGCGGCTGTTCCTGTTCAACCGCGGACTCACGACGTTCTCCGGCGCCAACACCAACGTCTCCCTGCTGTTCCCCATGGAGCAGGTGTTCGAGGATTTCCTCGTCGCCAGCTTCCGCCAGCACCAGCAGCAATACACCGTGGTCACACAGGGGCTTCGCAAGGCAATGGCGACCATCGGCGACACCTCCGTGTTCTCCACGATCCCCGACATCGCCCTGCGATCCGGGAGCCAGGTCCCCTTCATCCTCGACGCCAAGTGGAAGCCCGTCGACGCCACCACCACCGATCTGAAACATGGCATCGCCCAGGACGACGTCTACCAGCTTCACGCCTACGCAACGCGCTATGGCTGTGCCGCGGTGACGCTCGTCTATCCGCGCAACCCGCTCTTCCGAACGACCCTGCACTACCGGTTCTTCGACGGCATCGCGCTCCTCGCCATTCCCTTCGACGTCACGCAGCCGCAACGAAGCGTAGCCCTGGCCGTTCGGGAGCTGCAGAACGCGTCCTCGCAACGCCGGATCGATCATTCATCGGCCACGCCGTCCGTCCCCTCTCGATAGCACCTTCGTCACGTCCGCGGGCTCAGGCCATCCTCCCGACCTGCATCCACCGCGGTCCGTTCCACCGTGGACAGGACGCCGTGGTAACGCCGTCAATACGTGCCGGCAACCGCTGTTTGCCTCTACAGCTCGTCCGCTTTGCCTGCAGATCTCACCGACGACCGCCTGGCAGGGCGCTGCGCGGACAGCTAGTCGCGAGGGTCTCAGCGAGCCTCGATGACCTCCCCAGGTGTCGTGTATCCCAGGAAGATGTGCTCCTCAATCCACTCGGGTGAATCGCGCCTGGGAAGCGTCAACGTCGGTTCGCCCTTGCAACTGATGCGGTAGAGCAGGCGTGCATCGTCTATCGACTGCATGTTCTCCTTGATCGGCGGCGCAACCTGAATGGTCATGAACAGGTCCCCGAGCGTCACGTCGCCGGGCGCATGGGCATGGTCGTAGCGGAACTCGGGCTGCAATACGTGGGCCTCGATCTCTTCCAGAAAAGCCCGCGATGCTTCCGCCGACATGCCTTCAACCTCGAGGGGCAGTTGAAGCGGAGGTCGTGGGCACCAAAGCGGACCATGCAATGATTCGATGCCGGAGCGCGGATTCGTGCGAACCAACGGTACGACCGCCCCTTCGTTCTCGGCATAGGACTGCCTTCGTACCCGAATGCTC
>JAKZRQ010000286.1:0-2528 GCA_047518105.1 Pseudomonadales bacterium | reverse complement strand
TCCTACCGACCGTGGGTGACCGTGGGATTCGGGCCGCCGACCCCGGTGTGGTGGTCGGCCATGCGGGGGGTCGCGCTGGCCCAGGAGGCTACTCAGGCGGACGGAGCGATCACCAAGGCAGAGTTGCTTCGGGGCTTGCGCCGCGGCGATTTGACCCCCGAGCAGTACGAACTGGCACGGCAATTGTGGCGTCTCGGCGTGATCACTGGCGAGGAGTATTGGGATGCTGTCGATCCCCCGCTCGACTCGGATTGGGCTTCGATCATCCTGGATCCGGCGAATTGGATTGGTGGAAAGATCGCTGTATCCGCAGTCATCCGATCGATCAAAGGCGGTGCGAAAGTCGCTGGTAGATTGTCCGACGATGCGATTGATGCCATGCTTCGCGCAGGTGCGAAGGCAGACAAGAATTGGCTCACAAAAGCTGGGCGGCATCTACAAAAACACGGTGACCGTCCAGGGACCGCTTTTCCTCGTTCGACGGGCACTGCGGCGGAGAGAAACGCGCAAGGCCTACGTGTGCTGGAGGACATCCTGAGGAGTTCTAGACAGTCGTTCCGCGCGAACCAACGTCAAGGGACGGATGTCGTAGACTTGAACACCGGACGTGGGGTTCGGTTTGATCCGGATGGTAGCTTTAAAAGCTTCCTTGAACCAAATGGGCCATAGGAGAGCACTGCATGCCGTTTTACGGGAAAGGCTTCGAGACAATGGTTGCAAGTTTGTCTGAGTATGAGGAGGTGGTCGTTGAGATGTATCACGACGGACGGTTCGTCGGTCAGCTGAACCAAGAGAGGGGGAAAGGACTGATCGATATTGAATTCGGACACTCGGCCGAATACGCCGAGGTATGCCGACGGGTAGATCTGGCTGGATTCCTTACATGTGTCGAGACTGCGCGGCGACGGCTGTTGGGGGAGATTCCATGAGTTTTGGCCTTGCCGTCGCTTGAACCAGACGGTCCGCCATGTCCCGGCCCCGCGTTTCCCACCGCCTGCGCTCCGCCGCTCTGCCGACTGAGGCGTTCGCGCGCCCGTGGACAGGCCGTGGAAAACGCTAGTTGGTGACGATGGAATAGTGACGGAATAGGGACATCCTACCCTGTTGTGACGCCTGGCGACATTTGGTCACACGCGATTGACGTCCGCAAGTGATGTCGCGGGTGATGTCAGTAGCACATGGAACTGTCCGCTTCTTCTGGCACATGATCTGTCCGGTTTCGCGACCTCCCGTTTGCGGGCTTGAACCCGGCCTGCGGGTTGCCGTCATCCAGCGTTCCCGGCGAACACCCGCTAGCCAGCCGCCAGCGCCACCGGTTCCCGCAGCATCGCGCCGTCGGCGTCGTACCGCGCCAGCCGCCGCGGGCCGTGGAACACCGACAGGCGGTCGTTCGCGTGCTCGTGCACCCGCACCGGTCGCTTCACGTAGTGCCGCCCGTGCCCCACCGGCAGTTGCAACTGCAAGCCCTTGTGGCTCACGCAATTGTCCCGCGTCACCGTGCGCTCCCCCTTCAGGCAAAGAATGTCGTCCAGTTCCGCGTCCCGCAGCGCCACGAACGCGCTGCCCCGCTCCCGCGCCTCCACCCCGAAGCGCTCGTTCATCCGCGGCCAGAACGTCGGTTGCAGATACGCGTTCGCCGCCTCCATCCCCGTGATCCCTCCAGCGCCAGCTCCTGCGGCAGACGGCCCTGCACCGTGCCGAACCAGCGTTCCGAACGGCCCCGCGCCTCCGGCGAGTACGACGGGATCATCTCGATCCCCAGCTCCGCCATCGCCCGCCCGAACTGCGTCGGGTTCCCCTTGTCCACCTGGCCGCCCGCCTTCGGCGTGTGCCAGTAGTGCGACCCCCGGTCCGTGTACAGACTGCAGAACAGCCCCCGCCGCTCCAGCGTTTCCCGAACCGCGCGCAGGCTCGACCACGTCCCCTCCTCCTCCACGAAAAAACCCGAGTACACCTCCGAGCTCGCGCCGTCCATCGTCACGATCAGATCCCAGGGTGGGCCAGATGGGGACATCCACCCTGTTGTGACGCCTTGGGGGTGGGAACGCCGCTGACAGGGCGGGCGTCCCGAATGCGCCCCCGACCTGAGACCGACGACGACGTACCGCTACACGAGTCATCTCGGACACACGCAATTGGCGTCCGACAAGTGACCTCACGGTGATCTCGGACGCACGCAATCGGGTGCCCACAGCCCAGTGGCGTAGGTTGCGAGCGAGATGCCGGGCTGCGGTGCCGAACAACGCCTTCGGCGAAGGGCACGGTCTGGGCGGCGACCGTCAGGGAGATCAGGGATGGCCCGCCGTGAGACCGGTCAAAGGCAGGAGCGGCGGCGCTGGCGACGCACGCCGGAATGGACGTTCGACGCGGCGACGGGCCGGGTGACGGGGATCGACACCGCGCAGGGGACGGCGGCGTTCCAGGACGAGACGTACGCCTGGCGCAGCGACGGGCTGCTCGGGCGGCGGGCGAAGGGCGCGGACCGGGAGGACTTCGCCTACGACCTGCTCGGCCGGCTGACCGGCGCG
>JAKZRQ010000285.1:0-4612 GCA_047518105.1 Pseudomonadales bacterium | reverse complement strand
CATCGGCGTGCCCGGGCTCGTGCGCCTGATGGAGGCGCTCCATGACAGCCACGGAAAGCTCCCCTGGGCCGATCTGTTCCAGCCCGCGATTCGGTTGGCCCGTGACGGGTTCCAGGTGAGTCCGCGTCTGGCGAGGTTGCTGGCTCGATACGCCGAGCGCTTGACCGGAACGGATGCCGCAGCAGTCTTTCTGCCCGGCGGCAAGCCACTGGCGGCGGGAACGCTCCTGAAACAGCCACAACTCGCCGAGACGTTCGAAATCATTGCCGCGCAAGGCGCAAATGCTTTCTACACCGGCCCTCTGGCCGAACGGATCGTCGCCAAGGCACGCCGCGCCCCGCGCCCCGGCGCGCTCGGCCTGGACGATCTCGCTGCCTACCGCGTCATCGAACGCCCTGCGGTCTGTCATCCATTTCGGAGTTATCGCGTCTGCGGCATGGGCCCACCTTCCTCGGGGGCGACCACGACCGGCCAGATCCTGATGCTCCTCGATCGGTTCGGGTTGGATGAACTCACGCTCGAGGACCCACAGCTCTGGCATCTCTTCGCAAGCGCCTCGCGGCTGGCCTACGCCGACCGTGCCCGCTATCTCGCGGACAGCGATTTCGTGAAGGTGCCGATCGAGAGGCTGCTCGATTCCGCGTACATGGACTCCCGCGCGCACCTGATCCGGCCATTCGAGGCCGCGAAGGGCAAAGCCACCGCTGGTGATCCGCCGAGGGGAGATCGAGGACTCCCCGTGCCGGACGTGGGCGAGGATCCGCCGAGCACGACCCACGTCTCGGTGATCGACAAGGAAGGGCTCGCGATCAGCTTGACCGCGTCGGTCGAGACCGCCTTCGGGTCCGGGCGCATGGCTGGCGGATTCGTGCTCAACAACCAGTTGACCGACTTCTCATTCCGCCCTGCGGACGCAAACGGCGTGCCCATCGCGAATGCACCCGCACCGGGCAAGCGCCCGCGTTCGTCCATGGCACCGACCATTGCCTACCTGGACGGCAAGCCGATCGTCCTGGCCGGTTCGCCGGGAGGCGCGCGTATTCCGGAATATGTCGCGCAGAGCCTCATCGCCATGCTGGCCTTCGGGGCGGACCCGGCCGCCGCCGCGGCGCTCCCGCACGTCTCGCACCGCAATCGCGGGACCGTCGCACTCGAGCGCGGCACGTCGGCCAGCATCGCAGAGGCCCTCGGGGCCCTAGGGCACAAGATTGCGGAGGCGGAGATGACTTCCGGGCTGCACATCATTCGCATTTCGCCGGATGGCACGCTCGAGGGCGGCGCCGATCCAAGGCGGGAAGGCGTGGCCATCGGTCGCTGAATTCGCGGAGCCGGATTTCTCGGCGACGCCACCGCGCGTGCTAGGGAAGCACCAAAATCCGTGGGGTCAAAGTAGCCGACATCGACGGTTGAACGTCCAAACATCGACCTCGAACGCTCGCTCGCCCTTCAGACGGAAGACGGTCTCGCCGTTTGACCCCACGAATTTTGGTGCTTCCCAGAACGCGGCGCCAGACCATCGGGCTGATCCCCAAGAGCCGAACCTTGACCTGCAGGACTGACTCCGGGTCCGCCACGGGATTCACGGGCTCCATGACCAGAAACTACGCGGTCCCCCGTGTGCGTATTCCACGGATTTCGGCCGGGCAGTCCACGTGATTCCGGCCACCTGGTCCACGCGATTTCGGCCACTCTCGGAGCGAAGCGACCCAGGACGTTGCATTGTTACTCTGGTAGTCCTGTGGTCGTCAAGTTGAGTTTCGTTTTACGCATGGATTCTCCTTTGAGATTGAGCCGGTAAGCGTTGTGCACGAGCCGGTCGAGGATGGCGTCCGCGAGGGTGGGTTCGCCGATGTAGTCATGCCAGGTGTCGATCGGGAGCTGGCTGGTTACCAGGGTGGACTTGCGGCCGTGGCGATCGTCTAGGATCTCGAGCAGGTCGCGGCGCGCGTCGTCGTTGAGTGCGATCAGTCCGAAGTCGTCAAGCACGATGAGATCGGCCTTGGCGTAGTCGCGCATGTTAACGGCGGAGGAATAATGCACCACGCGAGGCGCCCGGGCGGTCCGGTCGCGGCGGCGCAAAATTGCGCCAACGATAGTCCTTTGTCGGTTGTGGCGAGGGGCGGGAGATGTACGGCGTGGAGCTTTATGCGGCGGTTCGTCTGGCGGTTGTCGATGAGGGTCTGAGCCATCACGAGGCGGGCCGTCGGTTCGGCATCGACCGTCGGACGGTGAAGAAGATGCTGAGCTATTCGTCGCCGCCGGGGTATCACCGGACGGCGCCGGTGCGGCGGCCTAAGCTGGACGGTTTTACCGGTATCGTCGACGCGATCCTGGAGGCGGACCAGGCTGAGCCGCGCAAGCAGCGGCACACCCCGCAACGGATCTTCGAACGCCTTCGCGACGAGCATGGGTTCACCGGGGGCTACACCATCGTGAAGGACTATGTGCGGGCCAGGCGGCAGTCGACGCGCGAGGCCTTCGTGCCGCTGCATCACCCGCCGGGCACGCCCAGGTCGACTTCGGCGAGGCGGTGGTCGAGGTCCGGGGCCGGCGGGAGAAGGTCGCCTTCTTCTGCCTGATCCTGCCCCATTCCAATGTCTGGTTCGTGAAAGCCTATCCGAGGGAGACGACCGAGGCCTTCCTGGACGGCCATGTCAGTGCCTTCGCCTTCCTCGGCGGGATCCCGCGATCGATCCTGTACGACAACACGACGCTCGCGGTGGCGCGGATCATGGGCGACGGCGAGCGACGGCGCACCCGAGCGTTCACGCATCTGCAATCGCACTATCTGTTCCGCGACCGCTTCGGCCGGCCCGGCAAGGGCAACGACAAGGGCAAGGTCGAGGCGCTGGTGAAGACGGCGCGGCGCCGGTTCATGGTGCCGATCCCGAAGGTGCCCGAGCTGGAGGCTTTGAACGGGCGGCTGGCGGCGCGCTGCCTGGAACGGCTCGACGCGCTGGAGGCCGGGGGAGGGCGCATCGCGCCGCCTCTTACCAACGCATCGAGCCTGCGCCCGGTTTCATACCCGCCCTCCGGGGCAACGCCTCGCGGATCACCAGCACCGCCCGTCCGGGCCATCACGGCTTGGCGGAGCGGCTTCACCGTGGCGTAATCGTTCCGTCAGGCCGTGGAACAGTGGGCGGACAGGAGTGGTAGGCGTCCGCTGAGGAAGGTGATCGGTTCGCAGTGCACGCCGAACTCCATTGGGCGGCCGGAGGATGCCGCAGCCTGACGGAACGGTTACGATCAGTGCTCATCGTACCCCATTTTTTGTCATCGAGCGGGCAGTGGCCGATTCTACGAATCCGGTCCCACCGGAATCCATTGACTTGCACCCAACGGATTGTGCGACGCGTCCGGTTCGCCGGTCGCCCACCAAGGCGGTTTGCGGCGCTGCCATCGCACGGCCACTCGAAGTGCCTCGCCCTCGTCGGTCGTTGAGATTCGCCGCTGCGCCGCCACCCAGATATCAACATCGGCCCCGAAGTAACGCACCGTGCAGCCGAATCGGTGAAACAGCGGTCCCTTGCCCGTGATCCGGCAGCCCTCAAGCGTGCGCGGCGAAATCCCGACCCAATCAGCCACATGGCGCGTGGAGTAAAACATCCTTGCGTATCCCATTCCATTCTCCTTCTCCGCGCGCGCCCCGAACGATCCCGGCGCACACGTACTGTTACCCAACAGAAAATGGCACCGCTCGGGACGGGTCGTTTTTGCGATCTCCGGAAACGACCCCTCCCCGGCGCTTCGGGCCCCCACTCGCCTTCCAGCATCGGCGCCCTGGCCCAAAACGGGGACGCCGGACCGTCCGTCCTGCGCGGATCCTCCCAGGCCAGCAAACCCCACCCAAGCGCCTCCCGGTCAGCCTGCGATTGGATGCGCACCGCAAACGGCGCCGCCTCCAACACGCTGCTCCCGTCCCGCTCGCCATGCCGGCCCAGCACGCCAACGCGTGGCGCGACCGACACACCCGTCGCGCCACCGTCCAGGCAAACATTTCGCGGCAGGTGAATCGACGGCTTCATTCACCCATGGACACCGCATTTCAAGTGGCCGTGCAGGGACGTGCATTGGATGCGCTTTCCGGCCGTTCCCTCCTGCCAGTTGGTACGGAAAATTCCCGCACACGTTCCATCGTGCTCAACGACGCGTCCCGTGCCGGCCACGGCGTGGCGACATCGCTCTTTGCGAAGCTCCGGGCCAGATCGGCCACTGGGTTGTCCGCCGCGATGCCAACGACCGGGTGTCGAGCACCAGGCCGCCGAAAACCTCCAGGAACGTCGAGTCGAATTCAGCGTCCACATCCGCGTCGTTCCACAGGCCGGCACTGCGGACCCGTTCGCGCGGGGAATGGCGCCCCAGCCAGTTCGACGACGGCGGATCGGACGCGGCCTCGACCGGCAGGCACACCACGCTCATCCCGCGGATGCGCCGGCTGACCAATCGCTCCAGGATGGCCTCGGATCGGTTGCCGCGCGACGGTCCCTGCTCGCCGCGACCCCACGAAACCACGGCGAGGTCGGGCTTTGTGGCCATGATCGCCTCGCCCACGATCTTGCGTAACTGCGAGGCGCGGTGGCTTGCCGCCAGGCGGGTTGACGTTGCCGCGGTG
>JAKZRQ010000284.1:0-3061 GCA_047518105.1 Pseudomonadales bacterium | reverse complement strand
GTTTCTGGTGTTTCAGAGTTCGCCATGCGCGTCAATGCAAGGCGTGGTCCGCAGGGAATATCGGGCATATTGGCAAGGACCACAACGCGGCAGTGGCGCGCATGGCGAACTCCCGAAGGGCGCGCCCCACGGGGCCTGTGGCCGCGTTCCGCCCCTTGGCAATGGGTCCACCATTCCCGGCGGGGACGCGCCTTGCCACAGACCCCGTGGGACGCGCTGAAATACCAGAAACTTGCGGGACACGACACTAGCGCCCCCGCGATGCACGGTCGAGCATCTTGGCAAGAAACCGCCCGGTGTGCGACGCACGAACCTTGGCGATGCCCTCGGGCGTGCCCGCGGCGATCAGCTCGCCGCCGCCGTCACCGCCTTCGGGGCCCAAGTCGACCACCCAGTCGGCGGTCTTGATGACGTCGAGATTGTGCTCAATCACCACCACGGTATTGCCTTGGTCGCGCAGCCGATGCAGCACGTCGAGCAGTTGCTGGATGTCGTGGAAGTGCAATCCCGTGGTCGGCTCGTCGAGAATGTAGAGGGTCTTGCCGGTGCTCCGCTTGGAGAGTTCGCGCGAGAGCTTGACGCGCTGGGCCTCGCCGCCGGAGAGCGTGGTCGCGCTCTGGCCCAAGCGCACGTACGACATTCCAACGTCCACCAAGGTGTCGAGTTTGCGCTTGAGCATCGGCACGGCATCAAAGAACCCGCGCGCCTCCTCTATGGTCATGTCGAGCACTTCGTGGATGTTCTTGCCTTTGTAGCGCACCTCGAGGGTCTCGCGGTTGTAGCGCTTGCCCTTGCAGAGGTCGCAGGGCACGTAGATGTCCGGCAGGAAGTGCATCTCCACCTTGATGACGCCGTCTCCCTGGCACGCCTCGCAACGGCCCCCCCGGACGTTGAAACTGAAACGACCCGGCCGGTAGCCCCGCGCGCGTGACTCCTGGGTCTGCGCAAACAGCTCCCGGATCGGGGTGAACAAGCCCGTGTAGGTTGCGGGATTCGAACGCGGCGTGCGGCCGATGGGGCTTTGGTCGATGTCCACCACCTTGTCCAGGAATTCGAGGCCCTCGATATCGGCGTGGGGTTGCGGGGTCACGCTCATGGCGCCGTTCAGCGCCCGCGCGGTGATCGGATAGAGGGTCTGGTTGACCAGTGTGGACTTGCCGGAACCGGAGACCCCGGTTACGCAGGTGAACAGGCCCACCGGAAATTCGGCGGTCACGTCCTTGAGGTTGTTGCCCCGCGCCTCGACCAGGCGCACGAGCCGGGCGTCGTCGCGAGGCGTTCGACACCGGGGTACGGCGATGGACCGTTTGCCGGACAGGTATGCGCCGGTGATGGACTCCTCGCACGCGAGGACGTCGTCCAACGTGCCCGCAACCACGATCTCGCCGCCGTGCACACCCGCGCCCGGACCGATGTCGACCACGTGGTCGGCGGCGCGGATGGCTTCCTCGTCGTGCTCCACCACCATCACCGTGTTGCCGAGGTCGCGCAAGTGGGTGAGCGTGCGCAGCAAGCGGGCATTGTCGCGCTGGTGCAGACCGATGGACGGTTCGTCGAGGATGTACATGACGCCCACCAGGCCGGCACCGATCTGGCTGGCGAGGCGGATGCGCTGCGCCTCCCCGCCGGACAGGGTCTCGGCGCTCCGATCCAGGGTCAGGTAGTTCAGGCCGACATCGACCAGGAACCGCAGGCGGGCGTGGATCTCCTTTACGATCTTGTCCGCGATCTCGCCGCGCTGACCGGTGAGATGAAGCGCTTCGAAGTGATCCAGGATGAGCTCCACCGAGCCCTTGGTCAGGGTCGGCAGGTTGGCGCCGTCGATGAATACGTGGCGGGCTTCTTCGCGCAGTCGCGAGCCGTCGCAGTCGGGACACGCGCGCACCGTCAGGTAGCGCGTCAGGCTCTCCCGCACCATGCTCGATTCGGTTTCCCGGTAGCGGCGGTCCATGTTCGGAATGACGCCTTCGAAACGGTGGCGGCGCGTGATCCGGTCGCCCCGGTCGTTGTGGTAGCTGAAATCGATCCGCTCGCCGCCGGAGCCGTTGAGGATGGCGTTCTTGTGCGCCTTCTTCAGCCGTTTGTAGGGCCGGTCGATATCGAAACCGTAGTGCCGGGCCAGGGACCTCAGCATGTGGAAGTAGTAGACGTTGCGCCGGTCCCAACCGCGAATGGCGCCTTCGGCCAGGGTGAGGTCCGGGTCCGCGACCACCAGGTCCGGATCGAAGTACTGCTTGACGCCGAGGCCGTCGCACGCTTGGCAGGCGCCTGCCGGATTGTTGAACGAGAACATCCGCGGTTCCAGTTCGCTGATGCTGTAGCCGCATTGCGGGCAGGCGAACCGGGCACTGAAGGTCAGATCTTCCGGAAGCCCCCCTTCGGGCGCCGATCCGTCCGCGCTTCGGCCGTCGGCGACGGAATCGAGAAAGCTCACCACGGCCACGTCCTCGGCAAGCTGCAGCGCGGTCTCGAAGGACTCCGCCAAGCGCTGCTGGGCGTCCGGGCGGATCCGGAGCCGGTCCACCACCGCTTCGATGGTGTGCTTCTTGTTCTTGTCCAGGTCCGGCGGGTGGTCGAGGTCGGTGACGATGCCGTCGATGCGCGCCCGGATGAATCCGTTCGCGGTGAGTTCCGAGAAGATGTGCTGATGCTCGCCCTTGCGCTCACGGATCACCGGCGCGAGCACCATGATGCGCAAGCCCTCCGTCATCGCCATGACCTGGTCCACCATCTGGCTCACGGTCTGGGCGTCGAGCGGCTCGGCGTGCGTGGGACAGCGGGGCTCCCCCACCCGCGCGAACAACAGCCGCAGGTAGTCGTAGATCTCGGTGATCGTGCCCACGGTGGAACGCGGGTTGTGGGAGGTGGACTTCTGCTCGATCGAGATCGCCGGCGACAAGCCCTCGATGTGGTCCACATCGGGCTTCTCCATTATCGACAGGAACTGGCGCGCGTAGGCGGACAGCGATTCCACGTAGCGCCGCTGGCCTTCGGCATAGAGGGTGTCGAACGCCAGCGACGACTTCCCGGAGCCGGACAGGCCGGTGATCACCACCAGTTT
>JAKZRQ010000283.1:0-20442 GCA_047518105.1 Pseudomonadales bacterium | reverse complement strand
ATCTCAATCGTGTGTTCGCCCAAGTGCGGAGCGCCGTAGCGGATCTCCGGCACGGTGGCTTCGAACCGTGCCGCGTTGCGGGCCTGGCGGAGGCGGCCGGCATGGGGGTGGTCGGTCTCGATGACGATGCCGCTGGCTTCGACCTGGGCATGGCGCACCATCTCGGCGCGGGTCAATACCGGCGCGCAGGGTACGCCGGCGGTTTCGAGGATGCCGAGCCACTCGGCGGCAGGTTTCTCCAACAGGGCTTCTTGCATCATCTCCAAGCGTTCGTCGGCGTGGCGGTCACGGCCCGCCGGCGTCTTGAAGCGCTCGTCTTCGAGCCACTCCGGGTGGCCTACGGCGTGGCACAGGCCGTGCCACTGGTCGTTGGCCATCACCGAGACGCTGATGTAGCCGTTCGCCGTCTCGTAGATGAGGTCGATGAAGGTCGCGGCCCGGGCGACGTCGACCTCCTTGCCAACGAAGGTCTGGCCGCCCATGTCCGTCGACCACAGGAAGGCGACGATGGAGTCCAGCATGGACAGCCGGACGTGCTGGCCGACGCCGGTGCGTTCGCGGGCGAACAACGCCGCCGAGACCGCCTGGGCGGCGGTGACGCCGGTGAGCTTGTCCGGGAGGACCGTCCGCACCAGCCGCGGGCGAGCCTCGTCGGCGCCCGCCTGGACGGTGGCGAGCCCCGATAGCGCCTGGATGATGGGGTCGTAGACCGGCTTGTGGGCGAACGGACCGCGCTCGCCCCAGCCGCTCATGGAGACGTAGACGATGTCCGGCTTGACGGCCTTGAGATCGTCGTAGTCGAGACCGAGCCGGGCCATCACGCCGGGACGGTAGTTCTGCACGAAGACATCGGCCGTGCGCGCCAGGTCGAGCAGCACTTGGCGGCCGGCATCGGCTTTCGCGTCCACCGAGATCGAGCGCTTGTTGCGGTTGTTGTTCACGAACGCCGCCGAAAAGTGGCGCTGGCCGTAGCCGGCCCTTCGGGCGTGGTCGCTGCGCGCCGGGGCTTCCACCTTGACGACATCGGCGCCCTGGTCGGCGAGGATCATCGTGCCGTAGGGGCCGGCGATCATGGTGGTGAAGTCGACGACCCTGACGCCGTCAAGCGGTCCCGGCATGGGAAACCCCCTTAGTTGGTCTCGAACAGACGTTGCACGGTGGCGTCGCTCACCGCCTTGCCCCCGAGGGAGAGAACCACATACGCGAGTGTCGATGCGAACAGGGCCGGGAAGACCTCGTGCACGACCTCACCCAATCCCGCCGCGAGCCAGCCCACCAATACCGCGATACCGAGTCCGAAAGCCGCCAGCGCCGCCGTTTCGTTTCCTCTGCGCCAGTGCAGGCCGAGCAGGATCGTGGGGACGAAGCAAACGGCGAACAGGCTGCCGGAGAAGATCGTCAGTTCGACGATCCCGCCCGGCGGGTTGAACGCGACGACCGCAGCCACGATGGCGAAACCGGCAACGCTCATCCGGGCGTGGGAGACAACCTTGGCATCCTCACGCTTGTGGCCCCACAGCAAGTCCCGCGAGGCCACCGAGGCAGCCACCAAGAGGACGCTGTCGAGAGACGACATCGCGGCGGCGAGGATGGCGATGACGAGGAAGTCGCCGACCAGCGCCGGAATCACGCCCGGGTCGTTGACCAGGGTCGGCACGATCAGGTCGGTGTCGGTCACGCCGTCGAGCAGGAAATGGGCGTAGAGCCCGAGCGGAAACAGGCAGAACTGGATGACCAGGATCCCGACCACCGCCACCCAGATGCCCGTACGCACGCTGCGCTCGTCCTTCAAGCCGTAGAAGCGCGTCACCTGGCGAGGATCCACCAGGAGCTTCAGGGATCCGGCCAGCGCGATCCCCACGAGCACGACGAAGGGAATCGCCGCGTTGAGGTCGAACAGATGGGACCGCGACGGCTCGTCGGGCAGGTCGGCGATGGCGGTGACTCCGCCTGCGGCCCTGGTGATGAAGTAGAACAACAGCAGCGATCCGGCCACCATCAGCGAGCCCTGCAAGACATCGGTTCGCACCACCGAGAGGAATCCGCCGAGCATGGTGTAGGCGACAATCAGGCACAGCGTCACGACTACCGCGACCTGGTAGGGAATGCCGAGGAAGACCTGCAGCAGGTTGCCCGCGCCCTTGAACACCGCCACCAGGTACAACAGGCTTGAGAATACGATCACCGCCGCAGACGCGATTCGCACCCGATCGCTCGCGAAGCGGACGGCCAGGAAGTCCGGGACCGT
Source organism: Pseudomonadales bacterium (assembly GCA_047518105.1). GTDB lineage: Bacteria > Pseudomonadota > Gammaproteobacteria > Pseudomonadales > Azotimanducaceae > VXYL01. Next base: position 18,194 of record JAKZRQ010000283.1, on the reverse strand, counting down.
CAGCGATCCCAACACCGCTGCGAAACGGCGCATCCGCGGTGCCACGACCTTCCACGACAGCCAACAGAAGACGACCAGCATCACCGCCATGGTCAGCCAGGGCAGGCCGTACTCGTAGCTCTTGCCAGCCAGCCCGATGTAGCTGTTGGTGCTGGCGAACGTGGCGTAGAACGATACGCCGATGACGGCACCGCCGAGCCGCCGATCACCGATGAAGAAACCGGCCGCGGTATTGCCGACGCGCATGCCGGCGCGAGCGTGGAAAAAGAGGAAGCCGGTGTAGACCACCGCCAGCGCAACCGCGAACCAATGCTGGGCCAGCCACGTGCTCACGGGTCCGGGCGTCCCTTGGCGATGTCGCCGCGCCGGTTGATCAGCCGGTCGGGGTCGGCGTTGGGCGTGCCGCTCATGGCTCGGTCCACCATCGCGTCGTACTTGGGGTCGAGGCGAGCGACCTTGGAACGCTTGGAAAGGTGCACCGATGGCCGGGAGATGATGCGCGCGGCAACGCCGCCGCACTTGCAGTCGACCTTCGTCGGGATTTGGTCGAGCGATGCCAGTTCACTGGTCACCGCTGCGCACTGCGCACAACGGTACTCGTAGATGGGCATCGACCGCTCCCCGCCGCGTCAGGCGCTAGCCCTCGACTCCCGGTCGTTCGCTTGGATGCGCGCGCCTTGATCCACCAGCGCCTGCAACGACAGGTGATAGCGCTCGAACTTGAGCCGGCGCAACGGGTCGGGAGCGCGCACGATGCCGCGTTCCAAGTCCAGGTCCACCAAGGACGGCCCGCTGCCTGCCGCGCGCCGCTTGAGGTAGTCGGTCCACTGGCGAGGCGTCATTTCGATGACCAGTTCGCAGTCGCGCAACGCCGTCTCCCCCACCTCCTCGATGGCGACCACCTCGAACGCCTCGAACGTGACGACGCGCACCGTCTTGCCGGACTTGAGTCCCAACACCAAGTCGGTGGAGCCGAGCTTGCGGAATGCCCGGTGGGCATTGACGGCCACCCGCGCATCTTCCAACCAATCCAATTGCGCCATGGGGCCTCTCTAGAATCCTTGAGCATGCCGAATGTTGACACTTGGGTTGCATACGAACAACGGTGGGCAGCGCTCTTGAACGGCTCGTATTCCGAGACGCGCTCGAATCCTTGAGCATGCCGAATGTTGACACTTGGGTTGCATACGAACACCGGTGGGCAGCGCTCTTGAACGGCTCGTATTCCGAGACGCGCTCGCGCAGCGAGACGCACTAGGTGAACACCGTCCGGACCCGCGCCGAGGCGTCGAAGAAGAACTGCAGGGTCTGGTTGTAGCGGAAGAACAGATCCTCCCGGACCTGATCGCCGTGGCGCGAAGTGGCCAGGCCGTCGTCGCGGCCGAGATCCAGCGTATTCAGCGTGTGGTGCAGGTCGGCCCCGTCGTTGGCGGCGATATTGGCGACCATCTCCCGCCAGTCGTCGGCTGGCATGCGGAGATAGAAGTCGACATCGTCCAGGACCGCTTCGTCCGCTTCCACCGCGCCGCTGCACTCGGCGCCTTCGAAAGTCAGCACGAACACCCGCTCGGCGATCTGGAAGCCCGCCACGCAGTTGCAGTAGCCACCGCCCGCGCCGCGGTAGCTGTCGTCGCCGTTGAACACCCCGCGTACTTCGTCGAACCAGTCCACGGAGGGAAAGGGCACCACTTCAAGCCTGCGCGTATTCGTTCAATGGCGGCGGCATCCGTGCCGGGTCGCGCGGTACGCCCAGCCACCGGCAGAAGTCGAAGTGCATCTCGAGGTAGTCGCGCATCAACGCCCGGAAGACATCCATGCCCCGGTCGGCCGCGCCGACGATACCACCGCCGAAGATGATGGCCAGCGCTTCGGCCAGCACCGGATCGCGCATGTCGCGACCCACCACGCCCTCGCCGATGAAGAGCAGCGTTCGGACGATCTGACGTTGGTCGTCGACATGCGCGATGGCGTACTTGAGGTGGTCGAGGCCGTAGCTGACATGACGGGCCTTGTCGGCCAGCGCGTGGCCGAAGATGAACCGCTCCGCGTCGTTGTGGGCGTAGCGGCCGAGGTACCTGTAGAGGGTCAGGGTGAACGCGCCGCGGAGCAGCAACAGGTAGACCACCGCTTCCGTCCAGCCGCCGCGGCTCTCCAGGATCATGCGGTTCACCATCCCCGGGCCTTCCAATCCCAGGCCGCCGCCGTTGACCAGCGCCCGCTTGCGGAAGCACTCGTAGTGGCGCGCGGCGTCGAAACCGGCCGTGGCGAGGAACTGCTTGACCTCGTGGTAGCCGTAGGACATCTGGTGCTGCCAGCCGGTGATGCTCTCGATGTCGACGTTTGCGTAGCCCACCAGTTCGGTGCAGACCTGGCAGACCGCGTGCTCGACGTCGTCGGCAAGGGGCTTGATGGAATCCCAAGGCACGTCGGTGGCTGGTGCCCAACGGCGCTGGATGGCCTCCTCGTAGAGGTCGGCGGCGGAGTCCGCCCAGAGATCCGCCTTGTCGCGCACCGAGTAGCCCACCGGCGGCATGCCCCGGCGGGGGATGGCGCCGCGCGGATTGCGGCTCTCGTCGGTCCAGTGCATGGGTATTTCGCCGTAGATGCCGGTGTTGAGCTCGCCGAGCTTCAACCCCGCCTTGCCCGGCCTCACCCGCATCCCCCACTGGCGGGACTTGTTCATCCAGTCGTACTTGGGTTCGTACTTGCGCTCCGGCGTCTCCGACACAGCCGCTGGAGGTGCGTCCGGCGCGGGTTCCTTCGGCGATTGCCTTGCCGGTACTTTGTCGGCCATGGGACTCGAGGAGCTCGTCAGAACGAATCTACGCGGCCGCTTGCTCGATCATTTCGCCGACCCGGGAGCGCCCGTTGTCGAAGCGTTCGCCGAAGCCGGCCGAGGTCACCCGTTTCTGGTACTCGCGAAGCTGCCGGCGACGGATCGCGATGATCTTTCTCATGCCGTCGTCGAAGTGATCCTTGCCGCCGCCCAGGATGATGGCCATGGATTCGGAGGTCGGCGTCAACTGCCCGACGGGATTCCCGGCACCGATCAGGCCGCCTTCGGCCTCGTCCAGATAGCCGTGGATCTCTTCGCGGCGATCCGGGGCGGTCTCCGCCATGTAGCGCATGTGCATCACGCCGAACGCCACGTGGCGCGCTTCGTCCTGGGCGCAGAGCCGGTAGATGACCTTCTCGGCCTCGTTCTGCGCCATCAGCTCGCCCATGCGGAACAGCGTCAGCACCGAGCCTTCGCCGGAGATGTGCAGGCGCGACGACATCTCGGTGAAATCCCGGGAGAGGTCGATGCTGCCGACGAACCCGGAGGTGGCGCCGGTCGCCTGCATCAGGCCGCCGCCGTTGGCGAGCGCGCGTTTTCGGAAGACATCCATGTGCCGGGACTCGTCCATCACCTGGGCGAGCAGCACCTGGCGGGGCTCGAAGTAGTCCGGAGTCGTCAGCGAAATCCAGCGCGCAGGCACGTCGCCGGCGACGAATTCAACCTCCGTCAGGAAGGTGGCGAGTTGGCACTCGGCCTGTTCGATGTCGTCCGGCAAGGGTTCGATGGTGTGCCAGGGCACGTCGGTGGCCGAACTCCACTGCCGTTGCAGCGCTTCCTCGTAGAGGAACGACGCGTTGTCCAGCCAAATCTCGTTCTTGGTGCGCACCGCGTAGGCGCCGATCCGGTACGAAGACGGCCGCGACGCGGCACCCCGGGGACGCCCGGTCATGTTGTCGCTGACCGCCGGCGCATCGCCGTAGCCTTCCACGGCGATGTCGGCGAGGGTCAGGCCGTACTTGCCCGGCTCGGCGCGGGTACCCCACACACCCGTGCGCTCCATCCAGCCGAGATCGAGTTCGCGACCGGTGCCGTTGGCGGCTTCGCTCATGAGTTTGGGTACTCGGGGCAAGGAACCGCAACTATAGCGCCGACGGCGGATTTGGCAACGGAGGAATCGAAGGCGCGTCTCGACTGAGGGGTCGTCTTGAACGCACCGCTGCGGCCGGGTCAAGTGGGCGGTGAGGGGTCCGAACGTTTGTCCCCTTCCATCGCGTCGAAGTCGTAGTCGTCCCAAAGACCTTCGTCGTCGTCGCCCAAGTCGTCCAACCAGTGGATAGCGAAGCCGGGCGGCAGAGGTTCGTTGCGTTCGAGCCGGCCACCGAAGTCGCGCAGCCGGGCGATCATGTCGGCGAAATAGGGATCGCTCGGCGGCGCCGGGCGTACCACTTCGGCCAGTTCGAGCAACTCGTTGTGGCACCACAGGAAAATTTCCTCCCCCGGGAGGTAGTCGCGCTTGGCCGGGGTGTCCGTGACCTTGTCGAGGTCGTCGTAGACCCGGTCGCAGAATCGGCGCAGCTTCTGGTTGCCCTGGGAAGACGTCTTGAGGTTCTTCAGCGTCTTGATCATGCGGTCGCGGTGGCGATCCAATACGGTTTGCGGGTCCATCGTCGTCCTCTTTGCAAGAAAAATTGGACAACGATGATCGCGCATGGTCCGTTCGAAAAATGCCAGTCATCGACCACTGTTGGTGTGCGATATTCGCCATCGCCCTTGTAGGCGACCCTTGTAGGCGACCCTTGTAGGCGAATAGAGGCGAATAGCCCGCTACTTGAGATTCCCCTCCATGTAGAGCATGAGTTCGAGCATCCGGTCGAGGAGTTCGGACGACGACGAACCGGGGAAATTTCGCAGCACCAGTTCCTTGACGAAAAGGCGTGCGACATAGCGCAGCAGCGCGAGGCGCGTCTGGGAGGACGCAAAGACGAAGTCGCGGTGGCCGTTGTTGACGACGATCAATTCCCGGTCGATGTCGTAGCGGGAGCGCCACAACTGGCCCGGCGCGTTCTCGTAGGTGTAGCCCGGCATGCCCTGCCGGGCCGGGCTGCCGTCCCGGTCGGCCACCAGCGAGTCGGTGACGGTGACCAGTGCACGGGCCTCGCAGACCACGTCGCGTTGGGTGGCCACGAGCTTGACCGTGGTCAGCCCCGGCTCCTCCGGCGCGAGAAAGGCGACGATCTCGGCGTGGGGATCGTCCAGCGTGCCGGCGCCGTCCACCACGGTCCAGTCGAACACCACGCCTTGATCGACACTCCGCCCGGACCGGTCCCGGCAGACGGCCCGCAAACTGCGGCGCGCGCCGACCTTCAACACCGACGACGCGGGCGAGATGCGAACGCTGTGCAACGGGCCGCCGATCTCGAAGAAGGCCTGGGGCGACTCTTCATCGATCCCATCCGGAACCGCGTTGTCCGGCGAGTCCGGTCCGGTTCGTTTCGGCTCGATGATGGGCGCGGTCGGTTCGCCCGACCGACGGCCTGCGCCGGTCCGGTGGACTTCGAACCAGTCGTACTCCTCCGCCGGCAACGCCAGGAGGGCTTCCCGGAACGCCCGTCGAATGGATTTCAGGGTTCGTTCGCTCGCCCGCTCCTCCTCGGCGCGCTGCAACTCCTCGATGAACGCGCCGAGTTGCGCCTGCACCGGCCCGAGGCCCCTCCGAAAGGTCTCGAAGGCGTCGTCGCGGATCACCCCGGTACGGGTTCCCGGCGTCAGGTTCAGGAACGGCACATCGACCACGCCGTCGACGTAGCCGCTGGTCCAGGGACCCTCCTGGAAGCCGTCGAAGCCGTCGAGGGCGGCCACCCGGGTGCCGTTGCGGTACAACGACACCCTGCGCTCCGGCGAGGGGTCGTCGAGATAGAGTTCAAGCTTGATCTCGCCGAAGTCGGTGACCGGGTTGTCCAACTCGTGGATGAGCCGGCCATCGAACTCCCGCGGCGCCACGGTGTAGGACTTCCGCGCCGCGCGGTCGGTGATCTGGACGGTAACGCCCGACTCGCGGATGCGGTCGCGCAGCTCCGAGGCCAGATACCAATTGAGCTTCTCGCCGCTGAAATGGCGAATGCCCGAAAGCAGCGGACGGATATCCAGCGTCGTTCCCGCCTCCGCGACCAGCCGTCGGTTCCGGCGAACGGCATAGCCCTCGTTGCGCCGCCGCATGGACATCTCGTGCACCGTACCGTCCTCGGCGGACGAACTCAGCCGCAGGGTCTCGCCCAGGGTCCAGAAACTCAACAGTCCGATGCCGAATTCGCCCTGGATGCCCTGGATCCCGTCGTGCTTCAAACGCTTCTTTATGGAATCGCAGATATGCGTTGCCACGTAGCGGAAATCCGGCGCGCCGTTGCCGTCCCGACGGATACCCTCACCGTCGTCGACGATCTTCAGATAGGGCTCGCCGCGCTCGCGACCGCGCAGGATGTGGACGTTCTTGGCGCGCGCGTCGATGCTGTTCTCGACGAACTCGGCCACGGCTTTGAGCGGATTGTCCTGGGACTGCGCAATGATGCTGATCGCCGACCAGTGGTCGCCGATGCGCAGCTTGCCGCCCGTGTCGTTCTTTCGGGGCATGGGTGGGTGCGGTCCCAGAAACCGCGCAGCCTCACGCCACAAACGAGTAAAGTCAATCGTTGTGTGCAGTACGGGAAGGGAGCAGGCGGACATGGGGGGCGAAGCGGTTGTTCAGGGCGTCGGTTGGGATCTGGCCAGCGAGTACTCCGACGCCGACTCGCCGGCCATCGATGCCGATCTCCTGCAGGCCGACGCATTGTTCGCCGAGATCGAAAGCCGAAACGCCGTTCTAGTACCGCTCCTCGATGCGGCAGACGAACTGACCGTCGAAGCTGCGGGAGATGCGATTGCGGCGGCCCGCGAGATCTCCGCCCTCCTCGAGGAAGCCAAGACCCTGGTCCACGATCCCGAGAACTATGCCGAGTGCCGCTTGGGCGTGGACAGCCAGGACGAAAAGGCGGAAGCGCTCCTAGGCCGTATGCAGGCGGTCAAGAAACGGATTGCCGAAGTAGCCGAACCGTCGGGCCAATTCCTCGATCTTGCGCCGACGGAGGTGGTCGAGAGCTACCTCGCGGCGCCCTCCACCGCACCCTCCAGGTTTGCGGTGGAACATTCGCGCAAGCGTCGCCATGAACTCCTGCCCCTGGACGAGGAGAACCTGGTCTCCAGCCTCGCCGGGGACGGGTTTCACGCCTGGGGCCGCCTCTACGACAAGCTCTCCGGCTCGCTTCGCTGCGAGGTGATGGTGGACAACGAACTGAAGACCATGGGGGTGGCCGAGGCGGCCGGATTGATGCACAAGCCCGACGACCACCTGCGCGAGAGTGCCTGGCGCGCCATCAACGCAACCTGGGACGAACACCAGGAGTCCTGCGCAGCGGCAATCAACGCCATCGCCGGCTGGCGTTTGGAAATGTGCCGCAAGCGGTCCATCCGGTTGGCGCCCGGCACGCCCGTGCACTATCTCGACGCACCGCTGCACATGAACCGGATCGGCAAGGCGACTCTCGACACGGTGCTGCAAGTCGCCGAAGAGGGGATTCCGCTCGCCCGGCGCGCCGCCAAGCTGCAGGCCCGGGCCTACGGCAAGAGCCGGTACGGGCCCTGGGACAACCGTGCACCAGCACCCGTCGTCGATGGCGACAGCGAACCCATCCCCTATCCCGAAGCCATCGAACTCATCGCCGACGCCTACGGATCCGTGGATCCCGAGATGGGCGCCTTTGTCCGCATGATGGCCGACAAGCGCTGGATCGAGGGCACGGTGGGGCCGACAAAGCGCCCCGGCGCCTACTGCACCCGCTTTTCGAAGTCGCGCACGCCTCGGGTCTACATGACCTACAGCGGCGATGCCGGCGACGTCATAACCCTCGCCCACGAACTCGGCCACGCCTTCCACTACTGGGTGATGCGCGACCTGCCCGACAGTCAACAGCGCTGCGGCATGTCCTTGGCGGAGACCGCGAGCACCTTCGGAGAGACCATCGTACGCGACGCCCTCCTGAGGCGAGCCGAAACGCCAGCCGCCGCCCTCCGCATCGTCTGGGAGGAAGCCTCGGCGCTGGTGGCGTTCATTCTCAACATCCCGACCCGTTTCGAGTTCGAGCGCAACTTCCACGAATCCCGCGCCGAACGTCCACTGCTACCGAAGGAACTCAAGGCGATGATGGCCGCCGCGTGGCAGAAGTGGTACGGCGACAGCCTCGCCGAACCCGATCCGCTGTTCTGGGCCAGCAAGCTCCACTTCTACATTTCGGGACTGAGTTTCTACAATTTCCCGTACCTGTTCGGCTACCTGTTCAGCCTCGGCGTCCATGTCCGTCGGGACGCGCTCGGCGTCGAGTTCTTCTCCCGCTACCGGGCCCTGTTGCGAGACACCGGGCGCATGACCGCGGAAGAACTCGCCGCCAAGCATCTGGGGGTCGATCTCGCCGTGCCGGATTTCTGGCGCGACACCCTCGCGACACTGGGTTCCCGAATCGACCAGTTCGAGACCCTGGTGGCCGGAGCGAGCGGACGGTGAGAACCGCGATCCACGCGATCGCCGGCTCGCTGTTCGTCGCCTTCTCGACGTCCGCCTACGCCGCCGAGGACCATCTTTCGCCCGAATTGCGCGCCCGGGTGGAGGCTCTCAAGTCCGCTGTCCAGACAGAGCCCAGCACGGCCGAAAACGCCAAGGCGAGGGCGCAGACCCTTTGGGAGTGGCTGAACGCGCACGCGCTTGCCGGCCGCTACGTGCCGGTCAACGCCACCGCGGCCACCTCCGGCGTGCTCGCCTACAACCGCTCCGGGGCCATGCCCGTCTTGGATCGGACGGTTCTGGAACTCGCGATCCTCGACGACGAATCCGAGGCGCTCGGCACCCTGCTCGCCGATACCGGGCCGTTCGAGGCAGGCAGCTACGCAACCATCCGGCAAACCTACACCGTCGGCACCCGCGATATCGTGCCGGGCGGCGGCTTCGTGGTCGCACGGCACTTCATGGCCAACTTCGGGCGGTTTCAAACCGACGACCCGGCCGTCGACAACTACGTATCGATTGCCTCGTCGAAGCCGAACGTGCAGTTCTCGCGCTCGTCCATCCCCGTCGGCGGGATGCACGGCGGTTTCCGCAGCGCCATAGACACGCTGGTGTTCCGGGTCGCCTCCGGCCGCTTGAGCGAGGGCGACAGCGTCACCGTCACCTACGGCGACACCAGCGGCGGCGGACGCGGTCTGCTCGTCCCGGATTTCTCGAGCGAGCGCATGCCGTTGCCGCTGTACCTGGACTTCGACGGCGCCGACTTGCTCGTCAGCCTGCCGATCCAGCCCATTGTCATTCGCGGAACCACCGTCGCGGGCGTGCACGGTTTCGCTCCCTCCGTTCTCGCCGTCGGCGAACCGTTCGAATTGTCGGTACGCGCCGAGGATCGCTACTACAACCGGGCCAAGGCACCGATTCCGGGTTGGGAGGTGTTCCTGAACGGCGAGCCCTTCGCCGATATCGAAGCCGGCGGCTCGGCCATCCAGATCCTCAAAGGCTTGCAGTTCGACCTTCCCGGCGTCTACCGCTTCTCGTTCCGCTCGAAGGACGGCGCAATCGAAGGCGTGGCCAATCCCATCCTGGTCGAGGAAAACCCGGCGCGGCGGATCTACTGGGGCGACACCCACGGCCACTCGGGCTTCGCCGAAGGGATCGGCACACCCGAGGGTTTCATGGTCTGGGCCCGGGACGACGCCCGCCTCGACTACGTGACCCACTCCGAGCACGACATCTGGATGGACGATTTCGAGTGGGGCGTGCTCGCCGACAACGTCCGGCGCTTCACCAAGGAAGGCGAATTCGTCGCATTCCTCGGCTACGAATGGACGATCCAGAATTGCCAGGGGGGCCATCACAACGTCCTCTTCCGCACGCCGGACGCGCGGCGGCGCATTCCTGCCCAGGAGTACGGCACCCTGTCCCTGCTCTACCAGGGACTGCGCACCCACCACGAACCCAAGGACGTCGTGGTGATTCCGCACGCCCACCAAGCGGGCGACTACCGGTTGAACGACCCGTCGCTGGAGCCCTTGGTCGAGATCATGTCCCAGCACGGCACCTTCGAGTGGTTCGCCCGCATGTATCTCAACCACGGCCACGAGGTGGGCTTCATCGCGGCAAGCGACAACCACTTGAGCCAGCCGGGATACAGCGCGCCCAAACCCGGTTCATTGTCGCAACGCGGCGGCTTGGGCGCGTTGCGCGCCACGGCCCGCACCCGCGACGCGTTGTTCGACGCCATGCGCGATCTCGCGACCTACGCCACCACCGGCGACCGCATGATCCTGGACGTGACCCTGAACGACGGCGAGATGGGCACGCGGGTGCCGTTCGCCGAAGACCGACGAATCCAAGGTCGGGTCATCGGCACCGCGCCCATCGCCACCATCACCCTCGTCAAGAACGACGAGGCCATCTGGCAACGCGACTACCTGACGGATGCCCTCGCCCGCAACGCCACCAGCGGTGAGTTCCACCTGATCTTCGCCTCGGATTCGACCCCGTTCCACCCCAACGACAACCCCCGCGGCTGGCGCTGGTGGCGGGGCACCGCGGAGGTGGAGGGCGCCGTGGTAAGCAAGGCCGAAGGCATGGATTTCCATGCCGCGACAGCGCATCGGCTGGAGATCACGGACGGCACGCGTCTGGCCTTCGCCACCTACACCCGAGGCGGCACGAGTTCGATCAAGCTGACCCTGGACGAGATTCGCCGGGGTGCCAAGCTGACCCTCAAGCTCGGCGAGGGACGCGAATTCGGCAGCGGCCCACCGCGCTTCCGGCAGCACCAGAGCGTACCCCCTGCCGAGGTCGTCCTGGAACTGCGGAACCTGGAGCAAGGCACCGTCACCCAGGAGATTCAATTCGACGGCTACGTGGACACCGTCACCCTGCGCCGCCCCATCACCGAAGGCCAAATGGAAGTCATCTTCGACATCGAGGACCAAGGCGGGCGGCAAGGCGACTACTACTTCGTGCGCGTGACCCAGGCCAACGACGCCATCGCGTGGTCGAGCCCGATCTGGGTCGGCGGTTTTCCCAAACGATAGTCCCAAACGAAAACGAGGTGGCCATGGCGTTCTCGCTTCACGAAAAACTCGAAGCCGACTGCGAACGGTTGTGCGACTTCGAGCTCTGCACCGCATTGTTGATGCGCGACCACCGGTTCCCCTGGGTGATCCTCGTGCCGCGCATCGAAGGACTGCGCGACTTCCACGATCTTCCGCGAGACCTGGCGCCCGCCCTGTTCGACGAGGTTGAACGGGTGTCGAGGACGCTGATCGACGCGTTCGAGGCCGAGAAGATCAACGTCGCCGCCCTCGGCAACCAGGTGCCGCAACTCCATGTCCACGTCATTGGCCGCTACGCCGACGACCCCGCGTGGCCGGGGCCCGTGTGGAACGCGGGTGTCGCCGAGGATGTCGAACTTCGGATAGTCGACGAACGCGTTCGCGTCCTGCGCAGGGTATTGGGGCCGTAGGCAGGTGGATGCCGGGGCCGGTGCGCAAGCTCAGGGAATGGGTATCTCCCCGGCGTCGAACGGCACTCGCCAGCCCTTCTGTACGGCTGCTCGCGCCGCGATGGCGGTAAACCAGCGCTTGAGATCGGGGTAGTCGGTCCAATCGATCCGGTGCCAGGGCCAGCGCGAGATCCAAGGCCAGGTGGCGATGTCGGCGATGGAATACGCGTCCGCAAGGTACTCGTGGTCGGCCAAGCGCCGGTCGAGCACACCGTAGAGCCGCGCCGCCTCGTCGGCATAGCGTTTTTCGGCGTAGTCCGACTTGCCGGGGTTGAAGCGCAGGAAGTGGTTCGCCTGGCCCAGCATGGGGCCGACGCCGCCCATCTGCAGCATCAGCCATTCCAGGGTCGTCCAGCGGTCGGGCCCGCCGAGCTGGCCGGTCTTGTCCGCGAGATAGAGCAGGATCGCTCCGGATTCCATCAACGCCCTTCCGGTGTCTCCATCCACGATGGCGGGAATCTTGTTGTTGGGGCTGATGGCCAGGAAGTCCGGCGCGAACTGTTCGTCCTTGCCAATGTTCACCGGGTGGACCGTGTAGTCGAGGCGGAGTTCCTCCAAGGCGATGGAAATCTTGCGGCCGTTCGGTGTCGGCCAGGTGTGGAGTTCGATGGTCATGCGCCGTCGCCGGCATCCGCTTCCGGCGTCTGCGCTTCCTCGACGACGCCGGTTTCCGGTGCCTCCAGGGCATCCGGGGTGTCGGGTTCCTCAGGCGCAACGGCGGCTTGGGCTGTCTGGGGTGGTTGTGTCTCGGACTCTTCCCCCGCACTGCCATCCACCGCTTCGTCCTCGGGGGGATCCGACGCGAGATCGGCCAACGTCTTTTCCATCTGTTCCGCGACGTACTTGGCCACCTCGTACGCGCCGGCAACGCGGTCGGATACGGCCACGTATTTTTCACCGTCCTCGAGCGCGTAGACCGAGAGCGTCAGCACGCCTTCGTCGTCGGTGAGGGCGAAGGCCATCGTCGCCGCTTCGGGCAAGGTCGCATCGCTCAAGTCCGTTGCCGACAGTCCCTTGAACCGCCCGACGAACGTTTCGACCTTGCCTTGGTCGAGTTCCGAGCCGTCGGCGGATACCCAGCCGCCCTCTTCGTCCCGGGTCAGCTCGAAGGCGTCCACGCGCCGCACGCCGGTCAAGGTGCCTTCCGGCCGCAGCAAGGACTTCTCCAGCCAATCGGATGCCTTGACGCCCGCTTCGTAGTTGGAAAACGCGATGGCGAAGACGTCGCCGTCGCCGGCTCGTCGCGCATGGGTCTTGCGGAAGCCGGGAGACGTGCCGAGATAGATGTCGGCCACGGTTTCCTCCCCCGCTTTCAGCACGATGCGGCGCTGGTGGTTCTCTTGCGTGACCTCGAATCGTTCGCGGGAGGACCCGGTGCTCGCCACCGGCCAGCCGCCGGGGGACTCGCGCAGCTTGTCGATCACCGAATCGACCTTCACCGAAGCCGCCGGAACACCCTCGGGCAACTGCCAGGCCCCGTCGACCTTGGCCATGCCGACGGCCCCGTCGCTATTGGAAACGGACAAGGAGTCGACGGCATCCGCATCGAAGGAGAGGAACGGTTCCGGTTCTTCGATGCCGCCGCTCCTGGCAGCCAGCAGGACGCCGATGACGACGAGCTGGACGGCCAGCAGCGCGCCGAGCGTTCCCTTGTTGACGATTCCCGCGTTCCGTTTCATGACGAGGCCCCCAATTGCGCCTGGTAGGCATTGCGGCGAGCGACCCGCCGCTGCCGGCTGATCCCGAAGACCAGCGCCAGCCCGGCCAGCGCCAGCGCATAGTTGACGTATTCCCAAACCCGCTGTTGCTTCTGATCCATGGGTTCGAGCGTGCGGTTGAAATGGCCGCGCCCTCGGATCGTCAGCAGCGACTGATCTTCCACCGTCCAATCCACGAGATTGGCCATGAGCTCGTTGGAATTGGTGTACACCGTGCCGTCGGCGGAACCGATCATGCCCACGGTCTGATCGGCCAAGAAGGAAGCGGAGCCGATGACGATGAGCCGTGCGGACTCCGGCGACTTGTCGATCACGCTGGTGATTGTGCCCAGGGTGTCTTCGTTTTCCTCCGCATCCCCGGAGGCGTCGTCTTCTCCCTCTTCAGCTTCGGCTTCAGCGTCGGCGTCCTCGGATTCCTCGATCAGTTCGTCTTCCGCCAGCGGCGACTCCTCGAAGAACGACGCGAACCGCCCCTCGACCATCACCGCGAGCACATTCGCCTGCTGTTCCCCCACCGGGGTATAGACCACGTCGCCGGCCGAGCCCAAATTCGGCATGACATCCGTGGAACTCGACCGCCAGCTTGCCGGCGAACTGGTCATCAGCGTCGTGACCTTGCGTTTGGCGTTGCGCTCCTCGTCGATGTCGATGGGCGATACCCACGCCATCGTGACTTGCGGCGTAGCCGCCGTGAACGCGACATCGGGATTCAGGCCGTCGCCCCTGACGTCCACGAAATAGGGGTAGTCGCGCATCTGCACGTCCTGGAAGCGGAAGGCGCCCATCTGCCGAATGACCGGGACCGGGAACGCGGCGTTCTTCGGGTCCATCACCAGCGACGCATCCACCGTCAAACCCTGGTGTGCAAGCCAGTCGCCGAGTCCCGAGTCCACCGGCGTCGCCGTCAGGGACTGCGGCGTCATGGCCGTGCGGAACGCGCCGGCAGCGATCGCCACCGTGCCGCCGCGCATCAGGAATTGATCGATCGCGAACACGGCCTTCTCGTCCAGGTTGGCCGGATCGACCACCATCAGGACATCCGCGCCGGCAGGCGCTTCGCCCCCCGCAAGGTCGGCGCTTTCCACGTTGAAGTCCGAGTCGAGCACGCCGCGAAGGCCTTGGAACTCGTTGCCGGGCGGCTGCTGCATCTGCTGTTGCATGTACGGCGGCAGTCCCCGGGGCACCGACAGCGACACGGTCTTCAGAAGTCCAGCCGCGTAGCGCTTCAAGCCCTCCTCGATGCCACGCCGCAAACCGTCCCGATCCAAGGATTCCGGGATGGGCATCTGGATGATGGTCTTGGTGTCGCTCAAGGTCAGGTGGAAATAGAAGGTGTTGGCGTCGAACAGGCTTGCCGCCATCGGACGGAAGCCGTAGTCGGCGGCGATCTGCTGGGCGACCTCGCCGGTGCCAGCGTCCGGATCGACGACTTCCGATGTCAGCTTGCCGCCCGACTCCTCCTGCAACTCCAGGAGCACCGCGTCCAAGTCCGCACGCAGACTGCGCAACGCATCGGGAAGGCGCCCGTCGGCGGAAACATAACCGGTGAACTTGACCGGACCGGTGACGCTGTCGAATACGCTGCCGCCCCCTTGGAAGCCGTAGAGAACCTTCTTGATGCTCCGCGTAACCACGTATTCCGGGTTCTTGAGTTGTACGTCGAGACTGTCTTCGGCAAGAACCTTGACCTCGATCAGGTCGCGGAAACCCAGCACTTCGTACTCGTCGCCGTACTGCACCAATACGTCGAAATAGGAATTGACCAGGCTCGCCTGGTAACGGTCCGCGACCTGGAAGGGCACCGGGCGGATGCCGTACTTGGTGTTGGCCTCATCCTCGAGTTCGGCACTCTCCGCCGGGTCGATGAGTTCCACCCGGACCAAGTCGCCGCCGGCCACCGCGTACTCGGTCAGCAGATCCTTGAGTCTCGGTCCCAGCGGAGCGAGCAACGGATGGGTCTTGGCGCTGAAATAGCCACGGATCAAGAGCGGCTCCCGGAGTTCGCGCAGATAGCTCTTGGTCGCATCCGAGATGGAGTACTGGTTGCCTTCGGTGACGTCCCAA
This sequence comes from Pseudomonadales bacterium, assembly GCA_047518105.1. Lineage (GTDB taxonomy): Bacteria > Pseudomonadota > Gammaproteobacteria > Pseudomonadales > Azotimanducaceae > VXYL01. The sequence goes on along the minus strand of JAKZRQ010000283.1, from coordinate 3,027 downwards.
CGGAGGAACCCGACGGCCGACAACCAGAGGTTGGCGACCAGGAAGTTCGCCGCCACCAGGGCGAGGACCACGCGCCGTTCGGTGTGCCGACGGTTGACGCCGTTCCCCGCCCAGCCCTGGGCGTCCACCGCGTAGACATTGAGCGCCAGGAAGACCGCCAGCACCGAGGCGTAGAAGTAGAGATCCCTCAAGTCGAGAACGCCACGGGTGATCGACTCGAACCGCGACCCCGCGCCGAGCGCAAGCAGCACGTCGCTCAGCCGGCTGCCGAAGAGTTCGGTGAGGAACGGCGAGCCGATCAGATAGAACACCCCGCAACCAAAGACGGCGAGGATCAGGGCGACGATCTGGTTTTCGGTCTTGGCGCTGACGAACAGGCCGATGCTGAGGTAGGCGCCGCCGAGCAATGCGGCCGCCAGGTAGCCAGCCCACACCGGTCCCCAGTCCAGATCGCCCAGCATCGCCACCGTCAACGGCAAGGGTACGGTCAAAGCCAGGGCCACCGCCACGAGCCCCCAGCAAGCGAGGAACTTGCCGATGACGAATTCCGCACTGGTCGCCGGCACGGTAACCACCAGTTCCAGCGTGCCGGTGCGTCGCTCGTCGCTCCACATGCGCATGGTGAGTGCCGCCGCGAGGAAGATGAGCAGCACCGGCAGCCACTCGAACATCGGCCGCGCGTCGGAGATGTTGCGCGCAAAGAAGGTCTCGCCCCAGAAGAAGACGAACAGCGTGACCGCCAGGTACGCCGCCAGGAACAGGTAGGCGATCGGCGACGAGAAGAAGTGCGCCAGCTCCTTGCCGGCGATTCGTCGGGCCATGTCAATTCGCATCGTCGGCCTCCCCCTGCTCACGTTCGTTCACCTCCCGGAACACGGATTCCAGATCCCGTCTCGCCACCGTCAAGCCGTGGACGGCGATTCCACCGCCCACCAGGCGACGGGCCAACTCGGCGCGGCGCTCGTTGTCGGCGAAGCCGTCGAAGGCGAAGCCGCCGTTTGGCGCGCGGTCGTCCACCGTCGCGAATCCAGCCAGGGCGGCTTCGACGTCCGCTTGGCTGGCGTCGGTCTCGAGCACCACGCGTTCGCCGCGCTGCAACGCATCCATGCGTTCGTCCAAGGCCAGCTTGCCGGTACGCAGGATCATCACCCGGTCACACACCGCATCCACCTCCTGCATGATGTGGGTCGACAGGATCACGGTCGCGTTCTCCGCCAGCCGGCGGATGAGGTCGCGCATCTGTTGGGTCTGGGACGGGTCGAGGCCATTGGTCGGTTCGTCGAGGATCAGAAGCCGCGGCTTGTGGACAATGGCCTGGGCCACGCCGACCCGCTGCTGATAGCCCCGGGACAGCGTTCCGATGGGGTCGAATGCGCGTCCCGAAAGATCGGTCGCCGTCAGCACTTCGCGCAAGGCGGCTGGCCGATCCTCCACCCCGCGCAGGCCCGCGACGTAGTCGAGGTAGCCCACCACGGTCATTTCCGGGTAGACCGGGCAGTTCTCGGGCAGATAGCCGAGCTGCCGCTGGACCGCTGCGGGCGCCTCGACCACATCCTGGCCATCGACGTGCACCCGACCGGCGCTCGGCTCCAGATAGCCCGTCAGCATCTTCATGATGGTCGTCTTGCCGGCGCCGTTGTGCCCTAGCAAGCCGACGATCTCTCCGCCGCCGATGGAAAAACTGACGGCATCCACCGCCAACGTCTCCCCGTACCGGCGTGTCAACTCCTCGGCATTGATCAACGAAATTCCTCCCTCACGCAACTTTGTCTATTCCGCTCGAGCCCCGTGGACGGTGGCCCGTCGGTGAAGCGGCGGTACGATACAAAGACAACCGGCGACTTTCTACCCCAGTATCGCAACATCGTACTTCGACCGTTCCGACGACGCGTAATTCCCTTCCCGGCGACGACCTCGGTGATAGACTCGGCGCCCCACCGCAGACTCCGAAGAGGCAAGCCGTGCGCGACCTCGCGGGAAAGACGGCCTTCATCACCGGCGGCGCGAGCGGCATCGGCCTCGCGATGGCACGTTCGTTCTCCGCAGCCGGCATGAAAGTGGTTCTGGCCGACATCGAGCAGGCTGCGCTGGAACGTGTGCGGGCGGAATTCGAGGCAAGCAACGCCGCGTGCCTGATGTTGCAGGTGGATGTGACGGATCGCGACGGCATGGAGGCAGCCGCAGTCGCCGCCGAGGCGCGTTTCGGCAACATCCACCTGGTGTGCAACAACGCCGGCGTCGTCGTTGGCGGGCCGATCGACGCCATGAACTACAACGATTGGGACTGGGTGCTCGGGGTCAACCTGAACGGCGTCGTCAACGGCATCCAGACGTTCACCGACCGGATCAAGGCCCACGGCGAGGGCGGCCACTTCGTCAACACCGCCTCGATGGCCGGACACGTTTCGGTCCCCGGTCTCGCCGTCTATACCGCCAGCAAGTTCGCGGTCGTCGGGATCTCGGAGGCCATGCGCACCGACCTCCTCCCGCACAATATCGGCGTGTCGGTGCTGTGTCCCGGCGTGGTCGACACCAACATCTTCGACGCCGCACGCAACCGCCCCGAGGAACTCGCCGACGGCGCGCCTTCCTGGCCTGAAGGCGTACCCGATGAGGAAAGCGAGGCCATCATCGCCGAAGCGCGCGACAGCGCCATCGATCCCGGCGTGGTCGGCGACATGGTGCTGCACGCCGTGCGCGAGGACGAGTTCTACATCTTCACCCACCCGGACATCGAAATGATGGCCGACCTGCGCAAGAACGAGATGGCGGACGCCTTCGCGCGCTGGCGGGCGTACTTGGAGGAACGGTGAAGATAGGACTCCAGATCTTGTCCCCGACGCACGCAAGCACGAAGCCGGAGGGTCAACTTCATGCGTGGCATCGCTAGCCCGCATTTCTCACCAGGCCGCTTGTCGGCGTCAAAAAGCTCTTGGGTTTCACTAGTTTGACCGCGATGTCGATGATCGTGCCGATGGCGGACTGCGCTGGCCGCGCCTATGCCGCGCTTGCGCGGCACCCTCGCAC
>JAKZRQ010000282.1:0-18325 GCA_047518105.1 Pseudomonadales bacterium | reverse complement strand
GGCCGCTTGTCGGCGTCAAAAAGCTCTTGGGTTTCACTAGTTTGACCGCGATGTCGATGATCGTGCCGATGGCGGACTGCGCTGGCCGCGCCCTCGCGGGTCTTTTGGCCCCGTGTACACACGGGCCGTGTACACACGGGCGGTGCGCGCACGTGCTCCCTCAACCGTAGTCCCCGCTATGCTTTCGGTCGCGAGCACGCGCACGTGCCCCTTGTATACAACGGGGCCAAAATCCTCCACGATCATCACGGCCCCTCGTGAGAAATGCGGGCTAGCCCTCCGCCCGGGCCATTTCGTCGCGGCGTTTGCGTTCGTTGTCGATGTACTTGATCCAGTCGCTGGCCATCTTCTGCAGCCGTTTGTCGTTTTCGCGGCTAGCGTCACGGCGGACATCGGTGAAGTTCTTTCGCGCCAAGTCCAACCGGTCCAGGTTGAACTGACAGGTCGCCAGGGTAATCTTGGTGCGCTTCGTGTTCGCGAGCCCACCCTTGTCCAGTGCGCTCTCAGCGGACCGCTGGCAGTCGGCGAACTTATCCTTGTCCAGATACAGGGTCGCCAGCAGGTCGAAGGTCTTGCCGTCCTCGGCCAGCTTGCCGGCCTGCTCGAACACCGTGATCGCCTTGTCGATCTCCTCTGACGACACATAGGCCTGTCCGAGCAGGGTCAAGTTGGCGAGCGTGGCCTCGACGATCTCTTCATCGACTCCGCGCTGGACGTATGTGCTGGCGCGGTAAGGGACATCTCCCTGCAACAGCAGCGAGCCGTACGCCCGAATGTCCCCTTCCTTGGTTAGAAAACCGCCCGCGTGGGCCGCCTCCAGCACCTGCAATTGCCGGTTGTCTTCGCCCTTTTCGCCGTGTACGGCTGCCAGGGTGACCCAGTAATCCCGCTTCGGGAAATCTTCGACCAGAATTTCGAGTGTCTCGATGGATTTGTCCCAGTTCTCCTGGCCGTAGTACATGAACTGGAGCATCCGCCACCAGTCTTCCTTCACCCTGGTACCGCGTTCCTTCGCAATGCGAACGGCCGTTTCCAGGCTTGCGATTCCAGCAGGATGGTCGTCTAGCTGGTAGTGGATCTGGGCGATGAAGTAGTACGGGTCCGCTCCCGTTGAATCGTTCTTGGACAGCCATTCGTCCATCGTCTTCAGCGACTGGCGGTAGAACGCTTCCGCTTGCGCGTCCTCGTCCTGACTCGTGCCCTGCATGAAGTAGAGCTTCGCGAGTTGGAACAGCGTGTTCAGTTCCGTGCCTTCGGCAATCTTCGGGACCTGGGCCAACACCTGCTCGTAGTGGTAGATGGTCTTGTCCGGCCGCTCCAGTTCCCAGTACACGTATGCCAGCATGTCGTGAACCTGGCCCAGCTCGTTGCCGTTGTAGCGACTCTTGCGGCCGTCGCGAGGCAGCATGCTTTCCAGCAAGTCAACCGCCTCTTGGGATTTCGGCTCGCTCTCGTCCTCGGGCCTGGCCAATTCCGCAGCCTGCTGCAGCCGCCTATAGGTTGCGGGCTGGATATTGGGAATGCGCCTGGCCTTCTTCTCGTCCTTCTCGTCAGCGGCCGCCAGAGCAGTCGCCCCGAACAGCACATCCATTGCCCGCTCGGGTGCCACCCCGGCTAGCAGGCCCAGCGCGAGGGTCGCAACAAACAATCGCGTCGTCCGAGCTCTCATGTCGTTCCCCTACTCGTCACTCGTCCTGCATCTCGAAGATGATCTTGTTCAAGACGCCGGAGACCTCCACGGCCTTGCCGTCTACGACCTTCGGCTTGTACTTGAATTTCAGCGCCGCCGTGATCGCCGCTCGCTCGAAAAAGCCGGGCGGCTTCGCCTCGAGCACGACCGGATCGCGCACAGTCCCCGTGGCCGTCACCACGAGTTCGATCAGCACGAAGCCCTCGATGTTTCTCATCAGCGCCCTTCTCGGATAGATCGGCGCCACCTTGACGATGGGCAGGTACTCCCCGTCCCCGGAAAAATCGCCGATTCCTCCGCCATCGAACGGCACGTCGACGACGACCGGTCTGATTTCAGCGCCGATCGTGTGATCGGAACTAAGCACCGGTTTCGGCTGGGGGGGCGGGGGTTCGTCCGGGGGTGGCGGTGGCTCCGGCTTGCGGTCCTTTGACACCACTTCCCGATCCTGCTCCAAACGGACGAAATCGAGCACGTCGCCCGTGATGCCGGAGTCCTCTGCCGGGTTGGGATCCGAGATGACGGCGCGCATCAACATCAACAGGCCGAATGTCACCACAGCGCCAAGAGCGACGGCGACCGAATATCGAAGTACCATTGGTTCCTCCTTGTATTCCTCAACGCGGAGAGACGCGTCCAGCTAAGCCAAGTGCTAGGGCCATAGTGCTTCTAATTGCACCTGCACTTGCACTTGCCTGCCCGAGTTTCCCTCCTAGTCTTTATGGGTCGAAATCGCAACCTGGGTCATTTTCGCACCCTGGGCTGCGTCCAATACGGCCTTCAATTTCTCGAACTTGGCATCGCGGTCCGCTTGGATCACGAGACCACCTTTCGGGTTTTCCGCGTGCAGGCGTTCGATTTGTGCTCGAACGCCGGTCGGATCCACCTGTTTCTTGTCAATCCAGATCGTACCGGCTGCGTCGATGGCCACCAGTACGCTCACCGTGGGTTTCTGTCGATCGGTTTCGGCGTCCGGTCGCCGAACGGTCGCGCCCGGCTGCTTGATGAAGGTCGCCGTGACGATGAAGAAGATCAACATGATGAACACGACATCGAGCATCGGCGTCAGGTTGATGTCCGAATCTTCGTCCTCGTTCGAGAACCGACCGCTCTCTCTCATGATTGTCGAACCTCCGCTTGGTTCACGCGCCAACGTACCTCGCCGTCACGACTCAGTGATCCATCGTCAATCGATCCTGAATGTGCTCCGTCTCGAAGACAATCTTCCTTCGCAGGAAGGTCGTTCCGAAGATTCCGGACAGCGCGGCGATCATGCCCGACATCGTCGGGATCGTCGCCTGGGAAACTCCAGCCGCCATTGAACGGGCATTGCCGCCTTGGGTGGCCATGGCGTCGAATACCGCGATCATGCCCGTCACCGTGCCCAGCAGGCCGAGCAGCGGGCAAAGGGCGACGCAGGTGAGAATGATCGGATAGCTGCCCGAGATGCGCTCCCTCGTTTGCGAGATCAAAGCCTCGCGAATGACGTGGGCAGACCATGATCGCCGCTCGACCCGCGACTCCCACTGATCGGTCACCCCATGGACAACGCCTCGATGCTCGGAGCGGAAGTACCACAACCGCTCGAACAGCAACGTCCACATCAGGAACGTGGTCAGCGCGATGAGGTAAAGCACATTGCCGCCCTGGGCAAAGAAGCCGGACAGGGCGATGTAGGCGTCGTAGAACATCGGCTAGGCCCGGTCGGGCTCCGGCGTCGACGCCCCGGACTCCTCGGCATGCATCGCGACGATCCCCGCAGACTGCTCGTCCAGGATGTGGATGATCGACCGGCTGCGCTGGTTGACGATGGCGTGCAGCAGCGTGGTCGGAATTGCCACGCACAAACCCAGCACGGTGGTCATCAAGGCGGTTGAAATACCGCTGGCCATCGTCTTGGGATCGCCAGCGCCGAACAGCGTGATCGACTGGAACGTTTCGATCATGCCGATGACGGTACCGAGCAGCCCCATCAAGGGCGCGACGATGGAGATCACCTGGATGATGGCGATGTTCCGGGTTAACGCGGGCGTCTCGGTCAGGATGCCCTCGCCGAGTTTCAGTTCCAAAGTCTCGGTGTCCACATCGCGGTTGTCGTCATAGATCTTGATGACCCGTCCGAGGGGGTTGTCCTCGCTCGGGGCTTCCGGTTGGCCGCGCTGACGGCTGACCTTGCCGCCCACGATCGTCAACGTGATCAGCCGCTCGATGGCCAACAGCACGCCGATGATGCCGACCAGGATGATGATCGATCCCGGATACTTGCCCTGACCGTCGCAGAACGGCAGGTAGCAGTGCCCGGCGGCAATGCCACCGAACGGCGTGCCCACCATCTCGCCCAACGTGGCCTTCTGAATCAGCAATCGGGTCAAGCTGCCGCGCGTGGGGTCCACCGCAAAGGAAACGAGGTCGCCGGGACTGGCGTCGAATAGATTTTCGGCGGTATTCGCGAATTGCGCCTCCGGCTGGCGACCTAGTTCGACCAGCCGGTCGAGATCCCAGTCGTAGTTGAGATAGCCGTGCTCGCCGATGACGGCGAACGAGCCGACCCGTACCACCTCGGTGTCCACGCGGTCACCGTCGTGCATGTCGACCGGTGCCGTGAACCGGGCCACCCTGCCGGACTCCGTTGCTTCGCGCAGCAGGTGCTCCCAAAGTTCTTCCATCTCGTCGATGGTGGCCAGTTGCGTCGCCTTGCCCATCTTCGCGGCCAACTCGCCAAGCCACTCGCCCCGGTTCGGATACTGCAGGCTGACGATGGACTCGTCGAAGTGGCCGCGGGTATCGCCAGCCACCTGCTGCAGAACGCCGAACAGCTCGCGCAGCTTCCCCAGCCGTTTATCGTACTGGTCCTGCAATTCGCCGATCCGTAGCTCGTTCTCGCGATACTGCGTATCCAACCGCTCGCCGCGGAGTCGCTCGCGACGCCTCTCCGCCTCGGCGTCCGCCAGCATCTTGGCCTGGTTGTCCCGCTGGGAACGGAACTCGGCTTCGCGCCGGACGTTCTCTACGTTTTCGACAATCCGGCGTTCCTCGACGTTCTTGAGCAAGTCCTCGAGCGTGTTCGCCTCGACGACCTCAAGCGCCGCAGCAGCTCCGGCTTCGTCATCCTGGGCGAGAACCCCCACCGCGCAGGCGCAGGACAGGGCGAGGATCGACAGCGGGCGGAATCCCATCGTTAGGCTCGTGCATTTCATGGGGCTTAACCCTCCACCAGGATCGGTACAGGCAGCAGGTTCTTGCCTGTCTGTTGTTTGGCCATGCGTATGCCGGTTCGCACAGCCGCTTGGAACCTGTCGTCCAACACCTCCCATCGGCGTTCCTTCTTGTTCCAGAACCCCGTCTCGGCACCGTCGGTGGTCTGGTAGACCAAGGCAATGCGGCCGACATGCAGTATCTCGACGACTTGCTGGATGCCATCGACTTCGATCGTGCCGGTATAGGCATTCATCGTCCTACCGAGCTCGTTTTCGATCTGGTAGGCGTGCAGTACTTGCGCGAACTGCTCCGAAACCGCCACGTCCGGGCGGTCGAGGGTGTCGCGCAAACCGTCCAGTCGAGCGGCCCGCTCTTCAACGTAGAGCGGTATGTCATTGGCAATGAACTGTTCCAGGCCGATCAGCATCCGTTCCATCAAGGGCACGACCTGGCGCTGAATGTCGTCGACATCACCCATCGAGTCGTTGAGTTCGCCCATCTCCCGGTTCTGACCGGAGATCCGCCGCGACATCTGGCGGTTGTAGACCTTTAGGCCGTCGATCTCCTGCAGCACGATCTTGTAGTCGGAATAGAGCGACCGCGTTTCCTTGGACAGTTCTTCGACCTTGGCCTGGGACCCCCTGGCTTGCTGATTGATGCGATCCGCCACGGCGTAGATGTCCGCGAGCGTGGTCGCACCGGCATGGGTCGCAAACGTTCCTAGAACGACCGCGAAGCCAACGGTCCAAAGACCCGTAATTGAGCAGTGTTTCATTACCCTAGTTCCTACCCCTGCGTGCCCTCAATGGCACTAGTCCTTGTCAATCCCAACCCATCAACCACGGCGGAAATCCATGCGGATTCCCTTCTGCGGTTCGTTACCGAACCAAGCTCGGCGGCGGAGTGGACGTTCTGACGATGTCGACACCTCTGCGGACTGCCTGCCACGTATTGTTGTGGTATCAGCTACCGTGAGGTGAGCCGCCCCTTGTCCACTTCGAGCACTATTCCCGAAGTGCATGGGGATGTCCCACCCCTCATTCACGAGCCGAAGCATCAACAAACGTCTCGGATATGTCAACAACCGAAATGTGACCATCCGTTGCGGATCGCAAATCGGTTCTCGAACCGACGCCGAGAGCCCGCAAGTCCCGATCCTCGTCAACGGATCGCGTCCCGGAACAGCACCGCCGTTCGCTCCCGCGCCTTGGCGGCCGAGGCGGCGTGGAAGCTTTGCCGGTGATCGCAGTTGAAGCCGTGGTCGGCGGGGTAGGTATGGACCGGGACGGCGGGCTGTGCGCGCCGGATGCGTTCCACATCGGTCATCGGAATGTGCGCATCAAGCTCGCCGAAGTGCATGACTACCGGGCATTTGGGCGTCGCGTCGGATTCCGCTGCAATCCCTCCGCCGTAGTAGGCGGAGACGCACGCAATGCCTTCGAGGCGGCAGGCCGCGAGCCAAGCCATCAAGCCCCCGAAGCAGTACCCGACGACCCCGACCTGCCCGTACTTGCCGGCTTCCTCCACGGTCGCCTGGAGATCGCGCAAGGCATCCTCGCGGGATAGACCGCTGAACGCGAGTTTTCTGCCGCGGTCCATGCCAACGGCGTCGTAGCCGAGCTCGACAGTGCGCTCCACGCGGTCGAAGAGCGCGGGCGCGAGGGCCGCGTAGCCATCGGACGCGTAGCCATCGGCAACTTCGCGGATGTGGGCATTGACCCCGAATATCTCCTGGATGACGACCACGCCACCCTTGGGTTCTTCCCTTGGCAAGGCTTCGTACACGCCAAAGGTGTGTCCATCCTCTGCGCGCAGTTGTCTTTGTCCCATCCGATGTACCAACCCGTATCCAGCCAACGTGACCCAAGAGTAATCCGGGAACGTTGCGATCATCAAACTGTCATAATCCGCCGATAGGTTGAAAGACGCTTCGACAAGCGGAGACAACGCCAACCCATGACCTCGAACCGCGTGCTTCTTGTTGAGGACGAGACCGGGATCCGGGAGATGTTGACCTCTTCCCTCGAGCGTGGCGGATTCAAGGTTGTTCCCGCCGAAACGGCCGAACAGGCGTTGGCCATCCTCGACGGGCCTTTGCCCAACATCGTCATCATCGACTGGATGCTGCCCGGCATGAGCGGTATCGAATTGGCGCGCCAGTTGCGCCGGGAAGCCCTCACGAGCGACTTGCCGTTGTTGATGCTGACCGCACGCGGCGAGGAATCCGACAAGCTCAAGAGCTTCGACGCCGGGATCGACGACTACGTCACCAAACCGTTCTCGCCCAAGGAGCTGATCGCGCGGGTCAAGGCTCTGCTTAGACGCAGCGGCGATCCCGAGGACGGCTTGGTCACGGTCGGAGAACTAACGCTGGATACCCGCGGGCACCACGTCACCGTCGGCGCCGACCCCATGCATGTCGGACCCACCGAGTTCCGCCTGCTGGAACTGTTGATGCGCAACCCGAACCGCGCTTTCGACCGGGCGCAGTTGCTGGACCGGGTCTGGGGGCGCAACGTCTACGTCGAGGAACGAACGGTGGATGTCCACGTCCTGCGACTGCGCAAGGCGCTGTTGCCGTTTGGCCTGGACAAGGCGGTGGAAACCGTCCGCGGCATCGGCTACCGGCTGGTGCGGAGGGCACCGTCTCCCGGCTGAAGGCGACCGTCTCAACGTGTCAAACTTGGTATCTTCAACGGTGCTCCGGAAACGATGACGTGCGCTTGAACTGTGACCTCCTGCGGGCTAGCCGTGGTCCTCGCGGCTGCGGTCGGCCTGCTGTTCACCGGCGACGTGGCCTGGAGTCTGGTTGCCGCCCTGACCGTCTGGATCGTCTGGGGCGCGGTGGAATTCCAACAGTTCGAGCGCTGGTCGCGTTCGCCACTCAGCCAACCCCTTCAATGGTCGTCGAGGTGGCACCTGGCCTCGCGCCGGCTCGCCCGCTCCCTGGCCGGGTCACGGGGCCGCGCTCGGCGCCTCGTGGAGGAATTGCGCTGGTTGCAGCGCACCCTGGATACCATCCCGGACGGCTGGATCGTTCTGCAACGGAGCGGCGTGATCGAGGCCGCCAACCAAAGCGCGGCGACCCTGCTCGGCATCTCCCGCCGCCCTCGCCGGAACCTCTCGGCATTGGCGCGCGATCCGTCCATCGTGGCGTTGGTGGAAGGTGAGGTCGAAGGCGGCATCGTCGAGGTCGCATCGCCCGTGGACGAAACAAGGCGGTTGGAACTCCGCCATCTGCGGGTCGACGATGATCGCTCGATCGTGCTGATCCGCGACGTGACCACCCTCGACCGGCTGCTCACCATGCGACAGGACTTCATCGCCAACGTCTCGCACGAACTGCGTACGCCGCTCACGGTGGTCATGGGCTACCTGGAGACCGTGGAAGACGACGACATCGACAAGGAGACCCTGCAGTGCAGGCATTGCTCGGCAAGCTTCGTTCACCGGCGGATCGCATGAAGGCGCTGGTCGAGGATCTCCTGACCCTGACCCGGCTGGAATCGTCGCCCATGCCCGGAGAAGACGTCGTCGAACTCGTCAATGTGCCGGCCATGCTGGAATCCGTCGTCAACGAGGCGCGCCAGCTCGCCAGCCGAGACCACGAAATCATCCTCCACGCCGAAGACGGGCTGGTGGCCCGAGGCGTCCCCGCCGAGCTGCCCAGCGCGTTCATGAACCTCGTTACCAACGCCATCCAGTACAGCCCCGACGGCGGCATGGTGGCCGTCCGCTGGCACCTCGACGACCGCAGCGCCCGGTTCGAGGTGGAGGATCATGGCCGAGGCATTCCGCGCGAGCACATCTCGCGATTGACGGAACGCTTCTTCCGGGTCGACGTGGCCAACAGCCGGGTGCGCCGCGGCACCGGCCTCGCCCTCGTCAAGCACATCTTGCGTCGCCACGGTACCCAGCTCCGGGTGGAGAGCGAACTTGGCAAGGGCAGCCGGTTCTTCTTCGAGTTGCCTTCGGTGGAAGCCAGCGCGGACCGCCGAGAGGTCGCAGAGTCCGGGGCCTCGGAAGCACTCGCGCCCGGACCAACCGACGCGGGCACGTTCACACCGAGGCTTCGGACTGAACGCCCGATCAAGCCCGGGGCGACACCGCCACCCCATGGCGATTGGCTACAATAGGCATTCCCTACTCGCCCTCCTCGGAGCAGCCATGCCCGCAAAACGACTCGATGGCAGTGCCATTGCCCGCCATTTGCGCGACGGCATGGCCGAGCGGGTACGCGAGCGCGTAGGCCGCGGCCTTAAGCGCCCGGGGCTCGCGGTGCTGTTGGTGGGCGACGACCCCGGCTCCGAGATCTACGTGCGGTTGAAACGCAAGGACTGTCACGAAGTCGGATTCGTGGAGAACGTCTGGCACCTTCCAGCCAACGCGCGGGAGGAGGAACTCTTGGCCAGGGTGGACGAGCTCAACGCAGATCCGACGTTCGACGGCATCCTCGTGCAACTGCCGTTGCCCGACCATATCGACGCCGTTCATGTGACCGAGAGCGTTGCCGCGGCCAAGGACGTCGACGGGGTGCACCCGTTCAACATGGGTCGGTTGGTGCTGCGCGAGCCAGCCATTCGACCCTGCACCTCCAAGGCGGTCATGTGGCTGCTCGAACACACCGGCGTCGGTCTGCGCGGCCTTCACGCCACGGTCGTGGGCGCCTCCAATCATGTGGGACGCCCCATGGGTCTCGAATTGCTGCTCGTCGGCTGCACCGTTACCACGGTGCATCGTTTCTCCCGCTTCACGCGGGAACACGTGGCGCACGCCGACCTCGTCGTTTCCGCGACCGGCAAGGCGGGCCTGATCACTGCGGACTGGGTGAAGCCGGGCGCCATCGTCATCGATGTCGGCATCGTCGCCCAGGCGAACGGCAAGGTTCGCGGGGATGTACGCTACGACGAAGTCGCCGAGCGTGCCGGTTGGATCACGCCGGTTCCCGGCGGTGTCGGGCCCATGACCCGGGCCGCACTTCTCGACAACACCCTGACCGCGGCGGAACTCGCCGACGAGCACCGCGGCTGATCCGGCGCGATGAAACGCCCATCCCTGCGCACGCGATCCACGGCGAACGTGCGCTTGGCTCGGGCTCGACACCCGGGAGACGCGAGGCTGTGAGCGCGGTATTCATCTCCGATCTGCACATCGACGAATCGCGCCCGGCGGTGCTCGCCGGACTCAGGCGGTTGATCGACACCGAACTCGCCGATGTCGACGCCCTGGTCGTTCTCGGCGACCTGGTGGAAGTCTGGGTCGGCGACGACGACGACGGCAACACGGCCAACGCGGTTCGGGACACCCTGTCGGCCGCGTCCGAACGCACATCGCTCTATGTGATGCGCGGCAACCGCGACTTCCTGCTTGGCGAGACCTTCGCAGCCGAGACCGGTGCCGTCCTGCTCGACGACCCTTCGGTGATCGAGGTGGACGGTGAGCCCGTGCTCACGGCCCACGGCGACGCCTACTGCACCCGCGATGAAGCCTACCAGGCCGTGCGCGCCACGCTTCGGTCGCCGGCTTGGCAAAGCGCCGTACTCGCCCAGAGTCTTGCCGAACGCCGATCCCTTGCCCGGTCGATGCGGGCCCGAAGCGCCGCCGCCAACGAGAACAAGGCGGACAACATCATGGACGTCACACCCGCCGCCATCGACGCGGCCCTGGAAAAGTCCGGCGCGGCCTTGATGGTTCACGGCCACACCCACCGACCCGGCATACACGATCTCGGCGACGGTAGACGCCGGGTCGTTCTCGGCGACTGGAATCTCTGCGGTTGGCAGCTTCGTGTGCAGCATGGCGACCTGGCACTCACCTGCTTCGGGCTGTGACGCCGATCGCCGAATGGATCACGTCGGCGACGCGACCGACCAGGCCGCCAGGCCGAGTCGCGCGTGGTCATGCCAGAGTCTTGAAACTGGCCTCGTAGTGGGCGCGGGACCGCGTATAGAACTCGGTGTCGATCCGGCGCACGGCGTCCTGGGTCCCGAGGCCCGTTTGCCTCGACTCCAGTCCCAGCACCACAAGCGGCAGCGACCGCGCCCGCAGCGTTTGAAAGGCAAGCACCTCCACCAACATCGTCGGCGCATCGACGATCTTGAACCGAGCCGCCATGCTGCGTAGCCGCTCCTCGTCGGCAACGATCAACACTGTTCGCACGCTGTCCGCCAACAACCGGTTGAGACGCCCCCAGACCAGGTGACGCTGCTGCTCCTGGTAGCCGTTCCAGCCGACGATTTCATGGGCGAAGCGCTTGCAACCACGGCACACGAGATCACCGTAGGTGGTGGAGCACACCCCGACGCAAGGCGTCCGGCGCAACGAACGCCCGGGTTGCCCTCCAGGCGCCCGTGCAAAGTCGCCGTCAGGCATGTCAGGCATGGTTGTGCAGTTCGATCACCGATGCGTCGCCCGCCGGTTGCCCGTCGTCGGTCTCTTCACGTCGCTTCACGCTGTCGCTGCGCAAACGCGACAGGTGATCCAGATAGTCTTCGTCGATATCGCCGGTAACGTAGTCCCCATCGAACACGGAACACTCGAAACGCTGGAGCCTGGAATTGCCTTCGGCGGCGGCACCGACCAGATCCTCGATGGATTGATAGACCAGCCAGTCGACGCCGATCGCTTCGCCGATCTGCTCCTCGGTGCGGTTGTAGGCCACGAACTCGTGCGACGAGGGCATATCGATGCCGTAGACGTTCGGATACCGGACCGGGGGCGCCGCCACCGCCATGAATACCTTGCGGGCGCCCGCTCGGCGCGCTTGGCGTACGATCTGGCCCGTGGTCGTGCCGCGCACGATCGAGTCCTCGACGAGGAGCACGTTCTTGCCCTGGAACTCCAGTTCGATGGCATTTAGCTTCTGTTGCACGGACTTGGCCCGCTGGTCCTGGCCCGGCATGATGAAGGTTCGGCCGATGTAGCGGTTCTTGACGAACCCTTCGCGGAACTTGACGCCGAGCGCGTAGGCCAACGGAATCGCCGAGGTCCGGCTCGATTCCGGAATAGGGATGACCACGTCGATATCGTGCTTGCCGTCGGGATAGCGGGCTAGGATGTGCTTGGCGAGCTTCTCGCCCATCCGCAGACGTGCCTTGTACACGGAGATCTCGTCCATGATCGAGTCTTCGCGCGCCAGGTAGACATGCTCGAAGATGCACGGCGTGTGCTCTGCGGCAGGTGCGCAGCGTTTGGTGACGTAGTTGCCGTTCTCCTCGATGTAGATCCCTTCGCCCGGCTGGATGTCGCGCACGAAGTCGAAACCCAGGATGTCGATGGCGCTGCTCTCCGAGGCAACCATCACCTCCTGGGACCCCTTGCCCGTTCCGTCCTCGGTTTGCCGGACGCCGAATCCCAGCGGCCGAATGCCATGCGGATCGCGAAACGCGACGATGCCTCGGCCGTTGATCATGGCCACCACCGCATAGGCACCCCGACACCGGCGGTGAACACCGGCAATGGCCTGGAAGATGTGTTCCGGCGATGGCTCGTAGGCGCCGATCTTCTGAAGCTCGTGGGCGAAGACGTTGAGCAGCACCTCCGAGTCCGAGTCGGTGTTGACGTGGCGCAGTCCGGCGCGGAACACGTCCGCTTCCAGGCGGCGGGCGTTGGTCAGGTTGCCGTTGTGGCCGAGACTGATGCCGTAGGGCGAATTCACGTACATCGGCTGCGCTTCGGCAGCACTGGCAGTCCCCGCCGTCGGATACCGGACGTGGCCGATGCCCATGGTGCCGCGCAGCCGGCGCATGTGGTGTTCCTCGAACACCTCCCGCACTAGACCGTTGCCCTTGCGCAGGTTGAGGCGGAACCCGTCGTCCCACGTCACCATCCCCGCAGAGTCCTGACCACGATGTTGAAGGGCAACCAGCGCATCGTAGAGTTGCTGGTTCACCGCTGTCCGACTAACAATGCCGACGACGCCGCACATAGTTCAATGGCCTGCTGTTTCAGTTCGTCCAGGTGGTCCGGTTGGGCATGTCCCTGCTCTCATTGCGCCTCCGGCTCATCCGCCGCAGGTTCAGTGGACGCCCCCGGCTCATCCCCGACCGGTTCAATCAGCGCCTCTGGTTCGGTCGCCACCACGGGTTCGGTCAACGCCGGTAGTTCATCCCCCACCACCGGCTCAGTCGGCGCCCCCGGTTCGCGCCCTCCGGCGATGCCATTCACAATATAGTCGAAAGCTTCGAGAACCTCGGCTTCGAATGTCAACAACGCGGGCGCGATTCTCGACACCTGCCACCACTCGCGCGACTCCGCGAACGGACGCAGGACGATCAGCGCCACAAGCACGACCGTGGCACCTCGGACGGTGCCAAACACCAGCCCGAGCGTCCGGTCCGTGCCGGTCAGCCCCGTGGTCTTGACCAAGCCGCCCACGAGGCGTTGCAGGATCGCGCCGGCGATCAATATGGCGACGAATACCGCCGCAAAGCCGATGGCGGTTTGCAGTCCGGGGCTCAGATCCAAGCCCATCAGCCCGGCAACCCGGTCGGCAAAGGCGATGCCAAACAACAGCGCGCTTGCCCAGATCACGAGCGACAGGGCCTCCCGCAGGAAGCCCCGCATCAGGCCGAAGACAGCCGAGGCCGCGATGACGACGCCCATGACCAGATCGGCGTTGGCAAAGTCACCCAACGGCATCAGAAGGTGAACCTCATGATCACCGCCTCCAGCTCGTAGCGCTGGTCGAGTTCGGTCTTGAGCGCGACGGCGTCGCCGTGATCGATGAGCGGCCCGACGGCAACGCGCGTCGCGCGCTCGCCCTGCTCCTTGACGTTGGAGAGGAAAGCCGCATAGCCGTCGGCACGCAACCGGTCGCGCAGCGCGGTGGCATTCTCTCCTTGGGAAAAGCTCCCCAACTGCACGGCCCATTTAAGGTCCGAAGCGACATCCGCGCTGTCCTGAAGCAACACCGGCTCGCCCAGGCGAGTGGAGGTGGCCGTCGTGTAGCCATCCTCGTCGATGGCTTGTCTGAGCTGGTCGCGCGCCTCCAAGGCAGGCGCCAGATCGGGAGGGGGGTTCGTCTCCGGTTCCACCTCGAAGTCCGCCGCCGGCAAGGGGTCGAGATGCATGGTCTCGACGCCGTCGCCATCAAAAAGCATGGGCAATACCACGGCTGCGACCGCAACGAGGAAGACCAACCCCGTTAAACGGTAGCGCGCTTGTTCTGTCAGCACGTTGTGGGACGCTGGTTCAAACGGATCCGAGCCCGTGCAAACACATGAGACGGCATCAACTCCGAGAATAACACCGATGGCCCCACGGCGAGTAAGGAAAACGAGACCGCAACCACAACCGACGAACGGAGTTTCTCCACGGGCATCCCCTCAAGAGACGCAGTCGAGCAGCTTCAGGCGGACCCGGGCACGTGCCACCACATCAAAGGATCCGAGTACCAGGACAACGCTGTCCGGCGGTTCGGAGCGGTTCGACAGATGTGCCATGGCACCTTCCAACGTGCCGGCGAACGCGCCGGGCAACCCTGCGGCTGCCCGGAGCGAGGCGCCCGTACGACCACGTTCCGAGCCCGTGTCCGCGAAGGCGAACTCCGTCACCAAGGGCTCGAGCGGTGCCTTGATGCCCGCGATATTCTTGTCTTCCAGGCAACCGAGGATAGCGCGCACCGACCGGTTGGGAAAACGCGCAGCCAACCTCTTCGCCAGGAACGCCGCGCCGTGGGGGTTGTGCGCCACGTCCAGGACCCAGGTGCGCCCATCCCGGCGGACGACTTCGAAGCGACCGGGATTGCGCACCTTCCGCGCCGCTTCGCGGATTGTCCGTTGATCCGGGGGACAATCGGCGAGAGCCACCGCCTCGAGAGCGGTTGCCGCATTCAACGGATCCACCGCCGAGACCGGGAGATCGAACGCCCGGTGCTTTCCGTGGGCATCGCGGATCCAAAGCGACCGTTCGTCATGGCCGAAATCGCGGCCGTCCATGTTGACCGGTACGTCCAGCGCTTGGGCATGGGCCAGGATCGACGCGGGTGGGTCCGGTTCGCCGTACACCAGCGGCACCCCCGGGCGCAGGATGCCGGCCTTCTCGCGACCAATGCGCTCTCGGGTCCGACCGAGGAATTCCTGGTGATCGAGGCCGATGCCGG
Source organism: Pseudomonadales bacterium (assembly GCA_047518105.1). Taxonomy (GTDB): domain Bacteria; phylum Pseudomonadota; class Gammaproteobacteria; order Pseudomonadales; family Azotimanducaceae; genus VXYL01. The sequence continues at coordinate 3,335 of JAKZRQ010000282.1, read as the reverse complement.
TAATCACCGCGACATCCGCATCGACGATGTTGACCGCATCCAGGCGACCGCCAAGGCCGACCTCCAGAACGGCGTAGTCCACCCGAGCCCGGGATAGCGCGAGCAGGGCCGCGAGAACCGCGTACTCGAAATAGGTCAGTTCCATTGCGCCGCGACACCGCTCGATCTCGCCGAACCACTGGACGATGCTCGCGTCGTCGGCCGCGCGCCCATTGATGCGGATGCGTTCGTTGAACCGGTGCAGGTGCGGCGATGTCGTCGTTCCTACGGAACACCCGGCGGCGAGCAACGTCTGCTCGGCAAACGCCGTCGTCGACCCCTTGCCGTTGGTGCCCGCGACGATGATCGTCGTCGGTGCCGGGGGGACGACACCCAACCGCTCGGCCACGGTGCGCGCCCGCTCCGGCCCGCGCTTGACGCCGCGCGGATGCTCGGCGCCGATGCGCCGCAGCCAGGTCGCCAGTGCCGGGGTCACAGTCCGTCCAGGGCGTCGCGGATCTCCCGCACCTGTGTTTCCAGTCGCTCGAACACGCCGGCCGCCGGTGTCGCGCCCATGGCATCCACCAGTACGCTGCCCACCACGACCCCGTCGGCATGAGGCGCGATGCGAGCGGCCGATGCGCCATCCTTGATGCCGAAACCCACGAGCACGGGCAGGCCGGCCGCTGCCGCGCGCAACGCCCGAAGCCGATCGGCCACGGCCGCTGGATCGGCGCGATGGGCGCCCGTGACGCCCTTGTAGCTCACGTAGTAGAGGAACCCGGAGCCTTGTCCGGCGATATAGGCGGCGCGTTCGAACGTCGTCGTCGGGGCCAGGAGCAGGACCAGGTCCATCCCGTGGGTGTGCAACGCGGTCCGGAACGGGTCGGCTTCCTCCGGCGGCATGTTGACCGCGATGATGCCGTCGACGCCGGCCGTCGACGCGCGCTCGCAGAACGTGGCGTAGCCCATCTTCAGGAACGGGTTGAGATAGCCCATCAGCACGATCGGCGTGTCCGGCGCCGTCAAGCGGAAGGCGGCCACCATCTCCAGCACGTCGCTCAAGGTCACGCCGTTCGCCAAGGCGCGTTCCATGCCCGCCTGGATCGGGGGCCCTTCCGCCTCGGGATCGGAAAACGGCACGCCCAGTTCGATCAGGTCAGCCCCGCCGCGGACCAGTGCGTGCATGGCCGGAACCGTAGCCTCCGGGGACGGGTCGCCGGCGACGATGTAGGTGTTCAACGCCTTTCGTCCATCGGTCTTCAGCACCGACAAGCGTTGGCCGAGCCGGGACACCGTCAAACCTCGATGCCGTCGATGCCGGCGACGGTGTGGATGTCCTTGTCGCCACGCCCGGACAGGTTGACCACGATCACATCCGACGGCGGACGCCGGGCCGCTTCGGCGATCGCCCAGGCGACGGCGTGGCTGGACTCCAGCGCCGGCATGATGCCCTCCGCGTGGTTCAGAAGCCGGAAAGCCGCCAGCGCTTCGTCGTCCGTCACGCTCACGTAGCGGGCGCGGCCGAGGTCCTTCCAATAGGCGTGTTCGGGGCCCACTCCCGGGTAGTCGAGACCTGCGGAAATCGAATGCGTCGAAGCGATCTGGCCGCTGTCGTCGTCCATCAGGTAGGTGCGGCTGCCGTGCAGGACGCCGGGGGAACCGGCACTCAGGGGCGCCGCGTGGCGGCCCGTGCCGAGTCCCTCGCCGCCCGCCTCCACGCCGACCATATCCACCGCGTCGTCGTCCACGAACGGATGGAACAGGCCCATGGCGTTGGAGCCGCCGCCGACGCAGGCTACCAAGAGATCGGGGAGCCGGCCCTCGACGGCCAGGCATTGCGCCCGCGTTTCGACGCCGATGACCGCCTGGAAATCGCGCACCAGCATGGGATAGGGATGCGGTCCGGCGACGCTGCCGATGATGTAGTGGGTGTCGTCGACATTCGTCACCCAGTCCCGCATGGCTTCGTTCATGGCATCCTTCAGCGTCCTCGAACCCGAATTCACAGGGACCACCTCCGCACCAAGCAGCTTCATGCGGTAGACGTTGATGCTCTGCCGGGCGATGTCGTCCACCCCCATGTAGACGCAGCACTCGAGGCCCAGCCGGGCCGCCACGGTGGCCGTTGCCACACCATGCTGCCCGGCGCCGGTCTCGGCGATCAGGCGGGTCTTGCCCATCCTCGACGCCAGCATCGCCTGGCCAACGGTGTTGTTGATCTTGTGGGCACCCGTGTGGTTGAGGTCCTCCCGCTTCAGGTAGATGCGGGCGCCTCCGGCGTGAGCAGTCAGCCGGTCCGCGCGGTAGAGCGGCGTCGGCCGGCCCACGTAGTCCTTGAGTTGGGCCGCCAGCGCTGCCTGGAAGTCCGGATCCTGGGACACCGCAGCGTACAGCCGCGTCAGTTCGTCCAACGCATGGGTCAGGGTTTCGGCGACGAACCGACCGCCGTAGTCGCCAAAGCGCCCATCCGGCGTCGGCGCCTCGTAGGGGGCGCGATTGTCCTTGGCGTTCTTGCGCAACCGTGATCCTTGCATTCCAGCCAAATTCAGCAACCCGTGGAGAATGCGCGAGCATTCTCGACCGCGCCATCCGTATCAGGCATCGGCGACCTCCGCCACGAACCGGGCCACGAGTTCGGCGTCCTTGGCGCCCAAGGTGTTTCCCTCCACGCCGCTCGCGACATCCACGGCGTAGGGTCGCGTGGCGGCGATGGCGCAAGCGACATTGTCCGGACGCAAGCCGCCGGCGAGGATCAAGGGATGATCGGATCGCGGCCACAGCGACCAGTCGAAAACACGTCCGGTACCGCCCGCAACGGTGGGATCGTGGGTGTCGAGGAGAAACGCTCGGGCATCGGGATAGTGGGCGGAAAACGCCTCGAAGTCGAGGTCGGGCGTCATTGCCGTGGCCTTCACGTAGGGAACGCCGAATCCCCGGCAGAAATCCGCCGGCTCGTTGCCGTGAAATTGCAGGTAGTCCAGGCGGACACGGTCGAGGACCCGGCGTACCCGGTCGACATCGGGATCCACGAACACGCCGACGGCGGCCACGAACGGCGGCAGTACGGCGACGATCTCCGCCGCCATCAATCGGCCAACGGCCCGCAGACTGGGCGGGTGGAAATTGATCCCAATGGCATCCGCGCCCGCGTTCGCGGCCACGAGGGCGTCGGCGGTGGTGGTTATCCCGCAGATCTTTGCCCGCGTTCTCCCGGTTGGCAATGGATCAAGCCCGAAGACCAAAGCGGCATTCTAGCCCGCATTTCTCACCAGGCCGCTTGTCGGCGTCAAAAAGCTCTTGGGTTTCACTAGTTTGACCGCGATGTCGATGATCGTGCCGATGGCGGACTGCGC
>JAKZRQ010000281.1:0-25656 GCA_047518105.1 Pseudomonadales bacterium | reverse complement strand
CACGGCCCGTGTGTACACGGGGCCAAAAGACCCGCGAGGGCACGGCCAGCGCAGTCTGCAACCGGCATGATCGTTGGCATCGCGGTCAACTTCTTGAAACCATGAGCTCTTTTGACGCCGAGAAGCGGCCTGGTGAGAAATGCGGGCTAGGGGGCTTCGTCAAGCGTCTTGCACCAAGTCCACCAAGTCAGTGGGCGGGTCGAGCTCGCCGCACGCCGCCCTGGTCGCGAAGTTGGGGGCCTACTCAGGTGACGGATCTCCGGGTGGCCACCGCCGCCGCCCATGGTGGAGATGTCGCGCACGATCTCGAACCCCGGAGTATTCCTGTTGGGTGGTGGACTTGCGGGAGAATACAGAAGCGGTGCAGAGTATGAACTTGCGGGCCGCGACGACGGCGACGACGGGGATCGTTGTTGCGGACGTATGGGCAGGTCGAGTTGGCGGGTTGAGGGTGCGGCAATGAATCGACGCGGGCTGATTGGAACGATGGCGGCAGCGGGCATTCTGGCTGGAGCGGTGCCCTCGGCCGGGCAAGAGCAGCGGCCGAAGACGCCGCGCGACTATACGGGTCCCTTCTATCCCCGCGGTCCCCGGAACCGGACCAACAACCTGATCATCGGAAAGCCGCGCTCGGACATGCTGCACCTTGGCGGAACGATCCTGGCGCCAGACGGCACGCCTTATTCGGGCGCGTTGGTGGACATCTGGCAGGCCGACCCCGAAGGGCACTACAAGCACCCGCGGGATGGCGGTCAGGACAAGCTGCTCGACGAATTCCTCTATTGGGGCGAAGCCGTGGCGGACGCGCACGGTCGATTCCGGTTCCGCACCTACGTTCCCGGACGGTACGCCGCGCGGCCCGCGCAGCACATCCACTACAAGGTCTGGTCGAAGCGGCAGGAAATCCTGACCAGCCAGATCTATTTCGACGAACTCGGCGGTGCCAAGGGCCATGCCCGTTCATCCGATGCCGCAGCGCTGCAAACCGTGCGTCTCGATCGGGTGGACGACGCCAACGTCGCGGCCGAGGTCGAAATCGTGATTTGACGGGCGTCGGTCATGGTTCCGACGGGCGCGCCACCAGCGCTGGCCACTTGAGCGCGACGATGGCTAGGGCGACCAAGCCCTGGGTGGCGATGATGGAACACGCCGGGACGGCGCCGAACCAGGAGGCCAGCAGGCCCAAGTGCGCCAGGCCGATGGGGCCGCTGCCGATGCACACGGACAGCAGTCCCATCATCCGCCGACGGCTTTGCAGCGGCGTGTTGAGCAACACCAGGATGCTCTGCATGGCGGCGAACGCGGCCATGCACAAACCCATGACGAACAGCAATGCGCCGGTTAGATGCGGGACGGCCGAGTGCGCGAAGACGACGCCGGCACCAAGGTAGACGAGGACGCCGAAGAAATAGAGGAGGCGGAATTGCCGGTTGCGGGCGAACATCGCCAGCGCGAGCGCGCCGATCAGCGAACCTAGCCCCTCCATGCTTGCCAGCACGCCGATCTCGAATGGCGCCAGCAGCAGCTTGTCGGCACCGATCACGGGCACCATCGAAAACACCGGGAATCCCCAGATGTTGAACACCACGGTGACCGCGAGAACGCCTTTCACCACGGGCAGCGTGCGCAACTCACGCACCCCGTCGCGGATGCGCTCGACCACCCCGCCTGCCGTGGGTGGACTGAGCCTGGGACCAGGCCCCGAAATGTGTGGCAGTCCGAACAGAACGACGAACGCCAAGGCGTACGCCGTCGCGGTCATCAGAAACGCGCCGGTCATTCCGGCGACGGCGTACAACGTGCCGCCCAGAAGCGGCCCCACCATGCGCGTCCCCGAACTCGCGACCGTGTCCAGACTCATCGCCGCGCCGAGCCGACCGGTGCCCGCGACATCCGCGAGTAGCGTTCGGCGCATGGGGAAGTCGACGACCCATGCGGTGCCGGCGAAAAACGCGCCGAGCCCCACATGCCAGACCGCCAGACGCTCGAACAGCGCCAGGGCCACGACTGCGGCGGCGAGGACCGTCGACAGGGCCAAGGTCGCGAGCAAGACGCGCTTGCGGTCGAGCCGGCTGGCGAGTTCGCCGCTGAACGCGCCGAATAGGCTGAGCGGCAGCATCCGCAGCATGAGCATGGCCGCCACCAGGAACGGCGAGCCCGTCGCTTCGAAGACGAAGATGCTCACCGCCAGCATCTCCAGCCATCGTGCGGTGGCGGCGAGGGCGCCGGCGAGCCAAAGCCGCAGGAAGTCCGGGTCGGCCAGTAGCGGGCGCGGCGCCCGCCGCATGGCTGGGTTCGAGTCGGTCAAGGTGGACCTGCCGGCCGCCCGTACAGTGTCTCGATTGGCAGGGCATCCGCAGACTCGGGGAGCTTGCGCTCGATCACCTGTCCGCGGTGGACGGCCAACGCGTACGCACCGACGTTGCTCTTCGTGGTGACGACGCGGAAGCCGCCGCCGGCGGTGAATACCACGGCGCAGTCGTTGTCGATGGCCAAGCCCCGGGACCGCTTGCGTTTCAACATGGCTTGGAAGTCTCGACGGCGCGACACGCCATCGGTATGGCCGTTGTAGTGGGGGCAGGCCAGACCGCCGATCAGCCCCAAACCGGTCACGGCGATGTAGCTCCAGGGGTCGGCGTGGTAGAGGACCATCGAGTCGCTGTGGCCCTGCTCGAACCAGCAGATGGCGCCGGCACTCACGCCGCACAGCACGGCACCCCGCTCGAACGCCGCGCGCATCAGCCTATCGACCCCCAGCCGCCGCCAACGGCGCATCATCTTGAGGGCATTGCCGCCGCCCGCGTAGACGATGTCCGCTCGATCGATCTTCTCGGCCACGACGCGCGGATCGGGCGTGGATCCAAGCAGATAGAGCACGTCCGTCGTGCACCCGTAGTTCGTGCCGTAGGCCCGGTTGAATGTCTCCCAGTACTCGACCGAGTCGCTGCTCGCGGTGGGAACGAACAGGGCGTGCGGCTGCCCCCTGCCCGTCAGACGGATGATCTCGCGGTCGATCAGTTCGGTTGCCAGCGTGCGCAGATCACCACCGCCGATCGCGACGATGTGGCCCATGTTGTTGTCCGTCGTGGGTTTGAGGCGATAGAGTGCAGCAACGGGGCGGTGATCGGAAGTTCCGCGCTTGGCGTGGCACGAACGCTTGCACCCCGCCTTGTTCACAACGTTGCCCCGCCGGGCCACTGCAATGGGGATTCGCATGAGCGCTTCGTCCAAGGATCTGATCATCGGCGCCATCGCCTGCGCCTTGATCGTTCTGCTATTCGCCGGTCTCGATCTGGTCGAGTCGGTGTTCAACCTGACTCGGCGGTACGAGGACCGGAATCTTGACGTCATTATCGCGGCGATCCCGGCGCTGGTCTTGGTGACCGCTTGGTTCGCCGGCCGGCGCTGGCGCGAAGGCATGCGCCTCAATCACGCCTTGGAGCAAACCGTGGAGCAGCTGCAGGAAGCCGTCGTCGATCGCCGCACCATGGAGGAACAACTACGGGAAGGCTACAAGATGGCGGCGATGGGTACGCTGGCAGGCGGTCTCTCGCACGAACTCAACAACGTGCTGCAGCCGGTCATGACCCTCGCCCAGCTAGGCCTCGATCGCGACCACGTGCCCGAACAAGAACGCAAGGCAGAGATGCGGCAGGTTCTCAAGGCGGCTGAACGCGGTGCCGGGATCGTCAAGAACGCACTGGCACTGGCTCCAGGCGGAAGTCGCGAGACCGATGACATCGAGCCGTGGGGCTACTTGGGCGAAGCCGCGGCGCGTGCCAGGAGGCTCCTCGGGCCCAACGTCGAGGTCGATGTCCGTGTGGGTTCGCGCAGGAGCGTCATCCGGGTCAACCGGGTGGAACTCGACGAAGCCGTGAACAATCTGGTGACCAATGCGGCCGAAGCAATGGACCACGCCGGCAAGATCGTGCTCGCGGCCGAGATCACCGGGCTCGATGCCGACCCCGCGAACGCGCGGGGCATCGCGGCTGGAGACTACGTCCGCATCACCGTGGCCGACAATGGTCCGGGCATGTCGTCGGAGGTCAAGCGGCACGCGTTCGATGCCTTCTTCACCACCAAGGCCGATGCCGACGCCATTGGACTTGGACTGTCGGTCGTCTACAGCCTGGCGCGGGGCTGGGGAGGCGATGCGGCGGTGGAGTCCACCCCCGGCGACGGCGCGACCTTCGAACTGCTCATCCCCAATCGCGCGAACCGCGCGCGCGCGACGGAGGCTTGATCGATGGCGACCCTACTGTTGGCCGACGACGATCCAATTGTCCGCTATGCCTTTGCGCTGCTGTTGCGCACGAACGGATACCACGTCTTCGAGGCGCCCTCGAACGACGCGGCGTTGGCGCTGGCGAAGGAAAACCCCGACGCGGTCATCACCGACGTCAACATGCCCGGCATGACCGCGCTGGAACTCCTCGAAGAGCTGCGCAAGACCAATCCCGACATCGGGATCATCGCCCTGTCCGGCGGGGCCATGCACCAACGTCCTGGATTGGCCGAGAGTTTTGCCGAGACGGGCGCCGCCAATCGCGTGCTGCACAAGCCCGTGCGAAACGACGTGCTGCTGGCGGAAGTCGAGGCGATGTTGTCGGGAGACTGACCCGGTTGCCGTGCCGCACGGTACGACCTCTCGGCTTGCACGACAGAAACGCAAGGCGAGAACGTCCCGCCTTCAAGCACCTGCGGAACTCGATCTCGCGTGTGCGATTGGGCAGCATGAACCTTACGCTTATTCTGGACGCGGCACGCTAGTGCCCGGTTTCCATGGGCAGCGATTCGTCCCGCGACCACTCCGCCATGGAGCCGTCGTAGACCGCTACGTTGTCATGGCCGGCGAGCAGGCAGGCAAAGGCATCGACGGTTGCGGAGATGCCGCCACCGCAATAGGCGATCACCCGAGGGGTGTCGAGCAAGCCCTTCGCGTCCAGCACCGCGCGTAGCGCGGCGTCCTCTTTGAAACGGTCGCGATGGAGTAGATCGTCGTAGAAGACGTTGATGCTGCCCGCGATGTGGCCCTTGCGCCCGTAGTGCGTCTTGCTCTCGCCGGAGTACGCGTTGGGCGGCAGCGCGTTCACGGTACACGCCCCCGGGTGGCCAATTGCCGTCAGCACGTCATCCTTGTCCACGAACAAGCCCGGGTCGGGCCGGGCTGCGAAATTTCCGGCCCGCACAGGCGGGATCACGCGCGTCTTCGGATGGTGTCCCTTGCGCCAACCCCGAAAGCCGCTGTTCAAGACCCGGACCCGGCGGTGACCGCAGTAGCGGAAGAGCCACCAGGCCCGGGTTGCCCACATCATGTGACCGGTGCTGTAGAGCACGACTTCGGTGTCGTTGCCGACGCCCAGACTTCGGAACAGGCTTTCCAACTGACCAACCGGCGGCAGGCTGAAGCCCAAGCCGGTGGTTGTGTCGGACGCGGCTTCGATCAGGTCGAGGAACATCGCCCCGGGAATGTGGCAGGCCTTGTACTTCGCCAGCCCGGATTCGGCCCGGTAGCCGCCTGACGCGGCCTTCAGAAAGACCGTCGCGTCGAGGATGCAGCGGTTGGCACTGTCGAGGTCGGCGGCTAGCTCGGCGGGTGAGATCAGGTACTCGGGGTGGGCATAGGTCATGGTTCGTTGCCTCGAACGTGCGGCATGGCTACTGCTGCAAGGAATCTGCGGTGCGAGTCAACCGTCGGCATCGGGTTCGCCATCCCAATAGTCGAGGGAGTCCTCTGTCCGGCCGATGAAGCCGAACTCGCGATCACCACGACGCGCTCCCACCGCGAACTTGCCGCTGTCGGGGTATCGGTGGACTCGCAGCCACGTCCTTGGCGGAACCGCTCCAAGGGCACGGCGGCGACATTGACCACGGGTTTCGGGATCTCGGAGGTGGTCTCTGGCACGGAAGCAACCTGTCTGCCGTCGAGCGGCGGTCCGCCGTAGACCGCAGAGTGTGATTCGCCCGCTCGGACCGTGTCAACAAGCGTGGCGATGACCTCGGCATCCTGCATCCGATAAGCTCTACGACACGAGCCCATCGTGCCAATCAGAGGATCCCTGATGGAAAACCGCCAAATCGTCATCGAGTCGCTGCCGACCGGAAAGCTCGAAGTCGGCCACTTCGCCTTGCGCACCGTTCCCGTGCCCGAAACCGGCGACGGCGAGGTGTTGTGCCGTACGTTGGCTTTGACGGTTGGGGCGGGTCAGCGCGCGGGCTTGCAGGGCAGCGCCAGCTACGCCGGGGCACCCCGAACCGGCGTGGTGATGGGCGGCACGGCGGTCGCCCGGGTCGAGATCTCGAAGGCGGACGGTCTCCCGGTCGGCACACTGGTGACCTGCCCGTCGGGCTGGCAGGACTACGCGGTCCACAAGGGCGCGGTCCACGAGGGGACTGGCCTCAAAGCCGTCAAGGAAGGCGGCGACCCGGCCCATCACCTCGGTGTCTACGGCACCAACGGCTTGACCGCCTATTTCGGCCTGTTCGACCTTGGCGAACCGGAACCGGGACAAACCGTCGTGGTCTCCGCCGCCGCAGGTTCCGTGGGCCACCTCGTGGGGCAAATGGCGAAGATAGCCGGTTGCCGAACCGTGGGCGTTGCCGGCGGCGATCGCAAGTGCCGTTTGCTGACCGACGAACTCGGCTTCGATGCCGCCGTGGACTACAAGAGCCCGGACTTCCGCGCGGAGTTCCGCGAAGCCTGCGGCGAAGGCATCGACATCTACTTCGACAATACCGGCGGCGAGATTCTCGGCGGCGCGCTACGGCGGATGAAGCCGCACGGGCGCATCGTCTGCTGCGGCGTCGTGTCGCAGTACGACACCGGCAATCCGGCCCCCGGCCCGCGCGGCATCCCCGGCCTCCTGGTCAACAACCGCGTGCGCATGGAAGGCTTTCTGGTGTTCGACTACGCCCCCCGCTACGGCGAAGCCCGAGCCAAGCTCGGAGAATGGGTGGAAGCGGGCGAATTGATCCCGCTTCAGGACGAGTTCCATGGTTTGGAAGAAGCGCCCCGGGCGTTCGTCGACATGCTGGCGGGCGGCAACGTGGGCACGCGAATCATCCGGGTTGCCGATTGACCGGCAGCGGCGCGCGAAGGTCGCGCGTTGGCGAAGGTCGCGCGTTGGCGAAGGTCGAAGTCCCCGCGATGCCGCAACGCAAGCCTTGAACCTGGCCGGCGCTCCACGGCCCTTTCTCCGAACGACGGATCCAGCGCCCGGTGTGCAGCAAGTACCGCGTCCCCCGCGTCCACCTTCACGCCGGCTGCCTCTTCCCAGGCTTCGAGATCCGCCACGTGAACGGGCCTCCCCGGGATCGACGTACGCCTTGTCCTTGAGCCTGGGAATGTCCATCAGCACGCCGCCGTTCCCCAACTATGGGTGTGGCAATCGATCAGCCCGGGCAGCAGGGTCATGCCGGATCCGTCGATCACGGTGTCGTCGTCGCGGGCTTCCACGTCTCCTTCAGTCACCGACTCGATGCGCCCGTCGCGGACCACCACGGTCGCGTCTCGGACGGCAGCGCCGGTAAATACGGTCGCGCCACGGATGACGGTGGCGCCCTCGGCCGGGGCTGGTGCCATGCCGAGGGTGACCGCGAGCACGAGGGTCACGCCGATCCGCGTGCAGTGCCGGATCGGGTGGATGGTTGCGTGCATTCGCCTTGGGGTTCTCCTCTTGTGTTGGCAGAAGGCCTACAACCAGCCTCTTTCGCGTGCGAGCCGCGCCGCCTCGATGCGGTTGGCGGTGCCGAGCTTGCTGATCGCCTCGGACAGATAGTTGCGTACGGTGCCGTCGGAGAGGTGAAGCACGCGCCCTATTTCCGCGCTCGGCAACCCTTCGCCAGCGAGGCGCAGGACTTGGCGTTCGCGGTCTGTGAGCGGGTCGGCTTCGCCCCAGGCGACCGCGGCGAGTTCCGGGTCGACGACCCGCCCGCCGGCGTGTACACGTCGTAGCGCGTCGGCGAGCGCCGGTGCCGGGGCGTCCTTCAGCAGGTAGCCCGCCGTGCCGGCGTCCAGCGCGCGCTTCAGGTAGCCGCTGCGCGCGAAGGTGGTGACGATGACCACCTTGGTCGACGGGACCGTGTCCGCCACCTTGCGGGCGAGTTCGAGTCCGGTGAGGCCGGGCATCTCGATGTCGGTGATGAGAATGTCCGGGACGAGATCCTCGACCAGCTTGAGCGCGCTTTCGCCGTCCGCCGCTTGCCCCAGGACTTCGAACCCCTCGAATTCAAGGAGCGCGGCCAACGCGCCGAGCACCATCTTCTGGTCCTCGGCGATGACTACTCGGATCATTCGGACGACTCCGCCGACGTTGGCGTGGATCCGCCGCTTCGGGGCAGCCGCACGGTAAGCGTTGTGCCGTCATCGGTGGTGCGTGAAAAGCTGCCGCCGAGCGCGTGCACCCGATGACGGATGCCGGACAGGCCGTTGCCCTCGATGCCGCCGCCCCGGCCGTTGTCGGCAACCGTGAGCACCACATCCTGGCCATCAGCCACGAGGGCCGCTCGCACCCGGCTGGCATCGGAGTGGCGTACCACATTCGTCGCGCCTTCGCGCAACGCCAGGGCGATGGCGCTTTCTTGCCTGGGTGCCAGGTCCGTGGGCGCCAGATCCATGTCGAAGGCGATGCCGGCGGTCGCAAGAACTTGCCGCACGCCCTCGATTTCTTCGGCCAGCCCGCGCGCCTGGTAGCCGCGCACGGCTTCGCGCACCTGGTCGAGGCTGTCCCGCGAGATCGCCTCCACCTCGCGCATCTCGTTCTCGGCCCGCGTCGGATCCGATCTCGCCAGTCGCGCGGCGAGTGCACTCTTCAGCGTGATCGTCGACAGGGTGTGGCCCAGAAGGTCGTGAAGGTCCCGGGAGATGCGCTCGCGTTCGGCGATGGTAGCGAGCCGTTTCACTTCGTCTTGGCTCAAGCGCAACCGGGTGTTCTGGCGCTTGCGTTCGGTGTCGAAGACCTGGCTCGCGGCGATGCCCGGGACGAGAATCAAGGGAGGCAGGAACCAAACCCAGCGAAACTCGAGCGGCACGTGCGACAGGAAGAAGGTGACGGCAAGCAGGGCGAATGCGAGCAGCACGACGATCCAAGCGGTCCTGGCACTGGACTCGCGGGTTGCCGCCGCCGCGGCGTAGATGAAGAAGATCGTCGAGTTGACGTTCAGTTGGAACGCCATGCCGACGACGCCCAGGACCGCCATCGCCGCGACCGCAACGATCAGCTTGGGTCGGTCGTGGGTGTTGTTGAAGTGGACGGAGGCAACGTAGATGGGCACGAAGACGGCGACGAGCAGAATCGTTGGCAGCCAGCTTCGGTCGGGCGAAAAAGCCGGTTCGATGCCAAGGAAAAGCAGGTACAGCAGGTACACGTAGGGTTCGCTGGCCCGCCACCACCGGGCGAGCGGTTTCGGGACTTCGCCCGTGACAGGTTGTTCGAGGGCCTTATTGGCCGCGACACTTGGCATCGCTTGTTCCTTCAGTTCAACTGCAGGCGAAGCATGGGACGGGGAAGGGAGGTCGGGAATTGACATCTGTCACCAGGCAGCATGACTTTTGTCAGGACTTCGGCGCGACCGCACACCGCCCGGCGTCCGAAAGACTGGTAGGATGCGCCGCTTTGATTCGGCTCCGGCACCATGCGCATCGGCCTGATCTCCGACACACACATCTCGAAGCGCGGCGAGCTATGGCCGCAGGTTTTCGGTGCCTTCGATGGCGTCGACGCGATCCTGCACGCTGGCGACGTCTGGTCCCCGGCGTTGCTCGACGAACTGCGGGAGGTCGCGCCGGTTCGGGTGGCCCGAGGCAACGGCGATCTCGGCCAGCCGGATCCACGCCTCGAGGATCGCTGCGTCATGGCGTTCGATGGTGTCACCGTCGCCATGCTGCACGACTTCCCGACACCCGCCCACCGGTCTCAGGAACTCATTCTCACCCGTGCCCGGCAACGCTTTCCCGATGCGTCCCCCGATGTCATCGTCTACGGGCACACCCACATCGAGTCGGTGGACGATGTGGACGGCCTGCTGTGCGTCAATCCCGGCTCGCCCACCCTGCCGCACAACAAGTCGCTGCGTCTCGGCACCATCGGCTTTCTGAATGTCGAACGCGGAGTCGTTGGCGCGGAGCTATGGCAGTTGACCGAGTCCGGGGCTGAACGCATCCGAGGATAGCGCGCGCCTGACGGGCGCGCGGGTGGCGCAAGCTTGGCTCGTTCGTAAGATGTGGCTTCCACGGTGCGCAGGCACGCCTGCGCGCGCCGGTCAAGTACGCTCGAGCGGCTGAATCAGGACAGCACCCGGTCGAGATCGCGGCACAGATCCTCGGCATCCTCCAACCCCACCGACAACCGAAACACCCCGTCGCCGGCGTACTCGCGGTAGTGGGCGAGTTGCTCACCGGTGAGGTGGAACGTGGATTCCATCATGGCATCGGTGTCGATCCAGTAGATCAGGCTGCGGTGGTGACCGAGGGAGACGGCGAAGTGGATGATCTCGAGTTCCTTTGCCATGCGCTCGGCCAAGGCCATGCCGTCGCCGCGCACCTGGAACGACAGCGTTCCCGACATGTTCGCCATTTGCCGCACTGCCAGCGCTCGCTGGGGATGGGAGTCCAGCCCCGGGTAGTTGACGCGCCCAACGGACGGATGGTCTGCCAGAAACGCGGCAACACATTGCGCACCTTCCTCGTGGGCGCGCATCCGGATCGGCAGGGTCGCTGCGCCGCGGGCGATCAACCAAGCGTTGAACGGGCTGATCACGCCGCCAAAGTACACCAACGCATGGGTCCTGAGAGGTTCCAGACGTTCACGGCGCCCGAGCACCGCCCCGCCGAGCGCATCGCCGTGGCCGCCGATGTACTTGGTCAGCGAATGCACCACGAAGTCGGCGCCGAGTTCGATGGGCCGGGTGGCGATTGGCGTCGCGAAAGTCGAGTCCACCGCCAACGGCAGTTGGTGCCGGTTCGCGACGGAGGCGACGGCGGCGATGTCGGTTAGCCGCAGGATGGGGTTCGCGGGTGTCTCGATCCAGATCATCCGCGTCTCCGGGCGGATGGCCGCTTCCACCTTGGACGGGTCGCAGGTGTCCACCGCGGTCGAGGAAATGCCGTATTTCGGCAGCGTCCCCCGGGCGAGCTCCGCCGTGCCGGCGTAGTTGACGTCGCTGATTACGAGGTGGTCCCCCGCCTTGAGCGTAGTCAGCAACAGGGCGGCGGTGGCCGCCATGCCGGAGGCGAACGCGACGCAATCCTCCGCACCTTCGAGCGCCGCGAGCTTGCCTTCCAGCATCTTGCTGGTCGGATTACCCCAGCGCGAATAGACGTAGGGCATCTCGCCTTCGAACGCGCTGATGGAGAAGCCCGCCGGCTCGTCCATGGCGAAGGTGGTGGACATGACCAGGTTCGGTACCGATGCGCCGGTGATCGGGTCGACGGCCTCGCCGCCGTGAACGGCACGGGTATTCGGTCCGAGATCCTTCATGCGACCTTCCTTCGTCGTCATTTGGAGAGGCTCTGGCGTTCTTGAGGAACCGTCATCTTACATTTGAGCCAAATTTCCGCTGCCCGTAGAGAATGCGCAAACATCCTTCCAACGCGCCCGTCAGGGCGCGCATTCTCGATCGCGCCGCCGCCAAGCGCGCCGCCGCCGCACATGCGGCGCGCCTAGTGTATGTCGGGATCGAGACGGGAGCGCGCCGGCTTTGATGACTGGCACGGTTGCCGAACGGACAACTGCGAGAGTCCCTACTCCCCTTTCAATCCAGCCGACCGTACCAGTACGGCGTCTTCTCCGCCCACTCGCCATCCGGGAAGTGTTTGTGCAGCAAGGCATAGGCGGCCTGGGAGATCCTGCCGGGTGCCGAAAAGTAGTAGCACGCGTGGCGGGTGGCGAACACCAGGCGATGCAGGGTGCGGAGTACGCGGGGGTCGTCAAGATGATTTCTTGCGTAGCGAATCACGTGTGGGCCGAACGAGGTAGTTGCCGCCGTATCCCGGTCGTCGACGACCTTCCTGATCGCCGCGAGTTCAGAATCGGAATAGCGCGAAAAACGGGGACTTCGAAGCATCCCTTCCCTAATGGGGGAGTCGCGCTGCGCGGCGCACCACCAGCCTCCGCCCCAGCCTGCGCCGTACGTTGCGTGGTCGGGGATCGGTTTCGGTGGCCGTTTTCCGTACGGTTGAACCCTCCCGACGCTTCGCTTCATCCATGGCGAGAACGCCGGATAGTCGAAAACGATCCTCGCGGCCTCGAAGTGCTTGTCCTGGGCCTGTTCGAACAGCGCGAGTTCTTGATCCAAGCCCGGGACGTTGCGCCGGATGTGGGCCGATAGCTTCAGTGCTGCGGCGAGGTCGTCGTCGAGCATGGCCCTCGTCCATCCCGCGATCGCCATGCGGTCGCGTTGATAGTCGCTCAAGCCTGGGGTGTCGATGACTTCGAGGAGCATGGACGGCGTGAAGTAGGTGTTCAGCAGATCGGTGGCATCTCCCGAGAACAGCGTGGTGTCCGTGGTGATCCGGTTGAAGTTCGCCGGCAGCCTTCGTGCGAATTCGTCCGTCCATGGAAGCGAAAGCGGCTTGAGCGAAGCCCACCGGACATAGTCCGACCAGGTCAACGTGATGCGGGCGGCCGCGAGGCGCACCCGGTTGGTCCGGGACCGGTCGAGGCCCTTGCCAATCGCCTCTTCGGCGAGCCGCAAGCCGGCGTCCACTCGGTCGAGCAATCCCAAGATGCGGATTCGTTGCAGGAGTATGTTCAAGTGACCGGGCGTGTCCGGGGGAAGCGCCTCCGCCGCCTGCAGGAGTTCGGTCAACGTCGGCTCGCCCAGACCCGAGAACGCCCCGTCCAGCGCGATGTACAACCACGGCAGAGTCTGCTCGGTTCGCCACCGCTCGACCGCCCCCCCGGAAGTGCTCCCGTAGGACGTGGCAAACCAAAGCCAGCGTTCGTAGTCCGTCGCCCCGTCCGGGCCCGTGGGGCTCCCCAGTCGCCGCAGGTAGGCGTAGTCGATCAGGTCTTCCGCCGACATGCTCGCGGGGTCGTCGAAGATCCGCTGTTCGACTTCGCGCCGGATGCTAGCGGGATCGATCTTCGTCCAGATATGGCGAAGCTGACTGACAACGGAAGGGAAGGCTGCGAGGTATTCGGGATCGTCGGCGAGTTCTCGATACGCGGTTAGCGCCAACGCGAGGTGTCGGGTCGGATCGTTCACGTTGATGATCGCCTCTCGTGCCAGGCTGCGCCCGACGAGGTAGCGGCCCAGGTCTTGCCAGGGCGAGTCGGCGGTTCGGCCGATTTCACCGAATCGGGCGGCGGCTTCGAGATATTGGCCGTTGTAGAAGTAGGCGGCGGCGATCTGGTAGCGCCGATCGTGCTGTTGGAGCGGCGGCCAGTCGGACGCGGGTTCGTCCGGTGGAACGAAGTCTCTCTCGCCGCTGCACTGAGCGAACACCTTGATCTGCGCTTCGATCCACCGCGACAACTCGATGGATCTCGATCCATACCGGGACCTCCGATCCAGGAGCGTCGCATGGGCGGTCTTGAATGCATCCCCTTGGCAGTTGTGGATGTAGTACTTGACGGTGCGCGGGTTGCCGGCATAGCGAGGGTTCGTGTCGACGCGGGACACCAGTTTCTGGGTCGCGAACAGTTCGGGACGCCGGTGGCCTTCAATAGTCGTTGCGTGCCAAAACTGTGACTCGAAATCGACTTGCGGTTCGGACGCCATGTATTTCGACCGGAACAGCGTGGCGTGACGATCTGTGAATCGGTCGGTCAACTGTAGATAGACGATGAGGGGGAAGACCACGTTGGTGGATCGGAGCCCATCCGGAAAATCGCCGGCCAGCACATGTTCCAGGCCTGTTCGGTCGACGAATGGTGTTGGGTATTGCTCCGGCCCGGATGCAAGAGCCGACCACGCGGTTGCCGCAGTTGCCAGGGCCGATACCAGCCTTCGGATCATTGCAATGCCTCCACCTCTCGCATGAGCGTGATGAAGCGGGCTTCGGACCAGGCTCGGGGTGAAACAGGAACACGCGGCGCAGGTCGTCCACGGGTGCTAGGGGCTCGTCGGCAGAGTAGCCGATGTTGCCTGCGCAGACCCGGGCGGGAAACGCCCTTTGGGTGTGGAGAGCATGCCTGATGACGTCGCCGCCCCGGCCCATGCGGTAGATCATCGGGACGACGTCATCGACCGGAAGTGCATCGGTCCAGTTGTCTGAGAAGCACCAGGAAGCCAATGCAGTGATTGACAGCCTGGCATCCTCCGTACGCAGGCGCAGTTCCTCGAGCAGGTGCCGATAGAAGTCGCGTTGGGACACGCGAGCGTCGAAGTCGACTTGGTGTTCCACGGGGCGGAAGGGCCGGCTGGCGCCGATGATCGCGTCGGCCAGCGGCGGAACAATGTCGTCGTCGGGAGTCCCCGTGGCTTCGAGACGAACCACGCCCACGATCTCCGCTTCGCTCGGATAGGTGACCTTGTTCGTCCTGTACTCGACGGCGAAGTCATCGTCGAGAAGGGTCATCGTCGCCGTCCACAGGGCCACTTTCACGCGATCGGGATCGATGAACGAGAGGTCCTCCTCCCGCCGCCACGCCCAAAGGTAGTAGTCGGGTTCGGCGGAAACGTCGAACGCGGTCGCCACCTCGTCTCGAAAGGCGTAGAGCCCGGTGGCCACGGCGATGCCTGCCGATACACCGATAGCCCAATTCGGCCGCCGTTTGCCCTTTGCGTCTCGCGTCATGGGAGGCGACCGTACCAGTGGGGCGTCTTCTTGGCCCATTCGCTGTCCGGGAAGTGCTTGTGCAGCAAGGCGTAGGCAGCCTGCGAGATCGATCCGGGAGCATGTTCGACGCACGCCTGACGGGTAGCGAACACGAGCCGATGCAGAGTCCGCGGCACGTGCGGATCGTCGAGGTGTTCCGGGGCATAGCGCAGGACATGGGGCCCGAAGGAAGTGGTTGCCGCCGTCGAACGCAGTTGGGCGACCTCCCGGATCTCCTCCATTTGGCTGGGCGAGTACTGCGAGAAGCGCGGATGGCGCAACGCTTCGTCCCCGTCGGGCTTGTTGTAGTGGTCCGACAGATGGGCACACCACCAGTTCTCGCCGGACTTGCCGGCCGCCACGGTGTCGGGTGTCGGCTTGACGGGCCCGGAGCGTCGTTGGATTCGTCCTTCGCCGGCCCGCATCCAGGGCGAGAAGGCAGGATGGTCGAAGACGATCCGGGCTGCTTCGAAGTGCTTGTCCTCGGCCCCTTGGAACACCTCGACAGTGTGTGCTGACCCGGAGAACCGTACAAGCGTCCAACCCTGTAGTGCCCTGTAGTGCCCTGTAGTGGATTCGTGCGGTGCAAGCAGTCGTACTCGATGCTCTCGACTCGCCCAGGCGGTGCGTGGAATACTGCCGAACCGGTTGCGGAGTGACAGCTTGAACGAAGAGCAACGCTATCTGTTTGACACCTTCGGGTACATCATCGTCCCCGAGGTGCTCACCCCATCCCAGGTCGAAGAACTGCGCGAGACGCTGAAGCAGCCGACCGAGCAATTCGAACCCGTTGATCAACAGCGGGGGCCGTTGCACTGGTCGAAGGTGTGGCGGGACATGCTCGATCTTCCGGTGTTGAGTCCGATCCTCGAGCACCTGATCGGCAACCACGGGCTGCGCGCCAGCCTCGAAGCCCGGGCCAAGAAGGATCCCGAGGCGACGGTCTTGCCGACGTTCCGGCTCGATCACGTCAACGTGCACACCCATGTGAAGAACGGCTTCAAGGGCACGACGCTGCACGGCGGTTGGCGAAACACCGGCGGCTGCCAGTTCTTCGGCTACCACGACGGCATGTTCTACAACGGCCTGGTTTCAGTGACCTTCGAGCTCTACGACACTCATGCCAATGGCGGCGGCTTCGGCTGCATTCCAGGGACGCACAAGGCGAACCTGCCGTTGCCTCGCCAGTGGAGAGACTTGGGCCAAGGCGTCCCGGACTGGATAACCCGCGTACCGGCCCGCCCCGGAGACGCCATCGTGTTCACGGAAGCGCTGACCCACGGCACGCTGGCGTGGACCGTGGACGACACCCGCAAGACCATCTTCTACAATTTCTCGCCCCACGCGACCTCCTGGTCCGGCGACTACTTCGATCCGGACGACTTTCGGGACTACCCGGACATGAACGATCGAAAGATGACCATCCTCGAGCCACCTAGCGCGCGCTACCCGGGTCGGCCGACGCAACCGAAAGCGTTGTCGGGGGGTAGGTTGTCCCGCCGATCGCGCCAAACCAACCTCTCCTGGTAGTTGTACAACCAGACGATCAGCTTGCGGCGACTTGCGACACGCTATAGTTGCCGTAGCAGGCGCCCATGGAGAGGCAACGGATATGCGCTGCATCGTCCTTCTTCTGATCGCCGCCACGGCGCCAGCCGTCGCGGCGGAGGAGGGCTATCTCGACATGCACGTGCACACCGCCGGCATCGGCGCCGGTGGCAGTGGTGCGTTCGTTAGCAGGGAGATGCGCCGCAACATCCGTTTCCGGTTCTACCTGCGCGCGTTCGGGGTCACTGAGACGGACCTCGAGGCACAAGGCGACGGTATGGTCGTCGCGAAGATCAGTGCCCACATCGCAGCCTCCGAAGAAGTCGCCCGCGCGGTCGTTCTCGCCATGGATGGCGTCGTCACGGACGGTCGATTGGATCGGCAGGCAACCCAGATCTACGTCCCGAACGAATTTGTGGCTGCCGAGGTCTCGCGCTACGGCAACCTCTGCTTCGGGGCCAGCGTCAATCCCTACCGGGCCGACGCCCTTGAACGCTTGGCCGGGGTCAAGGCCGACGGCGCGTTGCTCATCAAGTGGATTCCCAACATCATGGGCATCGACCCGGCGGACCCGGCGATCCGACCGTTCTACGAGAAACTGGTGGAACTCGATCTTCCCCTGCTGAGCCACGCCGGCCGAGAGAGTGCGTTTGCAGACGCGGTGGACGAGTACGGCGACCCGGCGCGCCTGGGGTTGCCATTGTCGCTGGGCGTCACCGTAATCGCGGCGCATATCGCGACCACCGGTAAGAACCAGGGAGAGGACAACTTCGAGCGCATCTTGCCGATGTTCGATCGCTATCCCAATCTCTACTCCGATATCTCCAGCCTGACGCAGATCAACAAGCGCAACTACCTGAAGCGGGCGCATGCGATAGAGGGTCTCGACAAACGACTCCTGTACGGCACGGACTGGCCGCTGCAGTTCTTCCCGCTGGTCTGGTCCTTCTACCATGCCAACCATGTCGGGATGGGGGCAGCCCGGCGGGTGGCCAAGATCGATAATGTCTGGGACCGCGACGTGGCGTTGAAGAGAGCCCTCGGCACGCCGGAGCATGTCTTTGCTCGCAGCGCCGAGTTGTTGGCCACCGAACGCTGCACGTCGCGGCAGGAGGAAGCGTGACCGACGACGACGATCAGACGGCCTGACCAAGGCCTTCGTCGCCAACCAGGCGACCCTCGCCCGCTACATGGCGACGTTCTTCGTGGTGCGCGCGAGGACATCGAAGACACGCTGCAGTCACGTTCCATCGCCCGCTTGCCGACGGTACTTAGGCGTCGGCATCGGCAACGAGCGGATCAAAGCACGGACAGACGATCAGCGTCGACGGCGATGCGGGGTTGGTCACGGTCCAGGGGGAGGAGCGACCGTGACGGCTTGAACGACCGTTGGAGAGCGCTTCATCACGTCGAAGCGTCGGCCAGGCTAGGGACCTACGTGTTCGTCGCCGTTCCCGGGGCGGGTGTGGCGTTGGCGGGGGCGGCGACTCCCGAGGGCGTGCCGAAATGCGGTGCCGCCGCATTGTAGAGGCCCAATCCGACGATCAGCGCCAGCACCAGGAAAACATAGCGGCTTTGGGTGCCGAATTTCTCGCCCAAGCCAATGAACTTCGCATCCATGGCCTCGAACTTCGCATCCACGGCATCGAACCTCGAATCCATGGCATCGAATCTGGCGCCCACGGCCTCGAACCTGCCCTCGAACTTGGAGTCCATGACCTCCAACTTGGCATCCACTCTGGCGACCTCTCTGGCGATTTCGCCCTTCAACTC
Organism: Pseudomonadales bacterium; assembly: GCA_047518105.1. Classification (GTDB taxonomy): domain Bacteria; phylum Pseudomonadota; class Gammaproteobacteria; order Pseudomonadales; family Azotimanducaceae; genus VXYL01. Next base: position 7,574 of record JAKZRQ010000281.1, on the reverse strand, counting down.
CGTCACGGCGTTGTCCAGGTCCATCTTCGTCGCGACGCCTTGGGCAATTTCGTTGTTGAGGGCGCGGGACATGGCGTCGGCCTGGCGGGGTTCAACGCCCGCCGCCTTTGGGCTGTCGGCATATCTGAGGGTGTCGATCACGGACGCTTTCATCGTCGTTGTCTCACATGGTGGAGAAACATACCACTGTGCATGCTGGATTTGTCGATGCATGTGGGACATTGACCATTCGTGATTTGGACGCTTGAAGCGCCGTCGGAATAACGCACCGTCGGGACGACGCGCCGCTGCTCGGTTGTGCTTGCCGTGGGCGCGGAGGAGGCGAAACGACCAGCGAGTCAAGCGCGGACAGACGATCAGCGGCGGGGTTGGTCACGGTCCAGGGAGGAGACGACCGTGTCGGCATGACCGACCGTAGCAGAGCGCTTCATCACGTCGAAGCGTCGGTCAGGCTAGGGGACTACGCGTTCGTCGCCGTTCCCGGTGCAGGTGTGGCGTTGGCGGGGGCGGCAACTCCCGATTGCGTGCCGAAATGCGGTGCCGCCGCATTGTAGAGGCCCAATCCGATGATCAGCGCCAGCACCAGGAAGACATAGCGGCTTTGGGTGCCGAACTTCTCGCTCAAGCCGACGAACTTCGCATCCATGGCCTCGAACTTCGCATCCATGGCGCCGAACATGGCCTCGAACTTTGAACCCATGGCATCGAACTTCGCATCCATGGCATCGAACCTCGAATCCATGGCATCGAACCTCGAATCCACGGCCTCGAATCTGGCGTCCACGGCCTCGAACTTGCCCTCGAACTTGGCGTCCATGACCTCCAACTTGGCATCCACTCTGGCGACCTCTCTGACGATTTCGCCCTTCAACTCCGTCACGGCGTTGTCCAAGTCCATCTTCGTCGCAACGCCTTGGGCGATTTCGTTGTTGAGGGCGCGGGACATGGCGTCGGCCTGGCCGGGTTCAACGCCCGCCGCCTTTAGGCTGTCGGCATATCTGAGTGTGTCGATCACGGACGCGTTCATCGTCGTTGTCTCACATGGTGGGAAACATACCACTGTGCATTCTGGATTTGTCGATGTATGTAGGACATCGGCCATTCGTGATTTGGACGCTTGAAGCGCCGTCGGAATGAGGCGCCGTCGGGACGACGCGCCGCTGCTCGGTTATGCTTGCCGTGGCGCGGAGGAGGTGAAACGACATGACCGCAGCAGCGAGCGAATTGCGGGCTGAACGCCCCGAGCCAACGGTCACGCCGCTTGCGGGCCTGATCGGCGCGGAAATCGACGTCGATCTCCGCACGATTGACGACGAGACGTTCGAGCGCATCCACCGGATCCTTCTCGAGTACGTCATTCTCGTCTTCCCGAATCAGCAACTCTCGCCCGAGGACCAACTCGCCTTCGCCCGCCGGTTCGGGGACCTCTACCGGTTTCCTCACGGGCCCGGCATGCAAGGTCGCGACCTGATCCTGCCGATCAATATGCCGAGCGGCGTCCGCCGCGGCCAGTGGCACTCCGACGCCACCTTCGACGAGAGCCCGCCGGCCATCTCGATCCTTGCTGCCCGGGAACTCCCGAGCCGGGGCGGCGAGACCGCTTTCGCCAACCAATATGCATCCTTCGAGTCGTTGTCGGACGGCATGAAGAAGCTCTTGGCGAACATGGAAGCCGTTCACGACGCGTCCTCCCACAATCGTCCGGAGGAATGGACAACCCATCCCGTGCTGAGAACCCATCCGGAAACCGGCCGCACGGCGCTCTTCGTCAACAGCGAATTCACCCGCCGTTTCGCGCACATGACCACGGAAGAGAGCGAAGGACTGCTGAAGTTCCTCACCACCCACGCCCACCGGCCGGAGTTCTGCTACGTCCACCGCTGGCGCCCAGGCGACGTGGTCATGTGGGACAACCGGGCGGCGCAGCACTATCCGGTGCTGAACCGGCCGAAAGGGGAGAACCGGCGCATGTGGCGGGTGACGGTTGCCGGGGACCGGCCAAGGTACGACGGGGAATAGGTCGAACCCGCGAAGTTGGCTTCCGTGCGCGGGGCCATACCCGCAAAACGCGTTGACGCGGGTATTGCCGCCCAATAGGGTGGTCGGCACTTCAGGAGGCCACCATGACTATCGCCAGCATACCAAGGCGTGCAATGCGCAATGCCAAGGGCTTCGGTCGTTTCGCGGGGTCGGCAGCCTTGGCCCTGCTCGTCGCGGAGCAAGCGCCGGCCGATGTGCTTGATGTCATGCGGGAAGAACTCGAACGTTCGCGCAAGGTTCTCGTTGAACAGCCGACGCCGATCTACTACCTGAGCTACGAGATCACCGAAGACAGATCGGTGACCGTTGGCGGTGCCTTTGGCGCCTTGAGTCGATGGAGCGAGGGCGAGTCACGGGCGCTCGACATCGACCTCCGGGTCGGCGGCCCCAAGCTCGACAATACGCGGGAGCTGCGTTCCCAGCGGCGCGGTTTCGCCAACTTCGCGCAGGCCGCGCCGGTTCCGCTCGAAGAAGAGGCCCTGCGCACCGTGCTCTGGTATCAAACCGACAAGACGTACAAGCAAGCGATCGAGCGGTTCACCCAGGTGCAGACCGATGTCCAGGTCAACGTCGCGGCCCAGGACAAGGCAGGGGACTTCTCCGTCGAGACCAGGGAAGTGGCTTCCGAGGACACCATGGAAATTCGCGTCGACCGCGCCGCTTGGGAGGACAAGGTACGCAAGTACACGGCACCCTTCGCGGACTCGCCCCACATCTTCTCGGGCAACGCCAGCATCTGGGCCGACGCGGAAACCCGTTGGTACGTCAACAGCGAAGGTTCCGCGATCAAGACCTCCACGGCTTTCTACCGGGTATCGATCTCTGCCCTGACGCGGGCCGAAGACGGCATGGTGTTGCCGCGATCGGAGCAGTTCCTCTCGTTCACCCCCGAAGGACTCCCCGACGAGGAAACGGTCATGGCTGTCGTGCACGAGATGGTGCGCGACTTGGAGGCGCTTCGCGAGGCGCCGTTGGTCGAGCCCTACACGGGTCCGGCCATTCTTTCCGGACGGGCGAGCGGCGTGTTCTTCCACGAGATCCTGGGCCACCGTCTGGAAGGACACCGGCAGAAAGGCGCGAACGAAGGACAGACGTTCCGCAAGATGGTGGGCAAGAAGTTGCTTCCCACGACGTTTTCCGTGTTCTTTGATCCGACGATCCGACGAATCCGGGATACGGATCTGGTGGGTGCCTACCGCTACGACAACCAAGGGGTCAGGGCGCGGCGCGTGCCGGTGATCGTCAATGGCGTGCTGACGAACTTCCTCATGGGTCGCATGCCCATCGAGGGTTTCCCCAAGTCCAACGGGCACGGGCGCAAGAACACCGGGTACGCGCCGGTGGCAAGGCAATCGAATCTATTCGTCGAAGTGTCGGAAACGAAGACGCGCGAGGAGCTCAAGGCGGAGTTGCTCGCCAAGGTGGCGCGCGAGGGCAAGCCCTTCGGGCTGTTTTTCGACCGCATTCAGGGCGGGTACACGATTACCGGTCGCTCCCTGCCACAAGCGTTCACGGTGAACCCGACAGTGGTCTACCGCGTCAACTTGGACGGCAGCGAGGAATTGGTACGCGGTGTGGACCTCATCGGCACGCCGCTCGCTGCGTTTGAAGAAATCGTGGCGGCTGGCGACGATTTGGAGGTCTTCAATGGGACATGCGGGGCGGAGTCCGGCCCCGTGCCGGTGGCCGCAGTGTCGCCCTCCATACTCGTCTCAAAGATCGAAGTCCAGAAGAAGGACGTTTCCCAGACGCGGCTGCCGATTCTGCCGCCCCCCGGAGAACCATCGAACGCGTTCGGCCAGGCCGAGCCGCGGGGATTACGGGGAGAAGTGCGATGAAGGTTCCACTGGTTGCGAGAACCGTGCTTGCGGTCGTGGCGGCGAGCTTGTGCATCCCCCTGCTGGCCGCGAAGGTCGCGGAGGTCGCGGGAGCTGCGAAGGTCGCGGAGGACAGCGTCCTGATGCGCGCCATGCGCGACGAATTGGCGCGTTCGATGGAGCAGTTGCGGCTGGAGGATGCGGATGCGCCCTACTTTCTTTCCTACCGGGTGCACGAAACGGCTAGCGGTAGCGCGCGCGCCAGCCTAGGCGGCCTGCTGAACGTGGTAGACGGATTCGGCCGCCAGTTGGTCGTCGAACTCAGGGTTGGCGACTACGATTTCGACAACACCAACTTCGCTTCGATGTCGCGTTCCATCGGGCGGCTCGCCGTTGGCGGTGCGTTGTCTGTCGACGACGACTACGACACGTTGCGGCGACAGATGTGGCTCACGACCGATACCGCCTACAAGCGCGCGTTGGATCAACTCGGCGCCAAGCGCGCGGGGTTGCAGAACCAGACCCAAGTGGAGAAGGTCCCCGACTTCAGTCGGGAGACGCCCCACCAGTACGACGGTCTGACAGAAGGGCATCTCGACACTGGCCCGGCGCAAGCGCTCGCTCTGGACGTGTCCAGGACCATGCGGGGCATGCCGCATCTCTCCCGCTCCGAGGTTCGCGTCGCCACCTCGTTCGACCGCACTTGGTTCGTGAACAGCGAAGGCTCCGCATTCGTTCGGGAGACGCCGTATATCGGTCTTCATGCGCTGGCCGCGACCCAGGCCGACGACGGTGCCGAATTGGAGGATCTGGTGTCGGTGTGGGTGAGCCGTTGGGCGGACATGCCGGACAGCGCCACCTTGAAGGCCGAAGTACAAACCATGACGGCACGCCTTGAACAGCGTCGGGAAGCTCCCTACCTGGAGCGCTACACGGGGCCGGTATTGTTCGAGGGCCAAGCGGCGGCCGAGCTCGTCACCCAGGTTCTCGGGCCGCGGCTGATTGCCCGACGCCTGCCGACCCCGGACGACCCCCAGGCGGAGCAGTACTTCGAGCGGTTCCGCAATCCGTTCCTGGACAGAATCGGCAGCCGTGTGTTGCCCCGGTTTTTGTCTGTCGTTTGTGACCCGACCTTGGAATCCCACGAAGGCGTTCCGTTGCGTGGCCGACAGTTGGTCGACGACGATGGCCTGCCGGCGCGTCCGACGCTCTTGGTCGAACGTGGAATTCTGAAGGCATTGCTGTCCACGCGCGTGCCGCTCGCCGAAGTGCCGAACAGCACCGGGAGCCGCTGGCGCGAAGCCCCGGTGCCGAGCAATCTCTTTGTCAATCCCACGCGCGGGCTTGGTGACGAGGAACTGAAGGAAGAGCTCTTCGCCGTGGCAGCCGACAGGGGGCTCGACCATGCCCTCGTCGTGCGCCGAATCGGCAACCGGTTGGCGAAACTGGGATCGGGATATCTCCGCTATTTGGGGTCCGGTGGCGATGGGTCGAGCGTGGAGCCCTTGATGGAGGTCTACAGGGTATTCCCCGATGGCCGCGAGGAACGGATTCGGATTGCGAATCTGTCGTCCATTTCGGAAGCCGACTTCAAGGACATCGTGGCCGTCTCGGAGTCGACGACGCGGCACGACACGGGATTCTCGCCGACCGGCGGCGTTGGAATCCCTGGGCTCGGCGGCGGTCGCATCTCGCCGATCTCGGTGATCACCCCCTCACTCCTGTTCGAGGACCTCACGGTCAAACGTCCGGCGGGCAGTATCCCGAATCCGCCGGTGATGCCGCATCCATTGGCGAAGAGATAGGGAAGATCGCGGAAGGGAAGATCGCGGACACACACGATTCGCGTCCTACACGCCGAAGGGGAAATCACTCTGGTGACAATCAGAGTGATATCGATAGGAAGGCCGGGCGTCCCGTCGCTAGCCTCGTCGGGGTCGGCGAGCGGTCAATGGGACAGTGGGTCAACGGGGAGACGGTCTAACGGGCGATAAACGGGACGGACGCGCCATGTTTACGGCTTGGAACTGGCGCAGACAGGACCGCCGACATATCCCTAGCCCGCGAAGGGTGGCGGCAACGTGGCGTCAGCGACGGCACGGCGATCATTGTAGCTGGCAGGCGGGAGTTCCCCTCCCCGTCATCGCACCGTTGTCAGCTGTCCAGCCGAGACGGGGCACCTGAGAGGTCGCGTCAAGCGGCAGTGCGTCTTGTTCGCAAGTTCCCAGCGTCAGACGGGCAAGGGCTTCTCCCGAGGTTGCAAGCCACGGACTGTTGTCCATTCGTTCAGTAGCGCTGCAGTACCGAAGGCACGTTGTCGCCGCTTGAGCATAGCCGTTCGCGCCATCCAGCCTCTTACCCGGCTAGGGGGTACGGCATGCGGAATCCGTTCCGCTTCGATCATGGCGTATAGCAGTTCGATGTACGCGCGGAGCGTGACTGCTGGGCGCGGTCGCCGTCTCCTTGTGTGTTTGTCAGCCGTGGCGCCCGGCTTGCATGCGTCGGGTTCGTTTGCCGTCGAGTCGGTTCCTGGTGAGCAGGCGTGTTGTGTGGTCGGGATGCGATCCGCGGCGGAAGACTGCTGACCCGCCTCCGAGTCGGCGCTACGTTCGTCGTTTGAAGGGTTGGGGTCATGCTCGGGTACTAGCCGGGCATCCTCCTGAGGCTGGAGTTCCCTAGATTCCTCGAGTGCGCCGAATGTTGACACTAGGGTTGCATTTCGTTCGAGGCCGGGAGAATGCGCAAGCATTCTCGATCGCGCTGCATATGCAGGGCGACTGGTCTTCGCTGCAGTATCGGACGTCTGGGCTTGTTCGGTCGGCGCAATGACTGGCTCCGGTGCCTTGACGTCCTCGGTTGCCATTGTGATCATCTCGACGATGGATGCTTCGTCGATGCCCGACAGGACAGGGCGCAGATATTCAGCGAGCGCTGCGGCGCTGTTCACCTGAAGCCGCTCGGTGATTGATGCGTGCGTGACCTCTTCCAGGCGTTCCGCCAATCTTGCGCGCACCGGATTGAGGTCAACGTAGGCCATGGCAGCGACCAGCGCCTCCTCTGTTAGCAGTGCTCCCGAGTAGAAGCGCTGATCGAAGAAGTGGCCGCTGCAATCATCCTCGACGTTGGCACGCCTGGCGATCGGCTGCTTGAGGTGCTTCATGAAGTGTGACATCGAACCCAGCGTGCTGCGTGCACGGTCTAGGCGCACGGCATCTCCGAGCAACAGTTCGCGCACCTCGGGCTTGCGATCCTCGACCACCATCCCATGCTCAGTGGGCGGAAAGGCGTCCACCCACCGCCTAGCCACCTCGGCGTCCTCCCAGGATTGGCTCGCCTTGGGGTCGTGGCGAGCAACGAGGTGAAAGTGATTGCCAAGTATGGAATAGGCGTAGATGTCAATTGCAAAGCATGGGACGAGCTCGCGGATGCGGTCGATCAGCCAGAGTCTACGGTGCGAGTAGTCGTGCCCGGTTAGGGGATCCACACCGCACAGCATGGCGCGGCGCACGCACCGTGACACGAGGTGGTAGTCGCACTCGTTGTGGGGGTCTACGAGGATGGATCGCGGCGTCGCCATGGGGTCCATCATCGCCAATCCAGAACCAAACCCAAAGCAGACGATTGCCCTTGCCTGTGTAGGAAATTCCGACCGCGCTTTGTGCGAAATGGCTTGCACGACGTGAGACGGAAATGGTGTGTGTCCGAAAGAGACCCCTT
>JAKZRQ010000280.1:0-34595 GCA_047518105.1 Pseudomonadales bacterium | reverse complement strand
CCCGAAGGGCGCGCCCACAAACGCCCATCCGCGTTGTTGGCACCTTTTGACGTATGCCCGATATGCCTTCAAGGTGCCGCCTAGCGGACTGGACGCCTGTGGACGCGCTGACACGTCATTTCAAGGGTGTTCGACCACTAGTGAAACCCAAGAGCTTTTTGACGCCGAGAAGCGGCCTGGTGAGAAATGCGGGCTAGTGCCGAAGGCTCGGTCCGGGCGTCGTCAACCCAGCTTGATCGTCATGTTGGGTCCGTCGGCGGGAGCATCGTCGAACCATCTCGTGGTCACCGTCTTCGTCTCGGTGTAGAAGCGCACCGCTTGCTTGCCGTAGGCATGCTGGTCGCCGAAGAACGAGTCCTTCCAACCGGTGAACGAGAAGAACGGCAGCGGCACCGGAATCGGGATGTTGATGCCCACCTGCCCCACTTCGATTTCACGCTGGAACCGGCGCGCGGCGCCGCCCGACGACGTGAACAGGGAAACCCCGTTGCCGTAGGGGTTGGCGTTCACGAGATCGATGGCGTCGTCCAGGGTCTCGACGTTGGAGGTGACCAGCACCGGGCCGAAAATCTCGTCGGTGTAGATCGACATGTCGGGCGTAACGCCGGCGAACAACGTCGGCCCGATCCAGTTGCCGTCGGGGTAGCCCGGAACGTGGCAGTCGCTGCCGTCCAGCCGGCAGTCGGCGCCTTCCGCCTTGCCGCGCTCGATGCAGTTCACGATCCGCAGGCGGGCGGCGCGGGTGATCTGCGGACCGTAGGCGGCCCCTTCGTCGTCCCAAGGTCCTGGGCGGACCGCCGCCATAGCCTCCCTGAGATCGTCGAGCCAGGCCGCCGCGCCGCCGACCAGGACCGCAGCGCTGATGGCCATGCATCGCTGCCCCGCCGCGCCGCAGGTGGCGCCGACGAGGCTCGCCACGGCCTGCTCCTTGTTGGCATCGGGCAGGATCACCAGGTGGTTCTTGGCACCCGCAAGCGCTTGGACCCGTTTGCCGTTTGCGGCCGCCTTGGCATAGATCTGCCTAGCCACCGGAGCCGAGCCGACGAAGCTCACAGCGCGAACGTCCGGATGTTCCAGCAACGCGTCCACCTGTTCCTTGCCGCCGTGGACCACCTGCAGCAGACCGTCGGGTGCGCCCGCCTCCTTGAGCAACGCCGCCAGCCGGTTGGGCACCATCGGATCCTGCTCCGAGGGTTTCAGCACAAACGAATTGCCGCAAGCAATGGCTAGCGGAAACATCCACAGCGGAACCATGGCCGGGAAATTGAACGGTGTGATCCCAACGCACACCCCGATGGGTTGGACCAAGCTGTAGGTGTCGATCCCGCGGGCGACGTTCTCCACGGTCTCGCCCATCATCAGCGAAGCGATGCCGCACGCGTGCTCGACCACCTCGATGCCGCGCCATACCTCGCCCCGGGCGTCTTCCAGGGTCTTGCCGGTGTCCCGGCACAGGGTCCGGGCGAGGTCTTCCCGATTCTTCTTCAGAACATCCTGGTAGGCGAACAGGAGCCGCGCCCGCTCCGGGATCGGCACGTCGCGCCAAACCCGAAACGCGGCCTTGGCGCCTTGAACGGCGCGGTCCACTTCGTCGGCGGTGGCGAAAGGCACCTCGCACAGCACCTCCTGCGTGGCGGGGTCCGTGACAGCGGTCCCGTCGGCGCGGCTGTGGACGAACTCGCCGTCGATGAAGAGCTTGAGCTTGTTCACACCGGACGCGGCTTCTTCGAGGCCGCCCAGAGATTTCGCTGATGCCGTCGAGCAGTTGGGGGCGTTTGTTCCATGGTGGCAGTTTGGCGCACTTGGCGCACAAGGGAAAGGTCCGCCGGGACAGGCGGGGCGGCGATCAATGGCGTCACAACGCCTGCTTCAGCGCGGCCACTTCCTGTTCCAGCGCGTCCACGCGGGCTTCCAGCTCCGCGAGCGAACCACGGCGCGTCACCGTCGGCGGTGGGAGTTCGTCCGCAGGCACGCAGGCCACCTCGCCCGAGAACAAGTGCGCGTACTGATGGTCGCGGCGCCCGGGAAGCCGCCCCAACCGTGCAACGACAGGTCCGTTCTCCCGATCCGGGTTCAGCAACCGGAGCAGGGTTTCGTCGACGGATTCGTTGTCTTCGAATTCAAACAGCCGCGTACTTCGCGCCCGCAACTCCCCGGGCGTCTGCGGTCCGCGCAACAGCAGCACGCAGACGACGGCGTACTCGTCGTCCGTGAACTGCAACTCGCTGAACCGCGTATTGCACAGCCGCTGCCGGTACTTCACCACGCCCGTCCTCGGGTTCTCGTCGCTCGTGACGAGCCCCCGGTCTTCCAGCCCTCGCGCCGTGCGCTGCACGGTCACCGAATCCAGCGACAGCACCGGGTCCCGGCTCGACTTCTGGTTGCACGCCGTCATGAGCGCGTTCAGCGTCAACGGGCATTGATCCGGCGTCGTCACCGCCTTCTCCATCAGGCAGCCGACGAGGCGCGGTTCGTTCAAGGTGAGGTTCATGTCCGGCACGGGCGCACACTAGAGTCCTTGGTCGGGGAGATCGATGATCGTTCGCATAGCCCAATGGTGACGATGGAAGATGACGCGAATCTAACAGGTCAACCCGTGAACGCAGTCACTTGTCGGGTACCGTTTTCACTCCACGTCGAACCAGTTGATCGGCATCACGCCGTGCTGCACCAGGTACTCGTTCGCCTTGGAGAAGTGCCGGCAGCCGAAGAAGCCCCGGTGGGCCGACAGCGGCGACGGGTGAGGCGCCGCCAGCACGAGGTGACGCGAGGTGTCCACCGACGCGCCCTTCTTTTGCGCGTAGCTGCCCCAGAGCATGAACACGACGTGGTCCCGCTCCCGGTTGACGACTTCCACCACCCGGTCGGTGAAAGTCTCCCAGCCACGGCCCTGGTGGGAACCGGCGCGTCCCGCCACCACGGTCAAGACGGCGTTCAAGAGCAACACGCCCTGGCGTGCCCACGGCACCAGGCAGCCGCGTCCCGCAGGGACGGCCCCGTCGCGACGACCGCAGGGCACATCGTCGTCGGCCATGTCGGTGTTGATCTCTTCGAAGATATTGACCAGCGACGGCGGCAGCGCCACGCCCGGCTGCACGGAGAAACACAGACCGTGCGCCTGGCGCGGCCCGTGATACGGGTCCTGGCCGATGACGACCACCTTGACGACGTCCAGCGCTGTCGCGTCGAGCGCCCCGAAGATGTTCTCGCCCTTGGGGTAGACGGTTTTGCGCGCGCGCTTCTCCTCCAACAGGAAGGCGCGGAGTTTGCGCATGTAGCCGGACTCGAACTCCGCCCCAATCGCGGCTTTCCACGAAGCCTCCAGACGAATCCGGTCGGCCGGGGCGTTCACGGCTCGCCGCGCGCCGGTCGCAACTGCGGAAACAGGACCACCTCTCGGATGGTGGTCGAGTCGGTGAGCAGCATCGCTAGGCGATCGACGCCAATCGCCTCGCCCGCCGTCGGCGGCATGCCGAGTTCCAGAGCGGCAATGAAGTCCTGGTCGTAGTGCATGGCCTCGAGATCGCCCTGGCTTTTGAGCTCCGCCTGCTTCCGAAGGCGCTCCGCCTGCTCGTCCGGATCGTTCAATTCGCTGAAGCCGTTGGCGATCTCCCGCCCGGCGACGAACAACTCGAACCGGTCGGTGACGCGCCGATCGTGGGCGTTGCTTCGCGCCAGCGGAGAGACCTCGGTCGGATAGTGGATAATGAACGTCGGCTGGACGAGCGTCTCCTCCACTCGCGATTCGAAGATCTCCATCAGGAGGCGCCCCCAGCCCCAGCCCGGTTCGACCGGGATGTTCATGCTGCGGGCGGCCTGGTCCAGCTTTCCGACATCCAGAAGGTCGTCTTCGCCCAGTCCGGCCACGGTCGCGACTGCGACGGTCATGGGGTGCCGCGCGATCGGAGTACCGAAATCGATTGCCTGGCCATCGTAGACAATCGTGCTGCCGCCCGCGATCTCGTCCACCAGAGAACGGAGCAATTCCTCGGTAAGATCCATGAGATCACGGTAGTCCGCGAACGCCTGGTAGAACTCGATTGTGGTGAACTCCGGGTTGTGGCGGGGCGACAGGCCCTCGTTGCGGAAGCAGCGGTTGATCTCGTAGACGCGTTCGAATCCGCCGACTACGAGCCTTTTGAGGTAGAGTTCCGGGGCCACGCGCAGGTAGAGCTCCAGGTCGAGCGCGTTGTGGTGGGTGACGAACGGCCGCGCCGCCGCGCCTCCCGGGATCGGGTGCATCATCGGCGTCTCGACCTCCAGGTAGCCGCAGGCGTCGAAGAACCGGCGCATTGCGCTCACCAATCGCGCGCGAATGCGGAATACCTCTCTAGATTCGGTGTTGACGATGAGGTCGAGATGGCGCTGTCGATAGCGGGTTTCGCGATCCGCGAGGCCGTGATGCTTCTCCGGCAGCGGACGCAGCGACTTGACCAGCAACCGCGCTTCGTGGGCCTGCACGGTGAGTTCGCCGGTATTGGTCTTCATCAAGGTGCCGCGCACGCCGGCAATATCGCCGATGTCCCACAGGTTGCGGAAGTCGGCGTAGGCGTCGTCGCCGATGTCGTCCCGCCGCAGGTAGCACTGAATGCGCCCGCTCGGGTCCTCCAGGGTGATGAAGCTCGCCTTGCCCATCACCCGACGCAGCATGACCCGGCCAGCGACCACTGCGCCAGCGTTCGCCGCAGCGAGTTCCTCCTTGGTCAGGTGGCCGTGGGCGGCCGCTAGCTCCGCCGCCAAGTCCTCGCGCCGGAAGTCGTTGGGGTAGGCATCGCGTTGTTCGCGCAGCGCTTCCAGCTTGCGCCGGCGGTGGGCGGCTTCGGTCGCCGAACGGGCGGTGGTGTCTTCGTCGCTCATATGCCTGCCTTCAGGCTCGCTTCCATGAACTCGTCCAGATCACCGTCCAGTACGTTGCCCGGGTCGAACCGCTCGATGTTGGTACGCAGATCCTTGACGCGGGATTGGTCGAGCACGTAGGACCGGATCTGGTTGCCCCAGCCGATGTCGACCTTGGCGTCCTCGATCGCCTGCTGCTTCTCGCGCCGCTTCTGCAATTCCAGTTCGTAGAGCTTCGCGCGAAGCTGCTTGTAGGCCCGGTCCCGGTTCTGATGCTGGGACCGTTCGCTTTGGCACTGCACCACCACGCCTGTGGCCAGGTGGGTGAGGCGCACGGCCGAATCGGTGCGATTGACATGCTGGCCGCCGGCGCCGCTCGCCCGATAGGTGTCCGTGCGTACATCGCTTGGATCGATGTCGATGACGATGTCGTCGTCGATCTCGGCGGATACGAACACCGACGCAAACGACGTGTGGCGACGGTTGCCGGCGTCGAACGGCGACTTGCGAACCAGCCGGTGAACGCCGGTCTCGGTGCGCAGCCAGCCGTAGGCGTAGTCGCCGCCGAACTGCACCGCCGCGCTCTTGACGCCCGCCACCTCGCCCGCCGAGACCTCGATGAGCTCCGTGTCGAATCCGCGCTTCTCGCCCCAGCGAAGGTACATGCGCAAGAGCATCTCCGCCCAGTCCTGGGCTTCGGTGCCGCCGGAACCAGCCTGGACTTCGAGGAACGCATTCGCCTGGTCCTGCTCGCCCTGGAACATGCGCCGGAACTCCACTTCGGCGAGGCGTGCTTCGAGGGCAACGAGTTCTTCTTCGATGACGCCGAGCGCATCGGCGTCGCTCTCGGCAACGGCCAGCTCGGTGAGTTCGGCAAGGTCGCCAAGCGCGCCACCGACGTGTTCGAGTCCGTTCACCACGGCCTCCAATGCCGATTGCTCACGCCCCAAGGCCTGTGCGCGGTCGGGCTTCGTCCAAAGTTCGGGCTCCGCGAGTTCGCGCTCGACCTCCTCTAGCCGCTCCTTCCTGGTGGCGTAGTCAAAGATACCCCCGGAGCGCCTCGGCGCGCGCGGCGAGAGACTTGAGCGTTTCGCGAATGGAGGTGACTTCGGCCATGGTTCCAAGGTTGGCGGCGCACAATCGCGGGATTCTACCAGCGCCTGCGTCCTGCGGGCGTCTAACAGACCGCCATTTTCTCGATCACGAGCTGCAGGGTTTCGGCGTCGCGGTAGTCGTTGACGCCGAGACGGTAGGCGGCGCGCACGCGCGGGCCCTCGACCGGCGCTTGGTCAAAGGCGATGGCATCGGCGACGCGTCCTTCGCGCTTGAGTGCCAGCTTGAGATGGCGTTCGCCCACCACGCGTTGCATCACCACGTCGAATTCGTCATGGAAAAGCGGTTCCTCGAAGCCCTGCCCCCATGGCCCGTGTTCCGCGATCAGCCTGGCGTTCTCAAGAAGCAGGTCGGCACCGCGAAGGCCGCCGTCGGTGACCGTGACGCCTGCCAAGTCGCGCTCGCTCACCCGGCACCGCACCGCCTCGTTGAACGCGTGGCGGAAACGTTCCAGGTGGGGTCGGCGAAGCACCAATCCCGCCGCCATGGCGTGACCGCCGAATCCCACGAGCAAGCCGGGATGTCGGGTCGCGCAGTCGGCGATGGCGTCGCGGATGTGCAATCCGGGAATGGAACGCGCCGATCCCTTGAGTTCTCCCGGCGCACCGGCGCCGGCATCGGCGAAGACGATGGCCGGGCGGTGGTAGCGCTCGCGCAGGCGTCCGGCGACGATGCCGACGACGCCTTCGTGCCAGCCTTGCTGGTAGATGCAGATCGCCACATCGTCGCCGACCTCGCGCTCGTCGACGAGGCCCATGGCCTCGTCCACCATGCCCGCCTCGATCTCCCGGCGAACGCGGTTCAGTTGGTCCAACGCCTCCGCCTGCCGGCTTGCGGTGGCGTCGTCCTCGGCCAGCAGACACCGAATTCCGATGGCCATATCCTCCAGCCGGCCGGCGGCATTCAAGCGCGGGCCGACTGCGAAGCCCAGGTCCTGCGCGCTGAGCGTGCTCTGTGTCCGCCCGGACACGTCGACCAGCGCCCGCACCCCCGGTCGCGCCCTGCCCGCCCGGATGCGCCGCAGGCCCTGGTGAACCAGAATGCGGTTGTTGCGATCCAGAGGGACGACATCGGCAACCGTCCCGACCGCGACCAAGTCCAGCCAGTCGGCGAGATTCAAATCGGCAATGTTGCGCTTGGCGAAATGCCCCGCCGCGCGCAGCTTGCCGCGCACGGCGCCCATGACGTAGAAGGCGACGCCCACCCCCGCCAAGTTGGGGCTTGGAAAGGCCGATCCCGCGACGTTGGGATTGACCAAGGCGCACGCCTGCGGCAATTCGTCGCCCGGCAGGTGGTGGTCGGTGACGATCACGTCGACGCCGTTCTCCTGGGCCAGCGCTACGCCCGCGAGGCTCGACACGCCGTTGTCGACGGTGACGATGACCCCGGGGGCGCGTTGCAGAGCGACATGCACGAGTTCGGGCGTCAGCCCGTAGCCGAACTCGAACCGGTTCGGCACCAGGAAATCGACCTCGGTGGCGCCGAACGCCCGAAGCACGGAGACGCAAAGAGCCGACGCGGTGGCGCCATCGGCGTCGAAGTCGCCCGCAATGAGGATGCGTTCGTTCGCCATCACGGCGGCGGCGAGTCGCTCGGCGGCAGCTTCAATGCCGGGCAACGTCTCCGGAGGATGCAAATGGGACAGGGAGAGATCCAGATCGCCGGGGTTGGCGATGCCGCGTGCCGCCAAGGCGTCGCGAAGGAAGGCAGGCAGGTCGTCGCCGAGGTTGCACTGCCTCTTGGGCCTAGGTTCGACGATCAACTAACGTGCCCGCGACGGCAAACGCTCACCATGTCCCAAACATCGGCTCGATTCAAGGGCACACCGATTTACCAGCCAGCAGGTGACGAGATCGGCTTCCGCCGACACGCGGCCCGAGTACGCCTTGAACATCTTGGAAACATAGTCTTCGCCCAGACTCCTGACCGAGAGCTTTCCACCCAGAAACGGTGGGTTGCCGATCACCACATCAGACTCCGGCCAACTCGGTTCGCTTCCGTCCGGCGCAAGGATCGCCTCTCGACACTCGATGGTATCGAGCGGGCGGAGGTTCCGAAACACGGAACCCGGTTCGCAACATCCACTGGATCTGGCCGATCCACACCGAGACGCGGGCGAGTTCGGCAGCGTAGGGATTGATCTCGACGCCTCTGACGTTAGCTGGCCCGACGGCGGGAAAGAAACGCTGAAATCCCATGGCTTCGCAGCGGGTGGTGGGTGCCTCAGGTGGTGGGTGCGGATCGCGCCGGCGCGGCGCGCCCTCTCTAGCGGTCGGAACCCGTCGAGCCGGCCTTCGGTTCAGACCATCGCCGGCTGTGCGTCGTTCAATTGGTTCAGGTGACTTCGAATCAGTTGGTTGACCGACTGGGCTACTGCGTCCGCACCGTCAGCATCGACGTCCGACCGCACGACCGGCAACCGCTTGAGGAGGTAGCCACCGTCAATCAGGATGGCGGTCTTGATCATTTCGAACGTCCAGGCACGAAAAAGCCCCAAGGGATCGGCCTAGCTCACGATCACCGTCCCTAACTCGGGACAGAAGCAAGACGTACTGCCAAGGGGCGAATGCCGCCAACATACTGCCTTGGCGCGCCATCGTCAACGCTGCTACCCACGACGCAACGCAACGCTGTTCCTCCCGATTGACGCACGCATGGCGGGTGGTTAGGGTTCGATCAACGATCCCTTCTCGGTTCGGCCCCGGCGCGTCGGGGCCCGTCAGTCGGACACCGACCGTGATAGACGGGACCGCTTCGCGGTCGCCTACGGTGCGGTCGTGCGTTGATACCCAACCCGGCCGGTTGGAGGCGGATCACAACGAGGAAGTCGCCCGGCAGCATGTTGGGGCGCAGGGAAGGCTGCCAGGGTACTGGTCCGGGTCGGCAAGACGTTGAACGGCGACCGGGCGATCAGAAGAGGACGAAGACGGATGAGAGCTTGGATCGTTGGACTGTTGTTCGTGGCGGCAGGATGCGCCAGCATGACGCCGGACGAATGTCTGAACGCGGACTGGCGCACGGTCGGCTATGAAGACGGTGTCCGCGGCATCGGCGGCGACGGGATTCAGCGACACCGTCGTGCGTGCGCGAAGGTAGACGTCGTGCCCGACTTCGACGCCTACCAGCGGGGCCGCGAGGAAGGACTCCGCCAGTTCTGTCGGCCGGCCGAGGGCTATGCGCTGGGTCGAAGCGGCCGAGCCTACCAGGGCGTTTGCCCCGATGATCTGGAACCCGCGTTCCTGGACGGCTATGACGACGGCCTTGCGATCTACCGCCTCGAACAGGACATGTTCACCGTGCTGAGAGAAATTCGGGGAATCGACGCGCAGATCGCGGACGCCGAGGACGACGTCGCGGACCGCGAAGACTCGCTGGACGAAGACGAGCTCACATCCGCCGAACGCAAGGAGCTTCGGGCCGAGGTCCGCGAGCTGGTCGCGATCATCACCGACCTTCAGCGCGACCGCGAGATTCTCGTCCGCGAACTCGCCGCTGCGGAGGTGGCGCTCGACATCCGCCTCGCGGAACCGAGTCCCTACCGGTAGCGCGGAGCCACGCCGTGACAGCCACCCGCCGCAAGACCAAGATCATTTGCACCATCGGTCCAGCCACCGGCTCCTACGAGGGCATACAACGCCTCTACGAAGCCGGCATGTCGGTGGTCCGCCTGAACATGTCCCATGCCACCCTGGCCGAAGCCGGCGAGATGATCCACTGGGTGAAGACCTTGAACCGCAAGGTGCGCTACCCGATGCCCATCATACTGGACACCCAGGGGCCCGAAATTCGTACCGGACCGATCAACGAACCGCTGGTGCTGTACAACGGGCAGAGGGTCTTCCTCGATGTCGAGCCCCAACCGCCCGGGGACGCACCCTCCATCGAGGTGAACTACCCCGACTTGGCGGATTCGGTGACGGTGGGCGACCGCGTGCGGCTGGACAACGGCCTGATCAATCTACGGGTGGTCGCCCAGGCAAACGGTCGCCTTGAATGCCGCGTCGCCGACGGGGGCAAGCTCGGCAGCCGGAAACACGTCAACCTGCCCGGCATCGCCATCAACCTGGCATCCATCACCGCCAAGGACCACGAAGACATCGCCTTCGGAGTCGCCCAGGACATCGACTACATCGCACTGTCCTTCGTGCGTTCGGCGGACGACATCGCGGAACTGCGCGCCCTGCTCGGCCCGCGGGCAAGCCGCGCGATCCAGGTGATCGCCAAGATCGAGAACACCGAAGGTGTGCGCAACGCCGAGGAAATCGCCCAGGCCGCGGATGGCGTGATGGTGGCGCGAGGCGACTTGGGTATCGAAACCGATATCGCTACGCTGCCGATCGTGCAGCGCCGTCTGGCGGAGATCTGCGCACGCCTGGGCAAGCGCTGCATCATCGCCACCCATCTGATGGAATCGATGATCGAGAACCCCATTCCCACCCGGGCCGAGGTAACCGATGTCGCGAACGCCGTCTACGAAGGTGCGGACGCCGTCATGCTGTCCGGCGAAACCAGCATCGGTGCGTATCCCTACCGGTGCGTGGAACAGCTTGCCAACATCGCCCAGGCGAGCGAACTACAGCGCGGCTTCGCGCTTCACGAGTCCCTCGCCACCAACACCGCCAAACAGCACTTGGCCACATCCGCGACGAGGCTCGCCGAAGCCATTCACGCGGCGGGTATCGTGGTCATCACGCGGCGCGGCATTACCGCGGATCTCGTCACCAACTGCCATCCGGAACAGGTACCGGTCTTCGCCTTCACGAATACCAGCCAGACCCGTCGTCGTCTGATGCTGAACCGGGGCGTATTCGCCTACCGCACATCCTTCAGCAACGATCCGGAGAAGACCATTCAGACGGCGTTGGCGGTGCTCCGCGACCGGGAAGCCATCGGCGCGAACGAGTTCGTGGTGGTCATCTCCGACGTGCTTGCCGAAAGAGCCGTGGATGCGATCCAACTGCGCACCGTGGGCGAGGGTTGAGTCGCCTTCGCCGGCCTGAACGGGGCCACACCGCGACAGGCGGCGGGGTTCAGCTTCCCGGCATCATGGCAGCCAAATCCGCGACCCGGATCCTAGCGATCGATCCGGTAACGCCCGTCAGCCGGGCCAGCTCGGCCACCGCCGCCTCCACTTC
This sequence comes from Pseudomonadales bacterium, assembly GCA_047518105.1. Taxonomy (GTDB): domain Bacteria; phylum Pseudomonadota; class Gammaproteobacteria; order Pseudomonadales; family Azotimanducaceae; genus VXYL01. Next base: position 23,511 of record JAKZRQ010000280.1, on the reverse strand, counting down.
CGCCTCCGCCACCTCGTCGGTGAGGATGATGATCGGCACCCAGGGTTCGGCACCGGAACGGATGGCCTGAGGGCGCTGGATCACCGCTTCGATGGATATCTCGTGCCGGCTCAGGACGTCGGCGACCTCGGCGAACACGCCAGGTTGGTCGATGGCCGGAATCTTCAGGTAGTGGGAACAGACCACCCCCTCGATCCCCAGGCTCGGCAGATGCCGGCTCGCCGGCTTCGGCACCGGGAGGGTTTGGCGGGCCAGTTCCACCAAGTCCGCGACCACCGCCGAAGCCGTGGGCATGCCACCGGCCCCCGGACCCACGTACAGGGTCGGACCCGCCGCATCGCCGTGCGACATGACCGCGTTCATCACGCCCGAGACCTTGGCAATCAACACCGACTCGGGCACCAGTGCCGGATGGACGCGGGCTTCGATGCCGGCGTCGTGCAACCGGGCGATGCCAAGATGCTTGATGGAGAACCCCAACTCGCGTGCGTAGCGTATGTCTTCGATGTCGATGGTCGAGATACCCTCGACGTAGACGCCGGGCAAGTCGATTGCCGTGTCGAATGCCAGCGCCGCCAGGATCGCGAGCTTCTGCGCCGCGTCGATTCCTTCGACGTCGAATGTCGGATCCGCCTCCGCGTACCCCAGACGCTGAGCTTCGGCCAGCGCGGTTGCAAAGTCCTGGCCGTCCTCCTCCATCGCTGTCAGGATGTAGTTGGACGTACCGTTGACGATGCCCGCAAGAGCGTCGATGCGATTCGCAGCCAAACCCTTTCGCAACGCGTTCACCACGGGGATGCCCCCCGCCACCGACGCCTCGAACCCAAGCGCCACGCCGTGTTGGTCGGTTGCCTGGAAGAGTTCGTTGCCGCACGCTGCAAGCAGCGCCTTGTTGGCGGTGACGACCTGCTGTCCGTTGCGGATGCATTTCTCCACCAACTCCTTCGCCGCGGTTTCGCCGCCGATCAGTTCGACGACCACATCCACGTCAGCGCCGACAAGCGAGTTCAAGTCGGTATCGAACAACGCGTGGCCCAAGTCGAGCGACGGCTTCGGGGTTCGGCTGGCGACGCGAACCAGCTTGATCGGTCTGCCCGCGCGGCCAGCCAGGAACTCTGCATTTTCGACCAGGAGCTTGGCGACGCTGCTGCCAACGGTGCCGAGCCCCGCCAGCCCGACGCGCAAGGGCGTGTCCCTGAGGTCGATGCCCCCGCCTGATCGAACAACGTGACTCACGTGTCGAGATTCGCCCCGATTAAGGCATTAGGCGCGCCGCATGTGGCAGCGGCGCGCCCCGACGGGCGCGTTTGAGAATGCGCGCCCCGACGGGCGCGTTTGAGAATGCTTGCGCATTCTCCCGGTCTCGTTCGAATGCAACCCAAGTGTCAACATTCGGAGCGCTCAAGGACTCTAGAGTCCGAGCAGTGCGGCGAGTTGATCCGCGGGCACGTAGCCGGGCAGTATCTTGCCGTCCGGCAGAATGATCGCAGGGGTTCCGGTGATGCCCACCGATTGGCCGAGTTCGTATTGCGCGCCGACGGGATGGTTCTCGCAGTACTTCTCCGGGATGCCCTCGCCGCGCTTGAGCGCGGTGAGCGCCCCCTTGGGATCGTCGGAACACCAGGCAGAGACCATTTTGTCGTAGGTTGGCGAGCCGATACCGGCGCGCGGGAACGCGAGATAGCGCACCTCGATGCCCCGGGCGTGGTATTCCTCCATGTCCTGGTGCAGCCTGCGGCAGTAGCCGCAGTCCGTGTCGGTGAACACCAGCACCGAGGCTTCAGGGCCCGCGTCCGGCGTGAACGCGATGAACTCGGACTCGTCAAGACCACCAATGAGCTCGCGTCGCTCGCGGGAGCGGGTTTCTTCGGTGAGGTTGACCAGGCCGCCGTCGCGAACCTCGTACAGACTTCCCGCGATCAGGTAGCCGCCGTCTTGGCTGACATAGAGGGTGCCACCATCGACTTCCACTTCGTAGATGCCTGCCATCTTGGAAGCCTTCACGCTCTTGATGCCGAGGTCGAGCCCATCCAAACGTGCGGCGATATCGACCGCCGCGTCTTCCTCCGATGCGACCGCGGAGACAGCGGCCGTCGCGCCTAGAGCAAGCGTCGCGCACAGCACACGCATCGCCCGTGGAAACGGCACGACCGCAAGGCATACTGGTCTGCATCTGTGGGTCAAGAGGACCTCCGAACTGTGGTCTTTTGACATCATCCCCGTGGATGATGTTCCGCGTGCAGCCGCTTCAACCGGTCGCGCGCGACGTGAGTATAAATCTGGGTCGTCGACAAGTCTGCATGGCCAAGCATGAGTTGCACGGCGCGCAGGTCCGCGCCGTGATTGACCAAGTGCGTGGCGAAGGCGTGCCGCAGCGTGTGCGGAGAGATGTCACGATCAATCCCGGCAGCCGCTGCGTAGCGCTTGATCATGTACCAGAACGTCTGCCGCGTCATGGCCTTGGCGCGGTTGCTCACGAACAGCGCACCACTGGCGCGCCCCTTGAGAATCGAGGGGCGGGCGATGGCCACGTAGCGCTCGATCCATTCGACGGCGGTTTCTCCCATCGGCACCAGGCGTTCCTTTCCCCCCTTGCCGACCACCTGCACGGTGCCGCGACGCAGGTTGAGCGTGGTGAACGTCAACGACACCAGTTCGGACACCCGCAAGCCCGTGGCATAGAGCGTCTCCAGCATGGCACGGTCGCGAAAACCGAGCGGCACACCTTCCGGATCGTCGCTCTTCGGAGCCGCGAGCAGGTGTTCGACCTCCTCCTCCGATAGCGACACCGGCAACGGCCGCCCCAAGAGAGGTCGGCTCAGGTTGGCTGTGGGGTCTGCGGCAATCTCGCCGGCATCGACTGCGCGGCGATAGAAACCTCGAGCTGCGGACAGGAAACGCGCTGCGCTACGCGGTGATCGACGCTCAGCAAGCCGTGTCGCCAGGTAGTCCTGGAGGTCGCTCTCCCTCGCCGTTGCAAGATCGCGGCGCAGCCATCTCGCGAATCCCTGAAGATCCCGACGATAGCCCGCCAAGGTTGCGCGGCTGAGTCCACGTTGCATCCACAAGTGGTCCAGGTACGCGTCGATTGCGCCAGTCATTGCACCATCTGCACCATCTTGGGTCATCCCTAGGGGCGAGGTCTGCGGCATATCCCGGTCTACGGCGCTTAGCAACGATTCGGAGTATATCCAACCCATTGAAAAATATCAGGAACCCGTCGAAAATCGGGTTGGCGGGAAGAAGCGGGCCGAATCTGGCACGGTCTCTGCTTGGTCTCTGCTTATAGATAGGCAAGCCCGAGGACTCGCTGATCGTCGCCAAACAGCTTTCGGTCAGCGGCACGGGCGGTTCAGTGGCCGGTTGCCTCTACCGGCGCTGAGCCTGCCAGCTTGCCAAGCGGGTCCTTCTCCCCTTCGAATCTGGCCCCTTGGCAAGCTGGCCACTCTTTCCGGCCCCGGCGTCAGACCTTTTCGCGAATGCGCGCCGCGCGCCCGCGTCGTTCGCGCAGGTAGTAGAGCTTGGCTTGGCGCACATCGCCGCGCCGCTTGACGCTGATCGAGGCAATCAGCGGGCTGTGCGTCTGGAAGGTGCGCTCCACGCCCACGCCGTGGGAGATCTTGCGTACCGTGAACGCCGAGTTGAGGCCTCTGTTCCGCTTGCCGATCACCACGCCTTCGAACGCCTGCAGACGTTCGCGCGAACCTTCGCGTACACGGACCTGCACGATCACGGTGTCGCCCGGCGCGAAGTCCGGCACATCGGTTTTCAACTGTTCCGTTTCCAGTTCTTCGATGATCTTGTTGCTGTGCATAGTCATGCTCCTGAGTTCTTGCAGGCCAACCTCACCGCAAGGCGGCAACGTCGTCGATATAGCTCCCCAGCAGGGCGCGGTCGCCAGCACTGAGATCACGGTCGAGCAGCAGGTCCGGCCGGCGACGCCAGGTTCTGCCGAGCGACTCCCGACGACGCCACTCGGCCACCGCACCGTGATCGCCGGACAACAGCACGGTTGGCGCGCGGCTGCCGCCGTCGACGTCGGGGCGCGTGTCGACCTCGGGGCGCGTATAGTGCGGGTAGTCGAGCAATCCGTCTACATGGGATTCGTAGACAACCGATTCGGGATTGCCGACGACGCCCGGCAACAGTCGCGTGACCGCATCCAGAACCACCATCGCCGCCAGTTCGCCACCGGAGAGGACGTAGTCGCCAATGGACAGTTCCCGATCGACCTCGCGTGCGAGGAAACGCTCGTCCACACCTTCGTAGCGTGCCGCGACCAGGACAAACCCCTCGAGCGATGCGATATCGCTCGCCATGCGCTGATTGAAGCGTTCGCCCTGCGGGCTCAGAAAAATGACAGGTACTCCGTCGGGCAACGCCGACCGGGCTTCGTGCACCGCCCGACGCAGTGGCTCGGCCATCATGACCATGCCCGGCCCGCCGCCAAACGGTCGATCGTCCACCGTCTTGCGGGCATCCTCGGCAAAGTCGCGCGGATTGACGTGCCGACAGGCAATCCGCCGATCCCGCATGGCACGGCCGATGATGCCCGCGTCGAGGAATCCCTGGAGCATCTCCGGGAACAAGCTGACGAGGGCAGTTCGCAATGTCGTTTTCGGGGCTTGCATGATCCTCAGCGCCACTCCGGGTCCCATGCCACCACAATGCGCCCCCCGTCGGACTCGACGGCGAGCACGACGTCGCGTACGAACGGGATCAACCGTTCGCCGTCCTCGCCGGCGACGACGATCACATCGTGGGCCGGGGTCGAAAACAGTCGCTCAACGCGGCCGAGGCAGTTGCCGTCTACGGTGACCACACGGCGCTCCGTCAGATCGCGCCAGTAGTACTCGTCCTGCGCAGGCGACGGCAGAACGCTCGCATCGACGCCGATGCGTGCACCCCGCCACGCGACGGCCGCATCGCGGTCGGTTGCCCCCTCGATGCGGGCAACGAGCCCCGTACCGTGCGCCTCGGCTTCCACGTCCGGCACTTGCCAACGATCGTCGCGCTGCACCTGCCACGGTCGGTAGGCAAGGAGATTTGCCGGCGGTTCGGTATAAGAGTTCACACGCACCCATCCCTTGACGCCGAACGGCCCGCCGATCACCCCGACGAGGACGACGGCTTCGGCCATGGTGCCTACTCCGGGTCGGGACTCGGCCCGGTTGCCGACGGTTCGTCGGCTGCCGGAGCTTCGCCGGCTGCCGCAGCTTCGTCGGCTACCAGTGCTTCGTCGGCTGTCGCTGCTTCGTCGGCTGCCGCTGCTTCGTCGGCTGCCGCTGCTTCCGCAACTTCGCCGGCTGCGGGAGCTTCCTCGGCTGCCCCAGCCTCGTCGCCGGCGGTGGCGCCGTCGACGATAGCGGTCTCATCACCAGCCAACTCTTCGAGATACGCATTGCGTGACCGGTAGACCAGTTGTCTAACGCGGTCGGTAGCCTGCGCGCCATTCGCCAGCCAGTAGTCGACCCGGTCCAGATCGATGCGCAACTCTTCCTCACCGCCGCGAGCGATCGGATTGTAGAACCCGAGCCGCTCGATGAAGCGACCGTCCCGTCTTGCCGACTTTTCCGCCACCGTGACGTGATAGAAGGGGTTCTTCTTGCCCCCGTGACGCGCCAATCGAATCGTGACCAAGATTGCCACCCGCTTGAGTAAAGGCGCGCGATTCTACCAGAACATCCGCTTTGTCGCGCAGCGCGCGAACATCCGACTATCCGGCAGGCACCGCCTGCCGCCAGAACGCCCGAGCGCCGCGTTTCAGGTTGTCGAAGTGCACGAACAGGAGCGGCGTTAGCAGCAGCGTCACCGCCGTGGCGAACGTCAATCCGCCGATAATCGATCGCGCCATGGGCATGTAGCTCTCGCCCGAACCGCCGATGCGGACGTCCCCCACAGCCAGCGGCACCAGGCCGGCTACGGTGGTGGCGGCGGTCATGATGATCGGCCTGAGCCGGTCCCGGCCTGCCTGCACGATGGCCGCTTCGCGCGTCATGCCTTCGCGGATGAGTTGGAAGACGCGGTTCAGGAGCACGATGCCGTTGTTCACCACGATGCCCGCCAAGAGGACCATGCCGACCATCGCCATCATCGTCAGCGGCGTGTCGGTGGCCCAAAGGAAGAGCATCACGCCGACTGCGGAATAGGCGATGGAGAACAGTACCGCGCTCGGAAACAGTGCGGACTCGAACAGCGCGGCCATCAGCATGTAGACCAGCAGGATGGCGGCCCCGATCATGATCAGCATGTCGCGGAACTGCTCCGTCTCGGCGTCGAAGTCCCGGCCCATCTCCCAGCGGTAGCCGGGCGGCATCTCGAAATTGCGCATCACCGCTTCGACCTGCTGTCGAGCCGCCATCGGCGTGGTGTGCTTGAGGTCGAATTCCACGCTCACCGTGGTTTCCCGGTTCTCCCGCCGAATGCTGCCCAAGGCGGGTCGGAACTCCAGGTCCGCAACGGCGTCCAGCGAAACAGTGCCGCCGCCGGGCAAAAAGATGGGCAACCGCCTCAGGTCTTCGAGTTGCAGGTTCTCGCGGTCCTCGATTTCCAGTCGGATGCTGTCCTCCCAGCCGCCCTGGTCCAGTCCGCGACGCATTTGCACGCCGCCGAGGGCGACCGAGACGCTGCGACCGAGGTTGTGCGCAGTCACGCCGAGTTGACCGGCTTGTTCCGGTTTGAGCCGGACCGCGAGGTCCATGCGGCGCGATTCCGACTCGGTGTGAACGTTGTTGAGGATCGGCAGACCTTCGAGCATGCCGATCACCGTCTCCGAAATCTCCATCAGTTCGGCGGTCGAGTCGCCGATCAGACGCACGCCCATGCCGCCATCGCCGTCCCGGTTCGATTTGTAGCCGTCGCGGTTGGAACGGAAATAGAAATTGACGTTGGGAACCGACGGCATCATTTCGAGTATGCGTTCCTCGACCACGGCGGAGGCGTACCTGCCGTCTTCGCGCATGCCGATGAACACGTCGGCGCGGTCGTAGTCGAAGGTGGTGGAAATATCGCCGATGCCCAGTTCTTCGCGGCTGCCGAGGATGGCTGCCTCCACCTCGTCGACGATGGCCTCCATGCGATCAAGCGCGATGGTGCCGCGCACCCAGAACCGCAACTGCAACGACTGGCTGTCTTCGTTCGGCGCCATGTCGACATCGAGCCGGGTATAGCCCCACCAGCCCGCAACCGCGAGCACCACGGCGACCAGCAGGGCGCTGAACCGGTAGCGCAGCGTCAGCAGCACGACGCGCTCATAGACATCGGCCAAGCGTTCGAACACGCGATGGCGCGGCTCGCCCCTACCCTCCGGCATGCGCGCCAGCAAGGTGGGAATCAGCGTCGCCGCGATGATCAACGAAGCGGCGATCGAGGTACACAAAGGCACCGCTACGTTGCGCATCGCCGTGGTGGTCCCCATGGCGTCCACGAACAGCGTCGGCACGAACACGATGATGGTGGTCAGCGTACCGGCGGTGATGGCCAAACCCACTTCCGTGACCCCGCGGTCAGCCGCCTCGAAGGCGCTTAGGCCGTGATCGCGACGCTTGAGGGCGATGGATTCCGACACCACCACGGAGTTGTCCACCAGCAATCCGACGGCCAGCATCAAGCCGACCAGCGACAACAAGTTCAAGCTCAGACCGGCGAAGTACATCGCGCCCAACGTCCCGATCAGCGCCAGCGGCACGGTGGCGGTGATCAACAGCGCCGGCACCAGGCGACGGATGAAGGCGAATAGAACCAGGGCCGACAGCGCGCCGCCGATGGCGCCGTTCTGAATCAGGTTCTCAAGCGAGTTCAGCACGGGTTCCGCCTGGTTGCTGACGGTGAGAAACGAGGCTTCGGCGAGTTCCGGATCCTGGGCCACCTGGTCCATGACGTCCTGCACCGCAGCCGCCACCGCAACCAGGTTCGCCTCCGGCTTCTTGTACACGGAGACGCCCAACGCGTCCTTGCCGTTCAGCCGACGCTGGTCCGCTTCGTCCTGGGGCACGTACTCCACCTCGGCGATGTCCGCCACGGTAAGGCCGGGCCGAACGGGCAGGTCGAGGATGTCGCCAATGCCGTCGAACCTCCCGAGGGGCCGAACCCGGGTCTCGAGCCTTGCCAAGTCGATGCTGCCCGCCGACAAGTAGAAGTTCTCGTCGCCGAGCCGGCGCTGCACGTCGAGCACGTCGAGGCCGTGCGCCTCCAGGCGTCCGGGGTCCAGGGCGATGCGCACATACTGCTGCTCGGCACCGAACAGTTGCACGGAACCCACCCCGGGTACGCGTTCGAGCACCATCCGCACCCGGGCATCGAGCAGCCGCCAGGCGTCCTGCTGATCGAGATTCGGCGCGGCGATGAAGAACGACAGGATGGGTTCATTGCCTTCGTACTGACCGCCGAGACGTATTTGCCGTATGTCGCCGGGCAACCGGTGGCGAATGCTCTCGACCAGTTCCTTGGCTTCGGTTCCCTTGGCGGCGATGTCCTCGTCCTTGTTGAGTTCGATGGAGACCCAGACGGAACCGGTACGGGTGCGCGAGCGCATGCGGTCGATGCCGCCGATGGTGGACAGAATCTCCTCCACCGGACGGGTGACGTTGCGTTCGATCTCCTGGGGCGAAGTTGAACCGTACCGAATGCCAACGCCCACATACGGCTTTTCCTGGTCCGGGTACTGCTCCACGGACATGCGCAACCCGGCGAAAGCGCCCACGATGACAAGGCCAATGAACACCATCGCCACGGTGACGGGGCGACGGATGGCGGCGCGCGAGACGATCATCGGGGCAGCATAGGGGTGGCGTGGACGGGGCGCAATTTGCAGAGTTCAACACGCATGGAACTGAGCTACGTCTCCGTCTCCTCGAACACGTCGCCGTGGATCGCCTTGCGGTCCACCAGGTCGTAGACCACCGGAATCACCACCAGGGTCAACAAGGTTGCCCCCAAGAGGCCGCCGATGACCGTGATGGCCATGGGCGTGCGCAGTTCCGCGGCCTCGCCCAAGCCGATCGCCATGGGCAACAGCCCGAGTACCGTGGTCGCCGTGGTCATCATGATCGGTCGAAAGCGTTGCCGGGCGCCGGCGATCACGGCGGTACGGCGATCGAGTCCCTCCAAGCGCAGCCGGTTGACCCGGTCCACGAGAACGATGGCGTTGTTGACCACGATACCCACTAGGAGGATCGCACCGATGAAGACGACCACCGAAACGGAGATGCCTGCAAGGTAGATGCCCAGCACGGCGCCGATGGCGGCCAGCGGCACCGTGAACATGATGACGAACGGGTGCAGCAGCGACTCGAACAGCGACGCCATCACCAGGTAGACCAGGATCAAGGCCAGCAGGAGTGCAAGCTGAAGAGACTGGAACGACGCTTCCATCTCCTCCGCCTGACCGCTCACCCGGCTCGTGACGTTGGGTGGATGAGCGATGTCTGCGAGCAGGCGTAGCGCCTCCTCGCCGCCCAATGCCAAGTCGCCGTGGTCCACGTGCGCGCTGACCACCGCGACGCGTTTCTGGCCGATGCGCTGGATGTCCGCCGGGCCTGCCGCCATGGTCACCTCGGCCAAGGCGCCGAGCCGCACCTGTCGATTGCCGGCATCCACCAGCAGATTCTCCACGTCGGCCTTGGAATCGCGCGCCGCTTCGTCCAATCGCACGCGGATGTCCACCCGCTTGTCCCGCCAGGTGAACTTGGTGGGCACGTCGCCGCGAATCTTGCGCACCACGCGGTTCGCCACGGCGGGTACGAACAGACCCGCCGCAGCCGTGCGTTCCTGGTCGAATTCTATTTGCAGTTCCGGATAGCCCGGGCGAATGCTGGACTCCACGTCGCTGAACGACGGCGATGCCGACATGGCGTCCACCAACCGATTGGCGACGTTTTCGATGGCACCCAAGTCGTTGCCGGCCACCTCGACTTCCAGCGGGGTCGCGAACGTGAAGAGTTGCGGGCGTTCCACCGTGAACTGCGCCGCCGGAACCATGTCGAGATGTTGCCGGGCGAGGGACATGATCAGCGCCTCGTCCGTGGGGCCGGCGCCGTCGATCAGCACGACGCTGAGTTCCCCCACCTGCTCGCCGCCCCGCGTAGCCGTGGCGTCGAGCTTGCCGCCGGTGCCGGCAACCGAGTAGGTGGTTTCGACGATGGGGTAGGCCAAGAGCGCCTGCTGCATGTCGGCGAGCACCGCATCGGTTAGCTCGAGCCGTGTCCCTGGCTCGAGTTCGACGTCGATGCGAAACTCGCCCTGCGCCAGCGGCGGGATCAACTCCACGGGAAGGCCCGGCGCCAACGCGGCCGCACCGCCAAGGCCGGCGAAGGCGACGGCCAGGGTCAAGGCGCGGAACCGCAGGGCGGCGCGCAGCAAGACGTCGTAGCCGGCAAAGACCCGGTCGTAGACGCGGTCGAATATCCATTGGACAGGGCTCACCAGGAACGCCAATGCCCGGGCAGCCCGGCGCCAGAGGAATACCGCGCCACGTACCCCCAGACGGAACGGTGCGCCAACCACCCGTCGCCAACGCGGCAGACGGGAACCGGCGTGGTCCTCTGCCTCGGCGCCGGCGTCGACGGCGCGGGGCGCGATGGCCGACAGCATGGGTATCAGGGTGAACGCAAGCACCAGCGATGCCGACAGGGCGAAGGTCACGGTAAGCGCCTGGTCCCGGAACAACTGCCCCGCAATGCCCTCGACGAAAGCCAGCGGCAGAAATACCGCGATCGTGGTCATCGTCGACGCCAGCACCGCACCGCCCATCTCGCGGGTACCTCGACGTGCGGCATCGACCAGGGAACACTGCGGGTTGTTGCGATGTCGGGCGATGTTCTCCAATACGACGATGGCGTTGTCCATCAGCATGCCCACCGCCAACGCGATGCCGCCCAGGCTCATGATGTTCAACGTGATCTCGAAGGCGTCCATCAACACGAACGTCGTCAGCACGGAGACGGGGATGGTCGCGGTCACGATCAGCGTGCTGCGCACGTCCTTCAGGAACAGGTACAACACGATCACCGCGAACAGCGCGCCTACGATTGCCGCGTAGCGCACCTCGTCAATGGCCGCCGAGATGAACTCTGCCTGGTCGTAGATCTTGACCAGACCGTAGTTGCCGGGGAGATCGGCCGCAATGTCGGCCATCCGTTCGTCGATGGCGGCCGCGACGGCCACGGTGTTGGCATCGCCTTCCTTGTACATGGCGATCTCGATGCCCTCGTGCCCGTCGACACGCATGATGCTGTCGCGTTCCCGTTGGCTCTCCGAGACCGTTGCCACGTCCTTCAAGCGCAGCACCCGGCCCTGGTTCTGGAAGACGATGGTGTCGGCGATGTCCTCGACGGACTCGAACTCGTTCACGGTGCGCACCAGGAACTCCTGGCCACGCGCCGTCAGCCGACCCCCGGAAAGATTGATGTTGGCCGCCTGCAGACGCGCGCCCAGGGATTGCACGCTCATGTTGAGCATCGATAGACGCTCTTGATCGACGTCGACCGCGATCTCGTCCTCGAAGCCGCCGCTGACGAGCACGGCGGCAACTCCCAGCACCGGATCGAGGCGTTTCTTCACGACGTCTTCCGCGAAACGGCGCAACGCCTGCAATTGGGCGATCGGCGTGTCCTCGGCCCGGTCCTGCAACACGATCGCCGCGCGCACGATGGGATCCAGGTTGGGGTTGAGGCGCAGGATCGACGGCCGTTCGATGTCCAGCGGCAACCGCACGAGGTCGAGCTTCTCGCGCACCTCCACGGCCGCGTTGGTCATGTTCGTGCCCCACGCGAATTCCAGCACCACGTCCGAGCGTTCCGCAGCGGAAATGGAATGCATCCGGCGCAGGCCGTTGATGACGCCGACGCGTTCCTCGAGCCGGCGGGTGATTTGCTCCTCGACTTCGACCGGCGCAGCGCCTTCGAAGTTGGTGCGCACGGTCAGCGTCGGGTAGGCGAGTTCGGGCAGCAAGTTGAGGCCGAGACCGTCCAGCGACAAGCCGCCGAACAAGGCGACGGCAAGCGTCGCCATGGCGACCGTGACGGGCCGGGCGATCGCTGTCGCGACGATGCTCATGACGGGATCGGGCGTTCGGTCGACGTCTTGGCGTCGGACAACCCTCTTGCGTCGACCGACCGTACCCGGCCGGCCTTCACTCGGAACCCAATGGGCCGTCCACGATGCGCACCCGCACGCCGTTGCGCAAACCCTCCTGGCCGATCGTCACCACCCACTCGCCCTCGTCCGCACCGCTGACGATCTCGATCTTGCCGTCCGAGACGTAGCCCGTCGTCACCGCGCGCCGCTCGACGATTCCCCCGTCGACGACGAACAAGCTGCTGTTGTCCCGTCGCGCGACCACGGCGGCCAACGGCGTCAGCAGGGCGTTGGGGCGGCGGTCGACGCGCACGTCGACCCGGGCGAACATGCCTGGCTTCAACCGGCGTTCCTCGTTGGTCAGCGTCACGGTGACGCGAAACGTTCCGGACGTGGGATCGACTTCCGGCGCGACCCGCGCGACCTCGCCCTCGAACCGTTCGTCCGGCAGAGCGTCGACGCGCACGCGAGCGTATTGGCCGGGGCGAATGTTGCCGATTTCCCTTTCCGGGACGTTGAGTTCGGCCTCGATCGCGTCCAAGCGCTTCATCTCGAACGCCGGAGCGTTCTGATTCAAGGTGTGGCCGACCTTGATGTGGCGACGCGTGACCGCGCCGTCGATGGTGGCCCGAATGGTGGCCTCCTTGAGTTCGTATTCGCGCAGCCGCAGATTGGTCCGCTCCCCTTCGTAGGCGAACTTGGCGTCGTCGTAGTCGTTCGGCGAGATCATCCTCGCCTCGAACATGCGCTTGGCCCGCTCGTAGGCGGCCTCGAGTCTGTCGAGCTGCGCTTGCGAGCGTGCAAGTTCCAAGGCCAGCCGCTCCGTCTCCAACTGGGCAAGCGGTTGCGCGGCCTGGACCACGTCGCCCTCTTCCGCGAACACGGCCTCGACCACGCCGCGCGTCCGGGCGACCACAACGGCTTCCTCGGCTGCAGTCAGATTGGTGGAGCCCTCGTAGTAGGCTTCGACGACGCCGCGTTGAACTTCAGCGACAACCACCGGGACCTCCGGTGCCTGCGCGGCCAGACTGTCCGTGGCCATGCTGCGGAATTCGTTTACGCGCTGCCGAGAGCTCTTGGCGTTTGCACCGTCGCCGGTGCCCTGGGTTGCCGTACCCGGACCTTTGCCGGCGTCGGCTTTCGCACGATCCGTTTCGGCGCCGACGGCGACGGGTGCCTCGCTTTCAGGGGCTTGCGCATCGTCGCCGCGACATCCCGTCAAGGCAAGCCAAGCCAAGGCGGAAGCGACCAGCAACCGGGCCGGCTGCGGTCCGGAGCTATGAGAATACGCCCCAACGCCCCCACGCGAGGCGGATCGGGCAACGCCAGTGTCCTTGAGCGCTCCGAATGTCAACACCCGGGTTGCATTTCGAACGAGGCCGGGAGAATGCGCAAGCACTCCCAATCGCGCCCACAGGGCGCGCATTCCCAAACGCGCCCGTCGGCGCGGGCCGCTGCCACATGCAGCGCGCCTGGTGTCTGGCGGGTAGCAAGGCAACGGCAGCAGTCCTCGGGTAGGGCGTCAAGACGAACGTGCAATTATACGACAGGCCTCCGACGGACTGCTGTCCCGACCAGGTCGCCTTCGACTACCGCCTTCGACGGCGCGCCGCCCCGGTTCGCCCGGCGGTCGCCCCTTCGGCCGCGGCGAGACCACGCATCATGCGCTCCATGCCGCCCTTGCGGGTCACTTTCCGCATCATCTTCTGCATCTGCTTGTGCTGCTTCAAGAGCTGGTTCACGTCCTGGATGCGCGTGCCGCTGCCGTTGGCGATGCGGCGCTTGCGCGAGCCGTTGATGACGCCCGGGAAGTGCCGCTCCTGGGGGGTCATGGAATCGATGATGACTTCCATGCGGCGAAACAGGGCGCCGTCCATCTGCGCCAGGGCACGTGGCGGGAGTTGACCCATGCCCGGCAGCTTGTCCATCAAGCTGTCGACGCCGCCGAGGCTTCCCATCTGCTGGAGCTGGTCCCGGTAGTCGGCGAGATCGAACTTCCGTCCCTTCTGGATCTTCTTCGCGAGCCGGGATGCCTTCTTCTGGTCGACTTTGCGCTCGGCTTCCTCGATCAGGCTCAGGACATCGCCCATGCCGAGAATGCGCGATGCGATCCGGTCCGGGTGGAACGCCTCGAGCGCGTCGGTCTTCTCCCCGACGGCGAGGAACTTGATCGGCTTGCCGGTCACCGCGCGCACCGACAGCGCCGCCCCGCCACGGGCATCGCCGTCCACCTTCGTCAACACGACGCCGGTCAAGGGAAGCGCCTCGTGAAACGCCTTGGCGGTCACGGCGGCGTCCTGGCCGGTCATGGCGTCGACCACGAACAACGTCTCGGTCGGCCGCAGGGCGTCGTGAATGGCCGAAATCTCCGCCATCATCTTCTCGTCGATGGCCAAGCGACCGGCGGTATCGACGATCAGGACATCGTCGAACCGGGTCTTGGCGTCGGCGAGCGCACGGGCGGCGATTGCCACGGGGGCCTCGTCGACCGTGCTCGGGATGAACCGGGCGCCGCTGTCGGCGGCCAGGATTTCGAGTTGTTCGATCGCCGCCGGACGGTAGACGTCGGCACTGACCACCGCCACGCGCTTGCGTTCCCGTTCCTTGAGATAACGCGCCAGCTTGGCGACCGTGGCGGTCTTGCCCGCGCCCTGCAGCCCGGCCATGAGCACCACCGCCGGTGGCGTCGTGGCGAGGTCCAGGGCGTCGTTGGCATCGCCCATCAACCGCACCAGTTCCTCGTGGAGGATCTTCACGAACGCCTGGCCAGCGTCGAGCGACGTCAACACCTCGCTACCGACAGCGCGTTCCTGCACCTCCGCCGTGAACGAGCGCACCACCGACAGGGCGACATCGGCCTCCAGGAGCGCGAGCCGCACCTGGCGAACCGAGTCGCGGATGTTGTCTTCGCTGAGCCGGCCACGGCCGGAAACCGAGCGCAGGGTCTTGGTCAGGCGTTCGCTCAAGCCTTCGAACATGGCACCCGGGTATTTCGCAAGATGCGCGGATTGTCGCGCAGCCCGAGACGATGTGCCACACTCGCCGGATCGCATTTGCGTCGTGAGACCTTGTTGGTCAGGGCAGCCGTGGTACCCCTCTGGGGCCCGACAACGTGAACGACCTACCCACCAGCATCCTGTTGCTGTCGATTCTCGTGTTGGTCGTCATGTCCGCCTACTTCTCGGGATCCGAGACGGCGATGATGGCGCTCAACCCCTACCGCCTTCGCCACCTCGTGCGCGAAGGCCACCGGGGCGCACGCAAGGCGAACCGGTTGCTGAGTCGCCGAGACCGGTTGATCACGCTCATCCTGATTGGCAACAACCTGGTCAACTTCCTCGCTGCCGCGGTCGCCACCGTGATCGGGATACGGCTTCTAGGCGACACCGTCGGACCGGTAGTGGCGGCCGTGGTGCTGACCGTGGTCGTTCTAGTATTCGCCGAGGTCACCCCGAAGAATTTCGCCCAGCAACGACCCGAGACGCTGGCATTCCCATCGTCCTACCTGCTGCAGCCGCTGTTGAAGATCGCCCATCCGTTGGTGACCGTGATCAACTCGATCACCAACTTCATCGCCTCGCCGGTGATGGACCGCACCCCCAAGGAATCCGACGAGCTCTCGTCCGACCAATTGCGGACCGTGGTCGACGAACTCTCGGCGATTCCCCGCGACCGTCAGAACATGCTGCTGCACATCCTTGATCTCGAAAAGGCGGTGGTCGAGGACATCATGGTGCCGAAGTCGAAAGTCGCCGGCATCGACATCAACGACGACACGGCGGAAATCGTCGCAGTAATACAGAGTTCCCAACACACCCGACTGCCGGTATTCAGAGAAAACGTCAACGACGTGGTTGGCATGCTCCACCTGCGCCGCGCATCACGCTTTCTCACCCGGGAGCCTTTCACCAAAGCCGATCTGATCCAGGAAACGGAGGAGCCGTACTTCGTTCCGGAAGGCACGCCTCTGCATACCCTGTTGATCCACTTCAAGAAGGAGAAGCAGCGGATCGGGCTCGTGGTGGACGAGTACGGCGATGTCCAGGGCCTCGTCACCCTGGAGGACATTCTCGAAGAGGTCGTTGGCGAGTTCACCACCGATTTCGCTGCACAATTGCCGGAGGTGCATCCTCAGGACGACGGCTCCTACATCATCGAAGGCAAGGCCGTCCTGCGCGACCTGAACCGGATGCTGTCTTGGGAATTGCCGACCTCGGGTCCGCGCACGCTGAACGGACTCGTTCTCGAGCACCTGGAATTCATCCCCGAGGCCAATGTCTGCCTGCGCATAGACCGCTATCTGGTCGAGACGTTGCAGATCTCCGACACCGTGGTGCGGACCGTGAAGGTAACGGCCTTGGAGCCCCGACCTTGAGCAGGACGGGAGTCCCTTCCCAAGGGCTCAGGACGGGCCGACGAACGTGATCCACGGCAGTAGGGATCGAGCGACGGACATCAGTCCGGCAAACACCGGAATGCCAAACAAGCCCGCAACGATCAACGCCAGGAGCGCCCATACGCCGTAACGCGCGTTGTAGTAGCGATAGGCGCGTGCGATCGGTCCCGGCAGCAAGTGCGGCAGGATGTAGTTGCCGTCCAGCGGGCCCAAGGGAATCAGGTTGAACAGCATCAACAGCAGGTTGACCTGCACCAGGATCAGGAAGAATGTCTCCGCGCCGAAGCCGAAGAAGAAATCCACGTCCGCCAGGCGCATCGAGAGGAAGAAGTTCCAGGCCAGGACCGCGAGCACCAGGTTCATCCCGGGACCTGCCGCCGCGATCCACAGATCGGCGCGGCGGGAGCGGTAGTTCCGCGGGTCGGTCGGCACGGGCTTGGCATAGCCGAAGCCCACGAACACCACCATGAGGAGACCCATGGGGTCGATGTGCGCCACGGGATTGAGGGTCAACCGTCCGGCGCGTTCGGCCGTGTCGTCGCCGCTCAGCTTGGCAACGAAGGCGTGACCGAACTCGTGAAACGAGAGCGACAGCACGAGGGCGGCCACGATCAACGCGAACAGCGCGATCTGGCCTTCGAAGACGAGTGAAAGCAGGGTGTTCATGATGTCGCTGTTTGGCTCTCCTGGTCGCGACGCCCGGGCGACGCCGAACAAGACTACCCTTCGATGCTCTCGCCAGACAGTGTTCGGGGTTCCTTCGGCGCCAGCGCGAATGCCAGCCCCGCTACGATGATCCCGGCTACCAGCCCGAACAAGTGGGCTTCCCAGGACACGCCCGGTTGCCGGGGCAGGATGCCCCAAATCATGCCGCCATAGACAAAGACGACCAACGCCGCGACGGCAATGGACTGCCACCGGCGCTCGAAGAACCCACGCGTCACCAGGAAACCGATATAGCCGAACACCACGCCGCTCGCCCCGATGTGCGCCGCGTCGCGTCCGAAGCACCACAACGCGATGCCCCCTAGAACGATGATCGCGCCGGTCGCGAAGACGTAGTAGCGCACGCCGCGGAACAACAGCATGACGCCGAGAACCAGCAGCGGCAGCGTGTTGGCTATCAGGTGGCCGATGGAGCCATGCACCAGCGGCATGCCGACAATGCCAACCAAACCGTCCAACCGACGCGGGATCACGGCCAATTGGTAGACCAGGGCCTGATCGAAAACCAAGGCGAAGCCGGACACGCCCCAAACGAGGCCCACGCAAGCCATGAGCGCGAAGAGGCGGGTTTTGAACTGGGAATCCACGAAGCCCGGCTCGGTCAAGGAACCACGGCGTCGGCGCCCAAACGCTCGACCAGCCAGGTCTTGAGCGGCACATCGCCGGCGTCGGCACACACCGGCTTCGCGCGCAGGCGCAACCGTTTCCGCTCGTCGTCGATCAGCCGATGCGCCAAGCACGATTCGTCCACCTTCGGCTTCCGCCCGCCGGTCAGCCTCATCGCAACGCCATGATCGCCTGGTTGGCCAGCACGTGGAGTTCACGACGCAGCGGCCAAGGCGAGCCCATGAGCTGGATCATGCCGACAACAACCATCTCCTCCACGGGATCGACCCAGAAGACCGTACCGGCGGCGCCGCCCCAGTTGTACTCGCCCACGGAACCCAGAATGCCGTTGGCGATGGGACTGGTGTTGATGCCGAAGCCGAGCCCGAAGCCGAAGCTCTCGGACCCGCTCCGCTTCCCTGGGTTTTCGCCCGAACCGCTCCCGGTGAGTGTCGCCGGCAGATGGTTGGCCGTCATGAACTGCACGGTCTTCGGACTCAGGATACGCGCGCCGTCGAGTTCGCCGCCCCGGCGCACCATCTCGGCGAAGCGCAGGTAGTCCATCGTGGACGACACCAGTCCGCCACCGCCGGAGAACAGCTCCGTGTCCTGGTAGGGTCTTTCAATCTGTGCGAGCCGTTGCTCCTCCCGGTTCCACCGGTGGTTCGGCAACAGCCGGTCGAGTTTGTCTTTCGGGACGTTGAAGAACGTGTCCTCCATCCCCAGGGGAGCGAACACGCGTTCGGCCAGGAAGGCGTCGAAGGACATGCCGCTCAACCGCTGCACGATCAGGCCGGTCACGTCCACGGCCACGCTGTAGTGCCAACGCTCGCCGGGTTCGAAGACCAGCGGCAGCGTACCCAGGCGCTCGGCGAATTCATCGAGATCCTTCGCCCTCAGGGGCTGCACTTCGCCGTACTTCTGGTCCACGGGGTCGCGCGGATTGAAGCCGTAGGAAAGGCCAGCGGTGTGGGTGAGCAGGTGGCGCATGGTCATGGTCCGCTCGGCGGGAACAAGTTCACCGTCCACCAGCACGTCGAGGTCGGCGAGTTCCGGCACGAACTTCTCGACCGGGTCCGAGAGCGCGAACTTGCCCTCCTCGTAGAGCATCATCGCCGCCACGGCGGTGATCGGCTTGCTCATCGAGTAGATCCGCAACAAGGCGTCCTTGGTCATCGGTCGGTCGTCGGCGACGCCGCGCTGGCCGACCGCTTCGAAGTGAACGATCTTGCCGTCCCTGGCCACGAGCGTAACCACGCCGGCGAGCTTGCCCTCGGCGGTGTAGCGCTGGCTCATCTGCGTGATCCGGTCGAGGCGCTCGGCGGACATGCCCGCTTCGGAGGCGGGAGCGTCGGCAAGATCGCCGGCTACCGCCGAGGCGACGACAAGGACGACCATCATTGCCGCCATCGACCGCCTGATTGGTTTGATCATCCCTACCCGCTCCCGCGATGCAAAACGCCGGAGTCTAACCCATGCGCGCGGGACTCAATCCGAGAGAATTGCCGCGTAGGTCTTCCTCAACACGTTCTTCTGGATCTTGCCCATGGCGTTGCGCGGCAAGGCGTCGACGCAGACCACGCGTTTCGGCTGCTTGTAGCGGGCAAGCTTTCCCCTGAGAAAGGCATCCAAACCCGCCTGGTCGACGCGGCCTCCGGGAGCGACCACCACCACCGCCGCCACCGCCTCGCCGAAGTCGGCATGGGAGACGCCGATCACGGCGGACTCGACCACGTCCGGCATCTCGTCGATCACCGCCTCGACTTCCTTGGGATAGACGTTGTATCCGCCGGAAATAACGAGATCCTTGGCGCGACCGACGATGGCCACGCGGCCCTCTTCGTCCATCACGCCCATGTCGCCGGTGATGAAGAACCCGTCGGCCCGAAACTCTTCGGCGGTCTTCTCCGGCAAGTTCCAATAGCCTTGGAAGACGTTCGGGCCGCGCACTTCGATGCCGCCGACCTCGCCGGTCGCAGTCTCCTCTCCCGCACCGTCGGCGATGCGCACTTCGATCCCGGGCAAGGCGAACCCGACAGTGCCGGCCAGGCGCTCTCCCCGCAAAGGGTTCGAGGTGTTCATCAACGTTTCGCTCATCCCGTAGCGTTCAAGAATGGCGAAGCCCGTACGCGCTTTGAACGCAGCGAACGTCTCGTCGGCAAGCGGTGCCGAACCCGATATGAACAGGCGCATGCCGGCGCACGCCGAGGCGTCGAACCCCGGCTCGTTCAAGAGCCGCGTGTAGAACGTCGGCACCCCCATCAGCACGGTGGAGCGCCCCAGTTCGCGCAGGATCTCGGGGGCGTCGAAGCGAGGCAGGAAGACCACCGGCGTGGCGTCGAGAAACGCGCAGTGGAGGGCGACGAACAAGCCGTGGACGTGGAAGATCGGCAGCGCATGCAGCAACACGTCGTCGTCGCGCCAGCCCCAGGCTGCGTACAGGGTCTCGGCGTTGGAGAGCAGGTTGGCATGGGTCAGCATGGCGCCCTTGGATCGGCCCGTAGTGCCGGAGGTGTAGACGATCGCCGCTAGGTCGTCGCCCGACCGGTCCACGCAAGGCATCGGTGCCGACATCGCAGCGGCAGGAGTCCACAGCGAGCCCCCGCCATCGGCATCGAGGATCGCCGTGGACACGTCGGCATCGAAGTCCCGGCTCGCGATGAAGAGCTTGGGCTGGCAGTCGGCAATGAAGTACTCGACTTCCAGCCCGGTGTACGCGGTGTTGATCGGCACGTACACCGCCCCCGTCTTCAGACAGGCGAGATAGAGCGCGACGGCCCCGGGGGCCTTTTCGACTTGCACCAGAACCCGGTCGCCGGGACGCACCTCGTGCGCGGCAAGTGCCGCGGCGGCGCGGTCGACTTGCGCAAGCAGGCGTGCATAGGTCCAGTCTTGGCGGCCCGGGCAAATCAGAGCCGGACGATCGTCGGCACCTTGAAACGCCGCTTCGAACCGAGCGTAGATGTTCATGGGCGGACATTATTCCATTGGTTCGCTGGCGTTTTCGCCATGCCGACCCAATAATCCGCGCGGCAACGAGAGGGAACGACGCCATGGCCGTGATTGCGACGACCCGGTCCGGACGGATCCGACGGCGCGAAGAGGACGACGCACTGCTGGAGGAGAGCGGCGCTTGGGACGGCCTGCGGTGACGGCCGTATCGGCCCCGCTGTGGCGTCCGAGCGCGGCATCGATCGCCGGGACCAACCTGACCCGTTTCGCCGAGGCCCTCGGGTTCGCACCGCCCGACTACCAGGCCCTGCATGACTTTTCTGTCGACAAACGGGCCGACTTCTGGAGCGCGGCGTGGGACTTCTGCGGCGTCGTCGGCGATCGCGGGAGTGGACCGGTACTCGTCGACGGCGACCGGTTCCCCGGCAGCCGGTGGTTTCCCCATGCGCGTTTGAACTTCGCCGAGAACCTGCTTCGCCACCGGGACGACGCCGTCGCCATCGTCTCGGTGCTGGAGAGCGGTCAGCGCCGCACGTTGACCTACGGCGAACTCGCCGCCGCCACCGCCGCGTTCCGCCAAAGGCTTGGCGAACTCGGCGTGGCGCAAGGGGACAGGGTCGCGGGATGGCTCCCGAACGTTCCGGAAACGGTCATCGCCATGCTGGCCACGGCGAGTCTCGGCGCGGTCTGGTCGTCCTGCTCGCCGGACTTCGGCGTTGAAGGGGCCCTCGACCGCTTCGGTCAGATCGAACCCAAGGTGCTGATCGCCTGCGACGGGTACGCCTACGGGGGCAAGCGCTTCGATGTGCGCGCACGGGCGCAGGCCGTGCAGGACGCGGTCGCCTCCATTGAGCATCTGCTCTGGGTCTCGATGCTCGGCGAAGTCGACGACGACATCGTCCGGGCATGCGAGGAACATCCGCACGCGCCCTCGGTCTTCGTCCCCCTACCCTTCGAGCACCCGCTCTACGTCATGTATTCGTCCGGTACCACGGGCAAGCCGAAGTGCATCGTGCACGGGGCAGGTGGCACGCTCCTGCAGCACCTGAAGGAACACCAACTGCACGTCGACTTGAAGCGCGACGACACGCTGTTCTTCTTCACCACCTGCGGCTGGATGATGTGGAACTGGCTGGTCTCCGGCCTCGCTACGGGCTGTCGGATCGTCCTCTACGACGGCTCGCCCTTCCATCCCAACCCGAACGCCCTGCTGGATTTGGCGCAGAACGAGTCAATCACCGTGTTCGGCGTCGGCGCCAAATACCTGTCCGCCATCGAAAAGGCCGACGTCAAGCCGCGCGAGACCCACGATCTCAGCGCCCTGCGGTCCGTCCTGTCCACGGGATCGCCGCTCACCCACGAAGGCTTTCGCTATGTCTACCGCGATTTCAAGGACGATCTCGCGCTGGCATCGATCTCCGGCGGTACCGACCTGATCTCTTGCTTCGCACTGGGCTGCCCCTGGCTGCCCGTGCATGAAGGCGAGCTCCAGGCCAAGGGACTCGGCATGGCGGTAGATGTATACGACGACTCCGGGACAGCGATCCGCCACGGCAAGGGCGAACTGGTTTGCGTGAAGTCGTTTCCCAGCGCGCCGATCGGCTTCTGGAACGATCCGAACGATGCCGGCTACCGGGCGGCGTATTTCGGCAAGTACCCGAACGTCTGGGCGCACGGCGACTTCGCCGAGATCACGGCCAGCAACGGCATGATCATTCACGGTCGATCCGACGCGGTGTTGAATCCCGGCGGCGTCCGCATCGGCACCGCCGAGATCTACCGCCAGGTGGAGACGATCGACGAGGTGATCGACTGCCTCGCTATCGGTCAGGCATGGCTGGAGGACACCCGGATCGTCCTATTCGTCGTGATGCGCGAAGGGGTAGAACTCGACGACTCCATCCGCGATCGGATCAAGCGCCGCGTCCGCGAGCATGCGAGCCCACGCCACGTTCCGGCCGTCATCGCCGCAGTACCGGACGTGCCGCGAACGCGCAGCGGCAAGATCGCCGAGCTGGCGGTCCGGGAGGTGGTTCACGGCCGCGAGGTGCGCAACGCCACGGCACTGGCGAATCCCGAGGTGCTGGCCGCATTCAGGAACCACCACGACCTCTCATAGCAGACCTTCTATCATTGCACGATCCGCTCGTACAAATTTCTACGAACCATATAAATAAAAGGTTTTTTGTGAATCAAAGCGATTGATCAACGTCTCCTGGACAACTACCTTTTGGTTCACTCGACGACTCAAAGATCGCCCAGGCGCAATGGGAAACGTAGCCTTCGAAACCGTCGAAACAGCCGACGAAAGCGCAGAGCACTAGGCTAGCCCGCATTTCTCACCAGGCCGCTTGTCAGCGTCAAAAAGCTCTTGGGTTTCACTAGTTTGACCGCGATGTCGATGATCGTGCCGATGGCGGACTGCGCTGGCCGCGCCTTCGCGGGTCTTTTGGCCCCGTGTGTACACGGGGCCAAAATCCTCCGCGATCATCACGGCCCCTGGTGAGAAATGCGGGCTAGCATGGGCCGCAATCAGCAGGTCATTGGCGCCGATCGGTGTTCCCCTTCGGTTCAGCGTTTCACGTAGGTCCCCGTAGTGACTTCCGGCGAATTCCGCATCGACTTCCGTATCTCCCTTGTAAATGGCGAACGTGAACCGGACCTTGCTTCCATCCACCTGGATATTGCGGATCTTCGAGACCTCGTCCAACGCGGTGAAATCGATCTGACCCGACAAATCGTCATTGACCGTCAGG
>JAKZRQ010000279.1:0-7139 GCA_047518105.1 Pseudomonadales bacterium | reverse complement strand
GATCCGGAGGAAACGCTGTCGCTGTTGCGTTTTATCGCCGAACGGCGTCGTTAGGCCCGGCGTTGGCGTTCCGGTTTCCGTGGAAACCCCCTATCTGGTTTAGCTCCAGGAACGACAACGGCCGGCTGGGGCCAGCGTGGCTGCCATCACGAAAAAGCCTTTGCAGAAGATTGCGTGCTACCGGGATTAGCCGGGACGGCTCAGTTGGGAGGCTGTTATAAACCCCGAATACCGGGGCTGATCGATGGCGACCTGATTGACCACAGTCGTGCGCAAATGCTCAGCGAGTCCCGGCAGGTCGAGCGGGATGCTGCCGTCCCGCAGGCCGGCAACCAGCCGCCAGCGCAAGTCGTCGAGTTCAGCCTCCACACCGAGCAGTGCCTGTAACCGCGTGCGCTCATTGGCGCGGTGCTCGTCGCCCAGAAGCAGATCACGCCGCACGATGTCCAGCGAATTGCCGGCAACGCGGGCAAGAAAATTGGTTCGGCCCCGCGTTTCCTCCATGATGTCCCCGCGCAGAAAGTCGCGGACGCTCACCAGCAACTCGTCGATCCTCGGCATTTCGTCCGAGGCGTCGGGGTCGCCGCCCTTGACCAACTCCACCGGACCGGGAATGAGCAGGTTCACGCAATCCACCTGGCACTCCGACGAGCGCCGGCCGATTGCGGGACGCTCGACCGTCTGGTCCGGCCCGGTTCGGTAATGCTCCCCCATGCCAGTTGTGGCTGCCTCGCGTACACGAATGTGCTCGAGGATCGTGGCGATGACATCGGGATTTTCGATGCAGGCGATGACTCGCAGCGTGCCGCCGCACTTGGGGCAGGTCTCGATGTCGATGGCGAAGGCGCGTTTCAGGCGCTGCATCCAGGTCATGGGGGCAAGGGGGCTTATCCGGCTTTTCGTGGCGAGGTTCGCGTTTTGGCACGACGGACTCACGATGCTTGCAATTCGGCGCGAACACGCCGTGGAACCGGGTGAGGTTCAATCGCGGACGCGGGACCATCGCCGCCAGGCGGGCGATGAAGGCGAGTGGGTCGAGGACGACGTGGGTGGAGCCGTCGCGAAACGGCTGCTTGAACCGATAAATGACTTGTCCCCGATCGTTGGTCGAGAGCCGCTCGTTGGCGATGGCGGGCCGTGCGATGTGGCGACAGAGCTTTTCGAGCTTGTCGCGTTGGGCGGCTTCGCAGACGGTGGCGGCGTGGAGCGAAAAGCCCGGCTGCCCGGCGAGCAAGGTGGATGGGAAGGGTTCGGGCCGTACCGGGACGGGGCGCAAGGTCAATGCCTTCCTGTCGGCGTTGGGCCCGATGGCGATCCGGTAGTGGATAGAGGCGCCGACCAGTTGATCGAAAGCCTCACCGGGCTCGAAGTCGAGGTGGTCGCTGTGCAAGTTCCCCACCATCTAAGGAGGTTCCGCAGAATGACCTACATCATCGCAGAGCCGTGCGTCGACCTTAAGGACGCGGCTTGTGTGGATGTGTGTCCCGTCGACTGCATCTACGTCGCTGACGAGGACAGCCCCAACCACTACGACCCCGAAGTCGAAAACGCCCCTGCCATGACCGGCGAGATGAGCGGCTGGACCGCCCCCAAGGACGTCATTCTCCGCCTCGCGGGCGAGCTCACCGTATCCGGCGGCACCAACGCAATTATCGAGTACTTCGGCCCCGGCGCAAGCTCCATCAGCTGCACCGGTAAGGCCACCATCACCAACATGGGCGCGGAGCTCGGCGCAACCACCTCCGTCTTCCCATACGACGAGCGCATGGACCGCTACCTCCGCGCCACCGACCGCACCGCACTGGCCGACCTCGCCAACGCCAACCGTGCCCTCGTAACCCCAGACGCCGAGGCGATCTCGAGACGATGATGACCGAACGCGGCGTCGCGGCGGACCACTCGACGATTTTCCGCTGGGTTCAGCAATTCGCGCCGGAAATCGAGAAACGACTGCGCTGGCAGTGGCGCTTGCTGCGGTCGCGGAGCTGGCGCATCGACGAGACCTACGTCAAGATCCGTGGGAAGTGGGCGTATCTGTATCGCGCGGTCGACAAGTTCGGGAACACGATCGATTTCTATCTCTCGGCGACCCGGAACACCAAGGCGGCGAAGCGATTCCTCGGCAAGGCTCTGAAAGAGTTGAAGGATTGGGAACAGCCCGAGGTCCTGAACACTGGCAAGGCGCCTACCTATGCCGTCGCCATCGCCGAGCTGAAAGCCGAGGGTAAGTGCCCGGAAGAGACGAGGCACCGACAGGTGAAGTATCTCAACAACGTCGTCGAGGCCGACCACGGCAAGCTCAAGCTGCTGATCCGACCCGTGCGCGGCTTCAAGACGCCGAAGACGGCCTACGCCACCATCAAGGGCTTCGAGGTCATGCGCGCGCTGCGCAAGGGCCAAGCTGGGGCGTTCGCCCTCTAGCGGCATCGTCGGTGAGGCCAGGACCGTCGAGCGCGCCTTCGGCGTCGGACCGTGCGCCTTGACCGAAGCCATGGTGTTGCTACAGGACTGTCTGGCCAGCGCACAAACGTAAGGCGAACACCGTCCCCAGCTTGGCCACCTCACCCCTTCGTCAAGTTTGCAACAGAGCCCCGAGCGTCCGCACAACGATCCCCCAACGGACAGCCTCACCACGTTGGCGCAAGCCGAGCGCGATGCGGCGTTACGCCGGTTCGAGGCCCTGCGTCCCCATATCCAAGACGGCGTTGCCCTGACCGAGGCAGCCACCGGCCGAGGCCGAAGCGGCGTACAATCGTCGTTGGGAACACACGGCCATGGCCGCGTGACTCACACAAATCAGGCTCCGGAATTCCCGGCGCGGTTCAGGAGGGTGCGTGCGGATACGCCTGGGTCATCGGTGAAGAAGCGACAGGGAAGCATGAATGATGGTCGACGTCTGTTCCGCATGGAACCGTGCAACGGGGGGTCGAGGAACATCGACCGGCCTCCGGACCTTCCCGACATGCCGCGCCATTTTACTCGCGATAGCAATGCTTGCGGAACGGCGAGACGGGCATTGATTCCCCGGCCGCGAACCGGTTTCCGATCGACGGAGTCCATCCCATGCTGACATTTCCGGAAGAAGTCGTGCTGCTTCTGCTGGATGACGAGGAAGGCGTTTTCCTGTCCGTCGGAAAGAACACACTGGAGCACGCCCTGACGGGCTCCGTGATGATGGAGTTGGCGTTGGCCGACCGGATCGACACCGATTTCGAGCGGCTGATGGTTATCGACCGTGCACCGACGGGCAGTCCCTCGCTCGACCAGGTGCTGGAACGAATCGCGGGCAGCGAGGAGACCAAAAACGCCAGGACGTGGATCGAGACACTGTCCGTGGAGTTAACGGCTACGATCCAGGAGCAGGCGCTGGCCAGCTTGGTAGAGCAAGGCATTCTGAAGCGGGAGGAAAGAAAACTGCTGCAGGAGACGATCCAGCACCTGTGGGTTTTCCGATCCCCGCGCTATTTCGTAGTCGACCGCAAGACCAAACGCGAGGTCAAGACGCGTTTGACGGACGTGTTGTTCTCCGACGACATTCCCCATCCCAGAGACGTGGCCCTCATCTCT
The DNA here is from genome assembly GCA_047518105.1 of Pseudomonadales bacterium. Lineage (GTDB taxonomy): Bacteria > Pseudomonadota > Gammaproteobacteria > Pseudomonadales > Azotimanducaceae > VXYL01. The sequence continues at coordinate 3,572 of JAKZRQ010000279.1, read as the reverse complement.
CTCTTCGACGCATGCAGTATCCTGCCGGACTTCTTCGATGAAGAGAAGCTGGAGCGGATCACGCCCCGTATTGAAATACTTCGCAAGTTGGACCTCATCGGAAGAGAAATAGCCGGCGCGATCATCGAAATTGAACGCTCGAACACACAGTCGATGGCGCACCCGCTTGCCTGAGGCCGGATGACGGCCACCATGCTCGTTGCAATTCTCGTGAGTCGCCATGCAGTTCCATCCGGACTGTTCCAAGGGAGGTAGACTATCTCGATGGCAACAGACCGTGCAGCGCGTGACAGCCTGACGGCCGGGGATCCTGTTCGGGTCATTGCGGACAGTCCCCTCCTGCGGTCCGTCGAACGTTCGAGCCTGGATGGTCTGGGTCCGGAGCTCGAATGGGTCACGCTCGACGAGCATGAAGTTCTGCTTCTCGATGGAGAACGAGGCGATGCTCTCTACTTTGTCGCTTCCGGCCGCCTCGAGGTGATCCATGCGTCGGGAGATCAGGACCGCACGGTCGACGACGACGCGCGGGCTCTGAGGGCAATCCTCCCCGGCGATGCCATCAGCGAGATGCGGACACTTACCGACAACCACGGCGCAGTCGCGGTCCGGTGCGTCAAGGCCGCGCGCCTCGTCAAGCTGGCGAAGGACGGGTTCGACCGCTACCTCGCCACCCGTCCCGACGTTACCGAAAAGTTACGGAAAGTCTTCACGCCTCGGTTCTACCGTACAGAGATGGTCGAGGTGCTGCAGAACATGTTCGGCGACCTGACCGAAGACACCCTGGCCGACATCGAGCAGCGGTTGACTTGGCGGCAGGTCGCGCGTGAGGATGCCTTGTTCCGCCGGGGCGAATCATCGGACGGACTGTTCGTCGTGGTCAGCGGCCGCCTTCAGGAACTGGCCGGGAACGACGCGGACGGGGAAAGGGTCGTCGACGAAATCACTCAGGGAGAGACCGTCGGGGAAGGGGGAGTCTTCACCGATGGGATTCAGGCGCCCACGGTGGTGGCGGCCCGCGATTCAGTCCTTCTTGAATTTTCACGCGACAACTTTCACGAGCTGGCCGCGCGGTATCCAAAGCTGAACCAGTGGCTCGCGGGGCTCTTGTCCATACGGCGTCGCGGCGTCATCCACGAGACGCCCTCGGAACGTCTGAGCACCAACCTTCTTCTCATCCCGGCCGGCGACGGCGCGCCCTTGGAGGAGTTCGCCCGGCGCTTTTCCGAATCGCTGTCCCGTCACGCGACGTGCCTGCTCATCACGAGTGCCCGAACAGATATGCTGCTGGGCGTCGCCGGTATCGCGCAAGCGGTGGAAGGCAGCCCCGAGGACCTCCGCCTTCGCGCCTGGCTCAACCAGCAAGAGACACGCTTCAGGTATGTGATCTACGTCGCCGATTCCAGTCTGACCCACTGGACCCGGCTCGGCATCCGGCAAGCGGATGAATTCATTTCTTTGGGCACTGCCGCGGCTGCGCCGAACCTGACTGAGGTGGAAGTGGAAACGCTTCGCCACGAAGAGTCCCGACGCGCCAAGTTGCGCAAGACACTCATCCTGCTCCATCCTTCCGGCGCACTCAGACCTCGGGGCACCCCGCGCTGGTTGAGTGAACGTCATGTCGACCGGCATTTTCATATACGCGCCGACGACCAGGACGACCTTGACCGTATCGCCCGGTACGTCTTGCGGCGCGAAATCGGCGTTGTCCTGAGCGGCGGCGGCTCTCGGGGCTTCGCCCATGCCGGGATCATACGGGCCATTCGCCAGGCGGGGCTCCCCGTGGATGTCATCGGCGGGGTCAGCATGGGCGCCATCATCGCGGCGGGATACGCCTTCTCCGAGGACCTGGATGAGACGGTTGCCGCGTTCAACTCGCGGAGCGGCAGGAGGTTCAACGACTACACGTTTCCATTCGTTTCACTGACCCGCGGCCGGAGGTTCGATCGCTGCTTGAAGGCTCTTTTCGGCGACACCCACATCGAAGATATCCGGATGCCGTTTTTTTGTGTCTCCAGCAACCTGACCCGCGCCAAAATGGTGGTGCACCGAACCGGACCGCTGTGGCGCGCCGTGCGGGCCAGCGGCAGTATTCCGGGCATCGTTTCTCCCGTGGTTGACGAAGGCGACCTGCTCTACGACGGCTGCCTGTTGAACAGCCTGCCGATAGATGTGATGCGTGAGGAAATTCAGACAGGCACGGTCATCGCCGTGGATGTGGTCGCGCCCGTGAATCTGGACATTCGCGCTACCCGGCTGGAAAGCCCGTCCGGCTGGCGGATCGCATTGAACCGGATCAACCCCTTGGCCAAGCAGATCAAGATGCCGAGCATGGTCACGGTTCTGCACCGCGCCAGTGCGCTGGGAAGCGTTTACAATCACCGGAAACTGATCGAGAATGACTTCGCCGACCTGTATCTCAGGCCGCCGGTGGAACAGTTTGAATACCTGGATTTCAGCATCGCCGACAAAGCGGTTGAGATTGGTTACCGCTACGGTGTGGCCGCGATCGGCGCCTGGAGAAAGGCAGCCGTCCCCGAGGATTCGCCGTCATGCTGAATGAGAATGCGCCGCACCAGGCGGAAAGAAGACACCGCGGCGCCAAAGCCGAGGTGCTGGTTCGGATGCAAGAGGACGGTGACAAACCGCCGCTCTATTTCCTACCGGTCGGCTATGGAGACATACGCGCGTTTCGGAAGGTTGTAGCTCTCCTGGACGATGACCAGCCGGAGTAGGGGCTTCAGCCCCCGGGACCGATTTTGTCGCGGGACTCCGCAACAAGCCGGTCCAGTGGCTCGTTTCCGTCTATATTGCCGAGACAAAATGGGTGCAGCCTGAACTTCGTTAGGTGGACGCCTAATTGAGTAGTCCGACGACAAGGACGAAGAAAACTGATTGTATGTACAGCGCCGTCCCGTAGCTGATCTGCGCCGATTACGCCGCCAAGCGCAATCGGCGACGCCGACGCGATTGGCGAACCAAACGCTCTCTTTCTCGACGCTGTAAAATCAATCCCAGCCGATGCAGGTGTACGCCACAACCGACAGCGCGACCGTACGCTCGAACCCGGCCGCGCCGTAGGTGCGGATCCGATCCAAGCCCCGGTGCTCCAGATTATTGATGCACGACTCGACCGCGGCATGCTGGCGCCGAGCGGCCACAAACGTCTCGTGGGTCTCGCGTTCACGATCCTGCAAGGGCTGTGACCCGGGCGAAAGATACGCATCGGGTCGCCTGAGACATCCACCTTCGTCTCAGCTTGGCTCATAGTTGTCGCGTCTGTCTGCAGAACGATGGGTCCCACCGTAAGACGCGCAATAATGTGGTCGACGAGTTCTTGATCCCTGAAGATCAGAAACTGAGTTTCCGGTATGCCATCAACTTCGTTGATGATTTGATGCTGTCTGGCACACAGTTGATCGTCCAAATCATGTTCAAAGCGGATAGGACGAATAACCGCTCGAAACGGGATGGTTGCGAAGTACGGTTGATTGACGGGGCGCTCGGGGGAAGTCTTCAGAGGCGTCCGTTGAGCCCGTTGAGGATGTGGCGGTGGACGCTGGAGACGGAAAGGT
>JAKZRQ010000278.1:0-6144 GCA_047518105.1 Pseudomonadales bacterium | reverse complement strand
CGATCGCGGTGGCGACGATGACGAGAGGAGTAAGGAAAGGGGCGAGCGCAGGCAGGAGTTGTCAGAGGCAGTCGGCGCATCCCGTCGCGATCATGGTTGCCTGGTCGGCGGCGGGATGAGCCGCTTAGACGATGGGACCGGTTCCGTGGATTCCGTACATCGTTGAACTCTCCAGTCGATTGGGTGAACGACGAGACTAACATATTGCGGGTTGCATTGCGTTTCAACACGCGACGGGTGGAGCAATCGGAAGGTGGGAAATGCAACGGAAAAAAGGAGAAGGGACCATTGCTGCTCCCTCTCCAGCCGTCGGGGCGTCGACGCGGGGGGCGGGGGGGGCCGGGGGTTCCCCGGCTTATTCTGCGGACTTTCGCATCGTGTCCGAGGGCTGCTGGGGCCTCGTGGGCATCGCGCCTAACGGAGAGCTAGTAGTCATACACGGCGTGCTCGGCACACAGGGCGCATGCTTCCGGCGAGCATGTCGACTGGCTTGTATCCGCTGCATAGACGCACCGCGTCCTGTCGGAGGTTGCGCGGCTTGGTGGTGTCGAAGTTTGCCACAGACCCACGCCTCACGCCAGCACGAGTTTACCAACGGCTTCAGGACATCGTGTAATATCAATAGGTTACATCATAGACTTTCGCCGAACCCGCCCACAATGCCCAAGACGTAGTTGGTCAGGCAGACAGGTGCATAGAGTGCACAGGCAGACGGGTTGTGCCGCCACGGGGGACGGATAGAATGGGGCAGTCTGACTGCTATCCGTCAACAAAGCGTGCAAACCTATACCGCCGTCGTGGAGCGTTGCCCGTGTACAGGCTTCTATGTCGGTCACGTACCGGATTGCCCAGGAGCGCACAGTCAGGGTGAAACGCTCGATGAACTCAACGACAATCTCGAGGAAGTCATCAACATGCTCCTTGAAGGTTCGCCCGACGGTCATGGTGGCCAATGTACCGATTCGTGACATGCGTGTAGCCAGTAAGGTCGATCTAACCATCGACTGGAGAGACTCCGTGGACAGCCACCCATAGACGGCATCCCGAGACGATTGTGGCCCTGAACCCCATCGCCTATACCGAGAACGTAGTACGCAGTTTCCTCCGCTACCAGCTCACGGCCTATCCGTTCGCCGACCCGCGACTGCATGAGCAGATGCGTAAGCTCCTGTCCCTCGACGAGACCCGCGAATCACCGCTCCTCAAGGGTCCCTACATCAGCCTGTCGCGACCGTTCCGGGAGGGTGGGACAGTCGAGGCGTTGGTGGCCGACGGCCTGATCCATCCCCACCTTCAGGAGCGTATTCCAGAAGAGATCACCCACTTCTACAGCCACCAAGAACGCGCGATGCGGGCCATTGCGGCTGGCAACACCACGCTCGTTTCCACCGGCACGGGCTCGGGCAAGACCGAATGCTTCCTCTATCCGATCGTGAGCCAATGCCTGCGACTGCGGGACGACAACGCGCCACCCGGCATCAGTGCCGTCATCGTCTACCCGATGAACGCGCTCGCTGAAGACCAGCTCATGCGTTTGCGCGGCCTGCTCGCCGGCACTGGAATTCCGTTCGGCATCTACGTCGGCAAGACACCCGAGCGCCAAGTGGGTGTCGTGGGCCACCCATTGCCGTCAGGATCAACGCTTGCCGACTACGAGTCCCGCCTGGCTCGGGCGCAGCGCGAAGGGCGTGGTGAGACCGTGTTCCCCGCCGAGGAAGTCTGCTCTCGGGAGGTCATGCGCACCCCCGGGCGACAACCGCGGATCCTGCTCACCAATGTCAAGCAACTCGAGTTGCTACTCACGAGACAGCGGGACATAGAACTGTTCGCCAATGCACGTCTCGACTACCTGGTCTTCGATGAGGCCCACACGTTCACCGGAGCATTGGGCGCTGAGACGGCCTGCTTGATTCGCCGGCTGCGGGCGTTCTGCAACGTTGCGTCGGCCCATACGACTTGCGTCGCGACATCGGCAACTATCGTGGATCGAGAGGATCCCGATACCGCCCGCAACTTCGCAGCCCGCTTCTTCGGTGTCGAGTCCGATTCCGTCACGTCGGTCGGCGAGGACTACACGGCCGAAGTATGGAACGAGCTCAGATCGGTCCCGCCGACGCCCCGCGAAGACGCCGCGACGATTCTCGACCGCTGCGTTGACGCAGTCGAAGCAGAGTCTCAAGACGGCAATGGCGTCGCATCGGTATACCACGCTCTCTCAGGGGAAGCGTTGGGCGAAGGCGATTGGCAAGAAGCCCTTCACACTGCCCTGTCTCGCAACGAGCTCGTATTCCAGCTAAACGCGGAACTGGAGGCACCGCGAGAACTGGCGACGCTTACCGAGGCGCTTGAGCAAGAACTGGGAAGACCCGTCGCCGAAGCCGAGATACTTGCCTGGCTTACGTTGGGAGCTGCATCCCGCCGCTACGGTCGCCCCTTGCTTCGGCCCGTAGTCCACGGATTTGTTCGCGGGATCAGCGGCGCCGTGGTTTCGTTTCCCCCGGACGACTCCGGTGCGCGATTGTGGCTCGCTGCGGAGGACGAGCTTGACGGCGCGGATGGCGAGCGGCGCACTCACTTCCCCGTCACGACGTGCACCACCTGCGGGCAGCATTACTACATCGCCTTCCTCAAGGACTTCACCTACACGGGCAACAAGCCAGAAGGAGGCGACGCCGGCGCCGATGGAACCTATTGGAAAGCAATGGTCGAGACAGAGGGCGGCAAGCGCGTCGTTGTCCTGGATCGGCTCATCGGCGCGAACGACGACGATGACGAGCAGGCGCCCCACGCTCGGACGACGCCGCTGCACTTCTGCCGCCACTGCGGGTCCGCACATCCAGAAGCCGTATCGCGGTGTCGCGCCTGCGGCGAACAGGGCAAGACTGTGAAACTTCATGCGGTCCGGCAGGGAAAAAGGAATCCCGGCAACTTGGCCAGTTGCTTGTCGTGCAGCGCTTCCGGCCGGCGAATCGGTGGACGCTACCGCGAGCCGGCGCGGCCTGTTCGTGCCATCAACGTCGCCGATGTCCACGTTCTCACCCAGGACATGGTGCATCACGCCGAGCGCCAGCGTCTGCTCGTCTTCTGCGACAACCGCCAAGATGCTGCCTTTCAGGCGGGATGGATGAAGGACCATGCCCGCCGCTTCCGACTCAGGGCGCTGATGGCACAGGGCATCAAGGCGACGCCGCGGTCGGTCGGCGATTTGACCGCCTATCTCGATGACTTGCTGGAGGATGAGGAAACGCTCTCTCGGGCACTCGTTCCAGAGGTATGGCAGGTCGCCCGCAAGGAAGGCAGCGGCGGTCGTCATCAGCAGGAGCGACGCAAGTTCCTACGCTTCCAAGTGCTGCGAGAGGTGACGTTGTCTTCCCGGCAGGCGATTGGCCTCGAACCTTGGGGCCGCATGAAGGTGGACTACGACGGACTCGACCCGTTCCTCCCCTGGATTCAGGACCATGGCCAGGACCTTGGGGTCTCCGCAGAGCGACTGTGTGCCGGCGTCGCCAGCGTGCTCGACTACCTTCGCCGCAGGGGTGCGCTGTACGACCCGGAACACCAGATATTCACGAAGTACTGGCAGGACGGAGACCGGGAAATACAGCAGGGCTACTTGCCGGGCTTCGTGTCACCGAACGCTACGAAGCTTCGTCGCGGCGCTAACGAGCAACCCGCATTGGTGACCCAGTGGCTGAGTGATCGGGGCGACACGACGATGCGACAGATCGCCAGGAAGTGGGGAGTTCCCGCCGAGCGGCTGGAAGGATTCCTCAAGGGCCTCTTTGATTTCCTCGGGGAAGTTAGGCTACTCGTGCCGGTGAGGCTTAAAGGGGCTAGGGGTCGACCGTTGCCGAACGTCGAAGGGGTCTACCAGGTCAATGCCGACAAGCTGCGGCTGACGCCGAACCACGGCAAGCAACGCTGCCGGAGTTGCCGCCGGACGACGTCGCGGGTCGTGCCTCAGGACCGTTGTCCGGCCTGGCGTTGCGACGGAATCCTGGAATGGGAACCCGAGGACGAAGACAACTACGACCTGCAACTTCTGGATGGCGCGTATTCAATGCTTCGTCCGGAAGAGCACACGGCCATGGTTCCCAACGACGAGCGGGATCGGCTGGAGAATCTGTTCAAGGGCACGTCCGACGCGGTGAACTGCCTTGTGTGCACGCCGACGCTGGAGTTGGGGATCGACATCGGTCAACTCGACTCCGTGCTGATGCGCAACGTACCGCCGCTGCCGGCCAACTACTGGCAGAGGGCTGGACGAGCGGGTCGTAGACACCGCATGGCGGTAGACCTCACCTACTGCCGGCCCGCCTCTCATGATCGCGCCTACTTCGCCGAGCCCACCAAGCTGCTCGCCGGGCGGATCGATCCGCCGGCTTTCAACCTGCGCAACGATGTCATGGTGGTGAAACACGTCAACGCGACGATCATCGCCGGCCTGCACCGATACTGCCGCGATCCTGCCCGACCCCAAGTGGAGCGCGACGAGATCGAATCGATCCTCGATCACTGCCTACCTCATCGGGGCGAGCCCTACCTCTTCGAAGGCGGCGTGATCCGCAGCACGCCATTCGACTTCAGCGAATTTCGGAATCTCGTGGCGCGCAATTGCGATGCGCTCGCGACCGATGTCGAGCGGGTATTCCAACAGGGTTGGCCGCAGGAAGACCGCGATGTCGTCGATCCAGTTGAATTGCGCAGCCACGTGGATGGATTTGTCGATCGGTTGGAGGGCGTCGTCGCTCGTCTTCGCCGACGGCTGCGGTGGGCCATGGACCAGATCAGCCGACTCAACGTGCGGCGCGAGCGAGAAGGGACTCTCCCGCATGAAGATGAAGCGTTGTTCCGCCGTTGCGACGGCTTCGTGAGGCGGATCAAGGGCGCTGCCAGAGCGCGGAGCCGTGCCGAAGGCCATGACGACTTCAATACCTACAGCGTACTGGCTGCCGAGGGGTTCCTGCCGGGCTACGGGCTCGAAGCCGGTTCTATCGTCGGATGGGCGGAAGTCCCGTTCTGGCGTACTGGAGCCATGGACTTCAGCCTGCCGAGGCCGCCCGCAACCGCCTTGCGGGAGTATGTCCCTGGCAATCTAATCTACGCCAACGGCCATCGCTTCGTGGCGCGACGATTCCACCGCCAACCTGGGGAGGAACAAGAAGAAATGCCGTTCTACGAGGTGTCGGTGGAGCGACAGGCCGTCAAGCAAATCGAAACCGCGGGGTCGTCATTCAGCGGGGCCGCGCTCTCCACGCTCTCAGTTTGCGACGCCGACTTGATCCACACCTCCCACATCTCGGACGAAGAAGATCTGCGATTCCAGCTTGGGGTTGCGGTGTACGGCCTGGAACTCGGTCAGTACAACGGTGGACGGGCGTTTCGTTGGGGAAGCCAGCACGTTCATTTGAGGCGTGGCGTCCGCCTGCGACTGGTAAACGTTGGTGCGTCCGCTGCCATCGCCGACGGCGAATTCGGGTATCCCGTGTGCACGGTGTGTGGAATGAGCGTTTCGCCACTGTCATCCGACCTGCAGCGGCAGAACTTCGCGAAGTCCCACGCCGACAGATGCGGTCGTGATCCGAGGCCCATTGGCTTCCATGCCGATACCGTCGCAGACACCTTCTCGTTGCCCGCCTGCGACAGTGCCGAGACCGCGTATAGCGTGCTCGAAGCCCTCCGATTCGGCGCGAGCCGGGTTCTCGACATGCACATGGACGATCTGCAGATACTGGTCATCGGCCACATTGAGCGAAAGGAGGTCGATGCACTGCTTTGGGATCCGATGCCTGGAGGCTCCGGGCTGCTTGACCGCCTGTGCGAGCGCTTTGAGGAGGTGGTCGTGGCTGCTAGCGAGGTTGCGGGCGACTGCCCGTCGCTTTGCGAGACCTCGTGCATCGACTGCCTGCAGACGTTCCGCAACGCCTATTACCACCGCCACCTGAATCGGATGCGAGCACAAGAGAGAATCGAGGAATGGGGAGACCACCTCTCCTTCGCCCACGACATCCCACCGCTCCAGCCAAGTGACCCCCCGCGCGAGGATGGCATGCCCGTGAACGACGCGGAGACCAAGCTGCGCTACATGCTGATCAACGCCGGATTCGGCGAAGGCACCAGGGGCGAGCAGATCCGTCTGAATCG
>JAKZRQ010000277.1:0-7930 GCA_047518105.1 Pseudomonadales bacterium | reverse complement strand
CGGGCGGTTCTGCCACGGTGGATGCCCAGTGAAGAGTTTGCGCCCCGAGCGCCAGTACAGGGACCGGCAGGCACCGTGGCGCGCCCGGTACTTGGCAACAACCGAAGGAGTCCAACATGGCACAGATGAAGTGGTTCGTCGGGGTCGACTGGGGATCCCGCACGCACCAGGCGTGCAGCCTCGACGGCGCGGGCGTGGTGCGCGGCGAGCAGGCGTTCAAGCACGGCGGCGCAGGCCTGGCGGCGATGGCCGCGTGGATCGCCGACGCCGCCGACGCGACCGGTTCGAAGACTGCCCGGACGACCGCTTGCGGGTGGCCGCATGAGAAGGTTGGTGTTCACTCACCAAACATCTGTCGTACACCCTCTCGAAGGCGTTGTGCAACCTGCTGACGCAAACCTGCCAGAATAGGCGACTGACCCGCCAACCCGCCAAGAGAACCCAATGTCCGATTCCCCACTTCCCGTCGGTGATCCCGAAGCACTCGGCTTCGACCGCGAGCGCCTGGCGTGCATCGGCCCGGCGATGCAAGCATTCGTCGACGACCGACGCGTGCCGAATCTGGTCACCCTGGCGGCCCGGCGCGGTCAGATCGTCCACCACCACGCCTGCGGCGTCCTGGATCTCGACAGCGACGCTCCGGCGGGGCTCGACACGCTCTTCCGCATGTTTTCGAACACCAAGCCCATCGCCGGCGCTGCGACGCTGGTTCTCTACGAACGCGGCGTGCTGACGCCGGACGACCCGATCTCCAAGTTCTTGCCGGAGTACGCCAATCAGCGCGTGCGCCGACGCGACGAACCCATGCTGACGGAGCCCGCCCGACGCGGCGTCACCATCCGCGACTGCCTCACCAATACGACGGGGTTCGCCCACGCCGCAACCATGCCGCACTTCTATCGGCAGCAGTACCGGGACGCCCTCACGACCCTGGGCTGGACTCGAAGTCCAGACGGCGAGGACACCCCAAGGCCGAACAACCGGGAACGGGTTCGCGCCTTGGCGGAACTGCCGCTCGCCGCCCACCCCGGCGAACAGTTCGGCTACCACGTCGGCTACCCGGTGCTCACCGCCGTGCTCGAGGAAGCCAGCGGCCAGCCGCTGGACGTTTTCTTCCGCGAGAACATCTTCCAGCCGCTCGGCATGAACAGCACGGACTTCTACGTTGCCGAGGATGCCGTGCATCGATTCGGCGCCAACTACGCGCCACGGGAGGTGGACGGCGAGATTCGCCTGGTGGCGGTCGACAAGGCCGACACCAGCGAGAAAGTCGTCGGTCCCAAGACGGAGTTCTCCGCCGGCGGCGACATCGGCGGCGTGCTGTCCACCGCCGGGGACTATGCGCGCTTCGGCCAGATGCTGTTGAACGGCGGCGAGCTCGACGGCACCCGAGTACTCGGGCGCAAGACGGTCGAGATGATGATCGGCAACCACACCGGGGACATGCTGATTCCGATGACCGGCCCCGGCTTCCACTGGGGCCTCGGCGTCGCCATGTACCACGGTCGCGACCGCTTCCCGCTGATCCGATCGGTGGGCACCTACGGCTGGGGCGGCGCTGCCGGCACCACCTATTTCGCGGACCCGGCGGAGGAATTGATCGGCGTCTGCCTCACCCAGGTCGTGTCCCACGGCACGATGCCGAACAACACCTACCAGGAGGATTTCCAGCGGCTGGTGTACCAAGCGTTGGTTTGACCGCCCCAAGGCCGGGCCCCGCTACGCGAAGCGAAGCGCCTTGGCCTACGCTGTGCTCCGGGTCCGCCTCCGGCCCGGCCACACCGACCCGGTTGCCTGCGGCGCGCACTGGCCGATCCCCGCCCCGACCGCGACCAAGGGCGCCTATTGACCTATAACGTCCCGAACGTTAACAATGATAACGCCATGGACGTTAATGACAAGAACCGACTGTTGGCTACGGGCCAAATCGACCGGGAAGGCCTGTGGCCCAGGATCGCGGAATTCGAGGAAAAACCTTGCACGTTTCGCTTCTCTTTCGGCCTTGACGAACTACCCGTAGAGCCGGGGATCATCCTCATCCGCGGTCCTAGACAGTACGGAAAGAGTACTTGGCTCGAACTGGAGCTTCGGGAAACCGCAAAGCGATACGGCCCCGCGTCTGCCTACTTCCTCAACGGCGACGAACTGACCGACGCCAACGATCTGCAGAATCGCGTCACCGAGGTCGTGGCCATGTTCAACCCGAATGCCGGCGTCAGGCGACTGTTCATTGACGAGATACCCTCGGTCCCGCAATGGGAGACCGCGATGAAGCGACTTGCGGACCAGGGCGTCCTGCGACGTGTCCTCGTGGTAACCACCGGCTCGCGCGCGACCGACATACGTCGCGGGTCCGAACGCCTGCCGGGCCGGAAGGGCACTTTGGCGCGGACCGACTACCTGTTCTGCGGCGTCGCGTACAAGGACTTTCACGCCCAGTTCCGTCGGGAACTCGGCGATGACACGTGGATCGCCTACCTGCTCAGTGGCGGTTCTCCCGTTGCCGCCAGCGAAATCCGGCAATCTGGACGGATACCGGCTTACTTCCTCGAGATGATCCGGGACTGGGTGATCGGTGAGTTGGTGAGGAGTGGCCGGTCCCGGCAGTTCCTGATCGCCTTGATGCGAACCCTGTTCGTCCAGGCCGGATCGCGAACCGGCTACCTGAAGCTGGCGCGGGAGTCCGGTCTCGCCAACAACACCATCGCCTCGGAGTACGTCGAGCAACTCTCCGATGTCCTTGCGCTAATCCCCTCGTTCCAATGGAACCCCGACAAGGACGTGCCGGTCCAACGCAAGCCTGCGAAGTTCCACTTCATCAATCTCTCGGTCGCCTTGGCCTTCGCCCCCGACCGGATGATCCACATTGCCGACTTCAAGAACCTCCCGAGTGGGGGCAAGGCTCGATGGCTGGAGTGGCTCGTGGCCCAGGAGCTATTCAGGCGCCAGGCGATCCGGGGCACGGGCGATCCAGAGGCGATCTGGTACTGGGCTTCCAAAGACCACGAAATTGATTTCGTCGACAATGCCAGGAACCTCTACGAGGTGAAGACCGGTCGTACCGGACCGATGGACTTCGTCTGGTTCCCCAAGACGTTTCCAGGTCGGAAGCTTCTGGTAGTTGGCGCCAACGAGTTCAAGACGCAGGCCGTCAGGGGTATCACCATGGAACAGTTCCTGTTGTCGGACGGCCTCCCCCATCCCTATCCGGATCAAGTGGAAGACATCGACATCTACAACGAACTTGCGAGATTCTGAAGATGGCGTCGCGTACTACTCCACCGTGCCCACGAAGTCGCTCCTGAGCCGGTCCCAGTCGATCTCGTAGCCGAGGCCCGGTCCCGTCGGCGCATGCACCACGCCTCCCGTCATGTCGATATCCTCGACCAAGCCGAACATGTTGGCGCCCGTGCAGGGAAAGTACTCGTAGAACTCGCAGTTCGACACGGCCATCGTCACGTGGAGGTTGGCGACGTTGTTGAGCGAGTTTCCACCGTGGTGTATCTCGCACTTCATCTTGAACCCCTCGGCCAGGTGGCAGAGGCGCACGAGGGGCGTGATGCCGCCGGTGACCGCGACGTCGCCGCGCAGGATGTCGGTCGCGTACTGGGTGATCCACTGGGTCATGCCGTAGTATCTGCCGGGTGCGTATTCGGTCGCCATGATGGGAATGTCGAGCTTCTGGTGAAGCTTGACGTAGCTGTACAGATCCTCCTCGGCGAGCGGATCTTCGTACCAGTAGAAGCCGAGATCCTCGATGGCCCGCCCGACACGGACGGAGTCCTCGTAGTCGTATGCCCACATGGAGTCGAGCATCAGCTTCATGTCGTCGCCCACGGCTTCGCGCACGGCCTTCGAGATCGCGATGTCGGCCAGGGGATCCGAGTGCGGATGGATCTTGTGCGCCGTCCAGCCCGCCTCCTTGAAGCGCAGCGCTTCCGCCTGGTACTCCTGGGACGTTTCCCAGTAGGCGGTGCTGGAATAGACGGGTACCGACTCCTTGCAGGTACCCAGCAGGCGGTGGATCGGCTGGCCCGCGATCTTGCCGTTGATGTCCCACAGGCAGATGTCGACCGCGCCGATGACGCTGGTCGCCACTGCCCGGGTCTGCCGCCACAGACCCGCCCAAATGGCACCGATGTCCTGCGGGTTCCTGCCCATGAGACGGGGCTTGACCATGTCGATCAGGGTCTTGGCGTGATAGTCGGGACCGCTGAGGAAGGCGTGGCCGCAGATGCCCTCGTCGGTCTCGACGGTGACGACGCCGAGCTTCTTGCGCCCGCCGAACGACATGCCCGCACCAACCCGCCATGGCTCCACCTGCCAACCGAATACCTCCACCTTGACGTTGCTAATCTTCACTTCGTTCTCCTCGAGTTCCTCAACACAGTGGACCGAATGCGAAACGTTGCCGTTACGCCATTTTTTCGGGCGTGGGTACGCGCATGTCGAACACCTTGCCGATCACGCGCTACGTGGACGGTACGGCAACCCGCCGCCCAGGATGGCCTGCATCCGGGTCTCCGCCTCCAAGTGTACGTAGCTTGGATCGTCCTCCGATTCTGCCATGACGTAGAAGATGCCGGTGCGGATCGCCTCGAAAACCAAGTCGGCGCAACGCGACAGCGGCATGCCGAACGCCTTGAAGCGTTCCGCGATGGGATTGGAGCGTCCCTCCGCCGACCGGCGTGGTCCACCGAACCGATCCGGACGGTTGCGCTCCGAGGTGACGGTCCTGTTCGCCAACAGGATGCCGATTGCGCGTTGGAAAAATCCCGACCTGAATCGCGCGATTCGCCGTTGGCGCAGTTCAGCGTTGGCCCAGTTCAGCGTAATCCTGATGGTCTATCGCGATGTTCGCTTATGATCGCCGCTTCCCAAGCGGGCGCACCGTGTCCAACCAGCCCTTTCGCATACTCGTGATCTGCACCGGCAACCGGGCGCGTTCGCAGATGGCCCACGGGTGGTTGCGCCACTTGGGCGGTGAACACGTACGGGTCGATAGCGCCGGCACCGCACCCAAGGGTGTCCACCCGCTGGCAATGCGGGTGATGGCGGAGGTCGGGATCGACATCTCGCGCCACACGTCGGATCACGTGGATCGATACGTCGCCAACGAATACGATCTGGTGATAACCGTGTGCGACGTGGCGAAAACCGCTTGCCCGGTATTTCCCGGTGCCAACCGCACGCTGCACCGAGCCTTCGAGGACCCCGACTACCCCGAGATGGCCGAAGCCGAACTGACGGACGTGTTTCGCCGCATTCGAGACGCCATCGGCGCGTTCAGCCGCGATCTGCTGGCGAGAAATGTCCTAGCCCGCATTTCTCACCAGGCCGCTTGTCGGCGTCAAGAAGCTCTTGGGATTCACTAGTTTGACCGCGATGTCGATGATCGTGCCGATGGCGGACTGCGCTGGCCGCGCCCTCGCGGGTCTTTTGGCCCCGTGTGTACACGGGGCCAAAATCCTCCGCGATCATCACGGCCCCCGGTGAGAAATGCGGGCTAGGTAGTTGCGTACGCGTTCAAGCCATCTCGGCATCTCTTCCCTCCTCCAGGTCCGGGCCTCTGCGCCAAACCGCCGAGTTGAGAGTCCGCACGAATGAACCATCGCTGGAACTGAACGAAGCCGCCATTTCGCCGAACTGCAACGGGAGTTCGACGCCTAAACCTGAACGAATACGACACACCAGGTCGCGTTACATCCCTTGCTTGCGCGCGCCAAGCAAAACTGGGCCCCTACCACACTTCCAGTGATGTAATCCCGCGCGGCAGTGGCGTATCCTCCATGGTCGATAGGCAACCGGCCCATTCAGGAGGCGACCATGCAACGTGCTGCCATCCCATCTCTCCTCGTCGCGTCGGTCCTGCTAGTCGGCTGCACGGCGGCGCAGCACAAGGCCAACGTGCAGGATCAAACCAATGACCGACTTACGGTCGGCGTGGTCCAGAAGGAAATCCGAATCGGCATGAGCGGCGCCAACGTGGCCACCGCGCTGGGATCGCCGAACGTCGTCTCCACGGACGACCAGAGGCGCGAAGTGTGGATCTACGACAAGATCGCCACGGATCGCGTGTACTCCAACAGCACGGCGGGCGTGCTTGGCTTGATCTTCGGCGGAGAAGGCGGCGGCGCCGGCGGGGGCGTGGTAAGCGCCGGCGCCGACTCCACGTCGCAGCGAACGCTTACCGTCATCGTCAAATTTGACGCCGATGGCCTAGTGCGCGACTTCGCCTACCATACGTCGCGTTTCTAGTCGCACAGATGAACCCGGTGAAGGCCGTCCTCCCGGTTGCCGCATGCCTCGGTCTGGCGGGCTGCGTGGGCATCCCGGCGGAGGCGCTACGGCTGCCACCGAGCGCGATGGAAGATCGCGAGATGCAAACCCGCGTGTTCGAAATCCACAGCGAACCGGACCTGTTGAGCGCGGGTGCCGGGGTACTGCAGGACATGGGTTTCGTGGTGGACGAGTCGACGACGCGACTGGGGCTCGTAACCGGATCCAAGACCGTAAGCGCGAAGGACGTCCGCCAGATCGTCGGCGTGGTCGCCTTGGCTGTTCTCACTAGAATCGCCCTACCGATACATTCCGAGCAAACCGTGCGCGTTAGCGTCACCACCTCTCCGTCTCCGAGGCGGGACAACGCCTTCCGGGCGCGCGTCGTATTTCAACGCACTGTCCGCGCCATCGGGGGCAAAGTGACCCGGGCCGAGACGTTGCGGACTCCCGAGCTGTACGACGCGTTCTTCGACAAGCTGTCGAAGTCCATCTTCCTAGAAGCCCACGAGCTGTGACCGCAGCGTCGGCGAAGCTTCTCACTACGGCAGCGTTGGCAATTGCGCTGGCCGCCTGCGTTGCCCCCACCGCGCCGATCCTGCAGGCCGGCGGCCAGGTACAGTTGCGCAGCTACCAGACCCGAGCCTTTGAAACCACCGACAAGGCGCAGGTGCTGCGCGGAGTCCTCGCCACGTTTCAGGATCTCGGGTTTGTGGTCGACAAGGCGGATTTCGAACTGGGCTCCGTCACCGGCACCAAGTTCATCAAGGATGAATCCCTGCGCATGACGGTGACCGTGCGATCGCGTTCGGAGAGCCAACTGTTGGTAAGGGCCAACGCCCAGTTCGCCCTGAGGCCGGTCGAGAACCCGGCACCGTATCAAAGCTTCTTCGCCGCCCTCGGCAAGAGTCTGTTCCTGGCGGCCCACGAAGTGGACTAGCGCAACGGCGGGGCGAGTCGAGCCAGTAGGTTGCGACGAACGTCGAAGACGCGCCCAAAGCTGGTTCACATTTTGGTGCCGGCACGAAAGAAGTCATCTTGGACACACGCAATTGGCGTCCTACAAGTGACCTCACGGTGATCTCGGACACACACGATCCGAGTCCCCGCAGCCGATTGGATATAGTGATCTCGGACACACGCAATTGGAGCCCGCAAGTGATCTCACGGTGATCTCGGACGGACGCAATCGGGTGCCCACAGCCCAGTGGCGTAGGTTTGCGAGCGAGATGCCGGGCTGCGGTGCCGAAGAACGCCTTCGGCGAAAGCCACCGTCTGGGCGGCGACCGTCAAGGAGATCCGCGATGGCCCACCGTGAGACCGCTCAAACGCGGTTCGGCTCGGGCGGCGGGCGAAGGGCGCGCACCGGGAGGACTTCACCTACGACCTGCTCGACCGGCTGACCGGCGCGGAGGCGTACCTGGACGGCTCGCGGACGGCGGGCCGGACGCTGAACTACGCCGACGACGCGCTGGGCAATCTCACGTCAAAGACCAGCGACGTGGCGGGGGACGCGGACGCGGAGTCGTACGCCTACGGCACGGGGTCGACCGCGCCGACGCGGCTGGCGTCCGCGGCACTGGGTGGAAGGGCGACGGCGTTCGCCTACGACGTGGACCGTCACGTGACGCGCCACGACGCGGATCCTTCG
>JAKZRQ010000276.1:0-15750 GCA_047518105.1 Pseudomonadales bacterium | reverse complement strand
GTCACGCGGCGGTTGGAGGTCTCGCTGGCGGTCGTCGCTTTCCGTCGCGGGCTAGTCAACGGTTACCGGCCATCTCGTCAATCGGAGCCGTGGTTGTGCCACCGGGTAGTGTTGGGGCGTTGAGCGGGACATTGGCTGGCATGGTGCCTTGTTGATGCGATACGTCCGTGGAGGGCGAGTGTCGGAAAGTACTTGTGTGGGCCGCCCTTGGCTGAACCGAAGCCGGCCAGCCGACTCCTGCAGATTGTAACCTGTCGGGTAACTACTCGCCCGTTTGCGCCACCAAGCCGCGTTTGCGCGTCACCGGAGAGTGGTGGCGGTAGGGTTGAAGCGCGGGCGGGTGTCGGGTGTTGCGGCTCTGGGCCGGCGCTGGGATTCCGAATTGGCGCTGGTTGTTGCTCAGGACTATTCAAAAGTCGTCCTGACGGTGTGATCGGCGCCTCGGCTCAATTTGGCGCTGGCCATTCAAAAGTCGTTGTGGTAGAAACGGCGTCATGGACAGGCCGGACATGGAGAACGCTGGTCGTTGGCTGCGCGACGTGGAGGTCCGCCCGGTGCGCGGCGTCGAGGAGCGGCGGCGCTGGGACGCGCTGATGGCGAGGCATCACTACCTGCCCTTCCACGGCCTGTTCGGCAAGTCGCTGCGGCACGTGGCGGTGCGGGGGGAGACCTGGTTGGCGCTGCTGGGCTGGCAGGCCGGGGCGTTCAAGGTCGGGGTTCGCGACGCGTGGATCGGCTGGTCGCGGGAGCAGCAGTTCTCGCGGCTGCACCTGATCGCGAACAACAGCCGCTTCGCGGTGCTGGAGGGGGGCCGGGTTCCGAACCTGGCGTCGCGGGCGCTCGGGCTGAGCCTCCGCCGGCTGGCGCGGGACATGCGGGACGCGTACGGGTACCCGGTGCTGCTGGCGGAGACGTTCGTGGACCCGTCGCGCTTCGCCGGCACCTGCTACCGGGCGTCGAACTGGCGGTCGCTGGGGCGCACGCGCGGCTATTCCCGGGAACCGGGTGGATCGGCGCGCTGGCGGGAGAACGGCCGGCCGAAGGAGGTATACGTGTACGAGATGGAGAAGGACGCGGCGGCGGCGCTGCGCCGCGCGGAGCTGCCCGGGGACTGGCGGGCCGGGTCCGGGGCGTTGCCGCCGCCGGCGCCCGAGCTGCGCAGCCTGCATGCGTTCCTGGAGGACATGCCGGACTTCCGCAAGGCGCGCGGGCGGCGCTACGGCCTGGCCTGCTACGCGGCGATCATGATCGCCGCCCGTCTGGCGGGCTACCGGGGGGTCACCGCGTTCGCCGAGTTCGCGGCGCGGCTGGACCAGGAGCAGCTGGCGGCGACGGGCGCGTTCTTCAGCCCGAGCCGGGGGCGCCGCACCGCGCCTGCGGCCTCCACCTTCCACTACATCCTGTCGTCGCTGCCGCCCGACGCGCTGGACCGGGCGCTGGGCGCGTGGACGCG
Organism: Pseudomonadales bacterium; assembly: GCA_047518105.1. Classification (GTDB taxonomy): domain Bacteria; phylum Pseudomonadota; class Gammaproteobacteria; order Pseudomonadales; family Azotimanducaceae; genus VXYL01. The sequence continues at coordinate 14,297 of JAKZRQ010000276.1, read as the reverse complement.
CCAGCGCAGCGACGGGGCGGCGCCGGTGGCGCTGGACGGGAAGGACGTGCGCGGCGCCTCGAAGCAGACCGACGGCGCGCGCCGCATGATGGTCGCCGCGGTCGAGCACGGCACCGGGCTGGTGCTGGGGCAGGTGCAGGTGGGCGACAAGACCAACGAGATCCCGGCGGTGCGCGAACTGACGCGCGCCCTCGGCCTCAAGGGCCGCGTGGTCACGCTCGACGCGATGCACGCGCAGCAGGAGACCGCGCGCGCCCTGGTCGAGGACTGCGGCGCCGACTACGTGGTCACCGCCGTGAAGGACAACCAGGCGACGATGCTCGACGACCTGCGGGCGATCGACTGGAGCGGGGCGCGCCGCGCCGACGGCGACTGGGAGAAGGCCCACGGCCGGATCGAGCGGCGAAGCTGCGCCGTGCTCGACCTCGGCGGCCCGGAATGGGACGGCTACGGCGGCCTGCACGGCCGGCGGCAGGCGTTCCGCATCGAGCGCGAGCGTCACCTCGTCAAGCAGGGCGCGGGCAGCCGGGAAACCGCCTACGGGCTCACCTCGCTCGGCGCCGGACAGGCCGGTCCCGGGGAACTCGCGGCCCTCGTCCGGCGCCACTGGCACATCGAGAACCGGCTGCACTACGTGCGCGACTTCACCTACGACGAGGACCGCTGCCGGGCGCATGTCGGCCATCTGCCGCGCAACCTGGCCTGCCTGACCAACGCGGCCATCTCCATCGTGCGCCACGAGCGCCGCTTCGAGCACCTGCCTCCCGCCAACCGGCACTACGCCGCCCGGCCGCAGGAAGCCCTCGACGCCGTCCTGGCCCCGCCGTCCGGCTGAACCCCGCGTCCCGCCGAAAGCCACTCCCCGGTGCGCGACACCGGGCGGATCGCCGCGTCCGCAGCCCGGCAGGACGCCCCGCATCCGCCCCCGACAAGCACGACAACCCGCCAATAAGACGGATCGAAATCCCCACCCGGCCAGCCGAAGCCGACCGACGCCTCGACGGATCCGCCGACCATCTCCAAAAAAAAGACTTTTGAATAGGCCTGGGGTGTGCGACAGAATGTTGGTAGGGAACATATTTCAATGCGGCCCTGCTGAAGAGGCGATCCTCCCAATAATCCTCGAACCAGCCACTGAGCCGGGCGCATCGAACGGCGAGCACGTCGTTGGTGCCGAAGTTGACCCCCGCCAGCACCCGCAGCAACTCGTCCGCCACCCGCGAAGCAACTCTCCGAACCAGCCGTGCTCGCCATCTCCCGCGCCGCCAGCGTCATCGCGCCCTCCAGATCGAGCTGCCCGGCGCGCGGTCGCACGCTCTCCCGGCACCCGGCGCAGTGGTACCGCCCCATCGCCAATCCGACGCCGCCCAGCACCGTATCCACGCGCGCCGACTCGCGCTGCACGTAGCGCATCGACCGACCGCACGAGCCGCACGTCGGCGCGTTGCCGCGACCGCAATTCGGAACGGTCCGCCTCGTAGCCCCGGGCCAGCGCCCGCCGACCCTCCTCCAGCAGCGTCCCGCGCAGCCGCTTGTCCGCCCGCGACGAATGCGCGTCCACCGCCGTGCCCCCGTCCCACTCCGCACACCAACCGATCTCCGCCGCCACAGAACGGTCCAGTACCGTCGCCAACTGTTCCTTAGTTTCCGCCAACTCCTCGCGCTGGCGTTGCACGCCTTGGTCGGCGACAGTCCGTGTCGCCATTGCGGGTCTCCTCCCTGCAAGTCGTCGTGACTCCAGCGTACGGGATCCGCAATGGCTTTCCCGTCAAATATCGGAGCGCCCATACCGGGCCGACCTGCTCCTGCCAAGGGACTTGTCGCACACCCGAAAACAACCACAACGCCGGCGCGTTATCCTACCCGCGCCGCCCGGGTGGTGAAATTGGTAGACACAAGGGACTTAAAATCCCTCGGAGCAATCCATGCCGGTTCGACTCCGGCCCCGGCCTTGTCGACCGACTACGGCGCGGCGTCGTCTTCCCAGGGATCGTAGCTGCCGAAATTCCAGAGGTTGCCCTCCGGGTCGCGGCACGCGTAGTACCGTCCGCCGTGGTCCTGGTCTTGCGGTTCCACGAGAACATCGGCGCCTGCGGCGGCCGCTCGCGCGTGGTGCGCGTCCACGTCCGTTACGATCACGTAGGGGCTCTGCGACACCGGCTCGCCGGGCGTGTCCAGCGGACGCTGAATCCGCCCGAACGCGTCGTCGCGCGCCGTCCCCAGCATGACCATGCCGTTGCCGAACACGAGCTGCGCGTGCGCGATGCCGCCTTCCCCGTCCGGCACCACCAGCTTCGTCTCGAAACCGAACGCCTCGCCCAACCAGTCCACCGCGGCTGGCGCGTCCCGGTACCGTAGGGTCGGGACAACCGTCGCCCGCGTGTACTTCGCCAAGTTGTCCATCCCCAGTTCCCCACTCGCCATCCGAACCCCGAGTATGCCGCAATCGCGCTGCCGACGACCGCGACGGAGGTGCGCAGTGGCGCGAAACCGAGCGCACCCACCTTGCCTGCGACAGTGCGCCGGGCTTGCGCTGCGGCCCCGCGGTGAGAACGAACGCTATCCGGCGCGGCATTGTGCCAACTCGACCTTGGGCTGGTCGGCAGGCGGAGGGAGGAACGGCTTGACCCGGCGCACGGCAGCCTGCACGTCGGGCGCCGCAACCCCGAATGCCAATCCGCCGTAGCCGCACGCACTCGGCCATACCGGTACCAGCCTACAAGAGCCCGGCTTCCCGATCAGCCGCCGTCGCTTCGGGGTCGCGGTCGGCCGCGTTGCCGACACCCCCGCCCCCAGGCGTCTCCATGACCAAGGTGGCGCCAGCGGGCACCACGTCCTGGCCCTTGCCGCGCAACTCGTCGCCGTCCTTGATGTAGACGCGTCCCGGAGCACCCTCGGCCCCGCCGCGACGACCGCGCGCAGGATGATGAATGCGGTCGAACATCTTCGAAATGACGAACGGTGCGCCTTCGGCATGCGCGATCTCGATGATTTGGCCGAGCCCGCCCCGGTACTTGCCAGCGCCACCCGTGCCGGGCAGGTACTCGCGGCGGCGGATGATCAACGGTGCCGTGACCTCGTTGACCTCGGTCGGCGTGGTGCGCACGCCGGAAGGGAACGCGGTGGTGGACAGGCCGTCTTTGACCGCCCGTGCCCCCGTACCGCCGTTGAAGATCGGGTTGATGACGAAGGGGACGTTGGAGAAGTTTCCTCCGGCGGTTGCCATGGAACGCAGCACCGGGTTCCAGATGCACGACGCGCCTTCCGCAGGTACGACGCCCGGCATCGCCTGGTCCAAGCAGCCGAGGACCACGTCGGGCAGCATCTGCCCCAACGCGTGCCTGGCGGAGACCGCTGCCGGCAGCTCGGCGTTGAGAATGCTCCCTGCGGGGGCGATCACCGTCACGGGTGCCAGCGAACCGGCGTTGTTCGGTATGTCGTTGCCGACGACGCAGCGAACCCCGAAAGACGCGTACGCCTCGGTGTAGTTGAGGGGCACGTTGATGCCGAAAGGGGAGATGCCCGAGGAGCCGGCGAAATCGATGTTGATCGCCTCCCCCGCCACCGTGAGCGCGCATTCGACACGAACCGGCGTGTCGTACCCGTCGACGGTCATGCTCCGCCGGTAGACGCCATCCGGGAGTGCCCGGATCTCCTCCCGCATGGCTCGCCGCGACGTGTCGATGATCCAGCCTCCGACCTCGTCGAGTTCGTCAAGATCGAAGTCGCGCATGGCCTTCGATAGCTGTTCGCCACCGCTGCGGTTGCACGCCGTCAACGAATACAGATCGCCCTCGGCAACGACCGGGTCGCGCACGTTGGCGGCGATGAGCCGCATCAACGATTGGTCGAGTTCGCCCCGGTCGAACAGTTTCATGATCGGCACCCGGATGCCTTCCTCGAAGACCTCGCCCGCATCCGGCCCGAAGCCGCGTCCGCCGACATCGGCAATGTGGCTGGTGGCGGCGAACAACGCGACCGGGCGACTGCTCTTGAACACCGGTGTCACGACCGTGAAGTCGTTCAGGTGCCCGGTGCCGTCCCAGGGATCGTTGGTGAGCAACACGTCGCCGGGCGCGAGCTCCGCCAACGGGTAGCGCGAGAGGAATTTGCCGACGCTGGCGGCCATGGCGTTGACGTGGCCGGGCGTGCCGGTGACCGCTTGCGCCAGCATGGCACCCGCAGTGTCGAAGACCCCGGCGGACAGGTCTCCCGCCTCCCGTACGACGGCGGAGAACGCCGTCCGCATGAGCGTCTGCGCTTGCTCCTCGACAATGGCCAGCAGGCGGTTCCATACCAGTTGGTCGCGGATATCGCTCATGGCTCGCGGCCTGGGCCGAGTATGACGTTGCGGTACGCATCGACGCGTGCCGCAAAGCCCGGCGGCACCACGATTGTCGTCTGATCCTCCACGATGGTTGCCGGTCCATCGAGCTGATCGCCGGGGTTGAGGTTTTCGCGCGCGATGCGTGAACCATCCGTCGGGACGACGGGCTCCGCGGCGGAAAACCCTGGAGACCGTTCGAACACCGCCGGTCTCGATTGCTCGCTTCGCAAGGTCAATGTCCAACTGAGGATCTCGACATCCAAGCCCGGGATCAACCGACCGTAGAGATCTTCGTAGGCTGCATCAAAGGCGCATCGCAGGCCGGCGGCGGTGCCGTTTCCTGCATTCACCGCGATTTCGTAGCCCTGGCCGACGTAGCGCATGTAGGCGCGCCGGGACTCTGCCAGTTCGCCCTCGGCAACCGGCCCCACTACCGCCAGCGCCTCGGCTCGCATCTCCGTCATGACCTCGTCCACGACGGTGGCATCGAACGCCGACAGCCGCAGGTAGCGACTGCGCACCACTTCGTACGAGACCGGGGCGGCTAGAAATCCGACGGCGGAACCGACCCCGGCGCTCGGCGGAACCAACACGGCATCGAGTTCGAGTTTTCGCGCGATGCTGGCCGCATGGATCGGTGCCGCACCACCGAACGCGATCAGGGTACGCGAACCCATGTCCTTGCCCCATTCCGACGCATGGGCACGGGCGGCTGCGGCCATGTTCTCGTCGACCACTTCCGCGACCGCGTCGGCAGCCGCTTCCACGGTGTCGGAACCCCAAGGTCGACCAACGTTGCGCTCAAGAGCGGCCCGAGCGGCATCCACATCCAGGTGCAATGAGCCGCCCGCGAATCGCGCCGGGTCGAGCCGGTCGAGAACCACGTCCGCATCGGTCACGGTGGCGTGCTCGCCGCCCCGGCCGTAGCAGGCGGGTCCTGGTTCGGAGCCCGCGCTATGGGGGCCGACCTGGATGCGGCCCAGACGGTCCACCGAGGCCAGCGAGCCGCCGCCGGCACCGATTTCGACCATCTCCACCACTGGGATTCGCACCGGCAAGCCGCTGCCCTTCTTGAAGCGGTAGCTGCGATCCACTTCGAAGGACCGCGAGAGCAGCGGCGTGCCGTCGTCGATCAGGCATATCTTCGCGGTCGTTCCGCCCATATCCAGCGACACGACGCGGGGCAATTCGAGTTCGTTGGCGATCTCAGCCGCAAGAATCGCCCCGCCCGCCGGTCCGGATTCCACCAGACGAATGGGGAACTCCCGGGCGGTCTCCACGGACGTCAAGCCGCCGCCGGAGGTCATCATCAGGAACGGAGATGCGACGCCGAAGGCGTTCAGGCGGTCGCGCAGGTCCGCCAGATACCGCGACATCAACGGCTTGACGTAGGCATTCGCGCAGGCCGTCGAGAACCGCTCGAATTCGCGAATCTCGGGGCAGACATCGCTCGCCAGCGTGATGGACACGTCCGGCAGGGTCTCGCCGAGCACGTCGCGCACCAACCGTTCGTGGGCGGCGTTGGCGTAGCCGTGGAGAAAGCCCACGGCGATGCTCCCGACCTCTCCCTCGACCAGCTGCGGGACCAGTGCCGCAACAGCCTCGGGATCCAACGGCGTCAGCACCTCGCCGGCAGCATTCATGCGTTCCGGCACGGTGAGCCGCCAACGCCGGGGCACCAAGGGCTGCGCTCGGTCGATATTGACGTCGTATTGCTCGAAACGGTTCTCGAAGGCCATCTCCAGCACGTCGCGATGACCCTCGGTGGTGACGAGAGCGGTCTTGGCGCCCCGGCGTTCGATCAGGGCATTGGTGGCCAGCGTCGTGCCGTGCAGGACGACGCCGATGTCGCCGGGTCGCCTGGCCGCGCGTTCGAGCACCTGCGCCAAGCCATCCATGACGCCGTCGGCTGGTTCGGCGTGCGTCGTCAACACCTTGGTGGTCACGTGACGCCCCGCCGTTTCCAATACGACATCGGTGAACGTACCGCCTATATCTACGGCCAAACGATCACCCATCGGCAATCTCGACGTAGAGGCGACGGCTCGGCGCGCAACCGGCGGCACACGTACCGCCTATGTCGACGGCCACTGCGTCAGGTCTGTCAGGCACCGAGTTTGCTCTGCGGGGTCTCGAAGTAGAGATGATGGTGCAAGGCGCAGCCTGGATTGAAGGCCGAGGTGCAACGCGGACAGGTGGATCCGCAGGCGAGGTACTCGTCGATGGTCAGCCTCGCCCCGCACACGCCGCACAGCACGGCTTGCTGGGCGCGTTCGTCGATGCACCAGACCCGGACCTCGTGGTCGGCAAGCGCGCGGTGGCAGTGGATGCACGGATACCAGGTGTCGCAACACTTGAACCTGAGCGCGATGACGTCGGTGGGTCCGCCATAGTGACCGCAGCGGGTCTGGTCATCGACCTCGACGCCCGGGACGTCGATGCCGTGTATTCGTCGTTGCAAACCGTCAGGGCGCCGGCGGGGCGTCGGCACCGGTTCCGGAAGGTGCGGCTGGTTCGTCGACGGCCGAGCCCGCCGAAGTTCCGCCGGCTTCCTTCGCCATCTGGCCCAAGTACCCCGGCAGTTCGATGCCGGCCATCTTGGCGACCTCGTGGAACGGCGGCAGTGCTCGGGTCAAACCGCCGAGAAAGTTCCCCACGCTGTCGCCGTTGCCACCGTCGTAGACCACGACCTTGTCGAAGCCGATGTTGCTGATTGCGCTGGCTTGGACCTTGGCGATCTCCTCCAGCTTGTCGACGATCATCAAGCGCGCAGCCTTGTCGGGGTCGTCGCCCGCCGCGGCGACGATCTCCCGGAAGCCGTCCGCCGTCTTGGTCAGGATTTCCATGCGCCCCATGGCCTCCCCGGCGAGCTTGGCGCGCAGCGCTTCGCCCTCGGCCTCCCCGGCGAGCACGTCCTTCTGCTTCTGGCCCTCGGCCTCGGTGCGCACCCGGTCGCGCTCGATCTCCGCAGGCACGACGATGTTGGCGTACTCCGTGGCGCGGTCGCGCTCGGCGCGGGCCACCTCCGCCTGGCGCTCGGCGGCATAGCCCTCTTGCTCGGCGGCCGCGGCCTTCACGGCCTCCGCCGCATCCCCCCGGCGCTTGGCCTCGGCCTGGGCTTCGCGCAGGTCCGCCCCCGAACCGGCTTCGATGGCACTGGCCAGATTCTCGCCGGTCACCGCCTTGGCGTTGGCGTCGGCAACGCTGACGCGCTGCTGCTGTTCGGCCTGGGCGGAGCCCACCGCGCCGTCGCGTTCCTGCTGCGCCACCTGGACCTTGGCCTGGTTGATCGCCTCTGCCGCAGCGCGCTGTCCCAGGGCCTCGATATAGCCCGACTCGTCGGTGATGTCGGAGATGTTGACGTTGATGAGGCGCAGGCCGATCTTCGTCAGCTCGGACTCGATGTTCTCCAGCACCCGGGACTCGAACTTCTCCCGGTCGCCGTTGATCTCCTCGATGTTCATCATGGCGATGGTGGCGCGCAACTGGCCGTAGATGATGTCCTTCGCGGTCTCTTCGATCTGTGCCGAGGTCAGCGACAACAGCCGCTCGGCAGCGTTGTTCATCAGTTCTTCGATGGTGCCGATGCCGAACGTGAACCGGGACGGCACGTTGACGCGGATGTTCTGCTTGGACAGCGCGCCGCGCAGGTCGATGTCCACGGTCATCGGTGTCAGGTCCAGGAAGCGGTAGCCCTGGATCACCGGCACGACGAAGGTGGTGCCGCCGTGGATGGGCTTGGCCATGCGATCGCCGCCGACCTGGCCGTACTTGACGAGGACCCTGTCCGATGGGCAGGTCTTGATGCGGCGCATCGCGGCGATCAGGGCCACCACGGCCAATATCACGAGCAGGACGATGACGAAGACTGTTGGATCGAAAATGGACACAGGTTTCTCCTTTACTTTGACGCTTCTCTCTGACTCTCTCTCTGCGGGTGCCCCTGCTGATCGGTGGCGCGACCCTCGCAGTGGTCGCCTACAGTGTCGCGACCACCAACTGGCTGCCGGACAAGCCGACCACGGTGACGGCGGAATTTCGCACGAGTGCCCTGCCATCGGTCACCGCGTGGTACTCCTTCAGGCGTCCCTGCAAAGACAAGGTGACCTTGCCTACGCCGGTTCGACCCTCCGGTACGGAGAGTGATACCCGGGCTTCCTCGCCGATGGCGTTCTCCAAATGGACATTGCCTTCGTGCTTGATCATCGCCATCAACGCCAGCAAGCCGATGTTGACGCCTACGAAGAGCGAGCCGACGAGGATACCGATCAGGATCGCGAAGACCGCGTGGGTGAGCCCCCAGCTGTAGGCCATCAACCCGCCCCAGGACAGTCCCATGAGAAACGAGACCCCGTTGCGGATCGTGAAGATGTCGCCGAACGGCGTGCCCTCGCCGCCGCCTTCGCCAAGGTCGACATCGTCGAGTTCGCCGATGCCGAACAGCGTGAAGATCACCTGGATCGCGAACACCGCCGTTGAAACGGCGGCGATGACAACCAACGTCTGCTGAAGTCCGGCAAGTTCCGCAAACCACTCTGCCATGTCGTTCTCCCATCTTCTCGATCACCGCTGTCGAGTATCGACAGCCCGGGGTTCGTCGGCAAGTTGAGGCCGCTGGATGCTTTCCTAACGCACGATGGACAACCTTCCCGGCAAGCCAGCAAGACTACGCCATATCATGTCCATGCGTCGCCGCCGTGTTGCGTCGGAATCAAGCGATGGAAAACCCCTCCTCGCTGATCGGCAATGTCCTCACCCGGTGTCCGCTAGCCGCGAAGATGGCATTGCAGACAGCCGGGGCCAACGGCGGAAATCCCGGTTCCCCAAGGCCCGTGGGCGGGTAGTCGCTATCGACGAAGTGCACATCCACCTCCGGCGTCGCGGGCATGCGCAGCATCGGATACTGGTCGAAGTTCTTCTGCTGGACGCGACCGTTCTCGAAAGTCACCGACAGACCCATCATGGTCGACAGGCCGTCCACCACCGCGCCCTGGACCTGGTTTTCCGCACCGCTCAAGTTGACGATGGGGCCGACATCGACCGCGGCCGTCACGCGGTGAACCTTCAACCGCTTGGCTACATCGACGCTGACCTCCGCCACTTCCGCGATGTGGCCGGCGTGACTGAAGTAGAAGGCGACCCCCATGCCCCGGCCCTTGGGCAGTTCGCGCCCCCAACCGGCTTTTTCCGCCGCCAGCCGTACCACGCCCGCCGCACGTCCGGTGTGCATCCCGCGGCCACCCAATTGGCGGGGTTCGCCCAAAACCTCCAGTAGAACCTCGAGGTGGTCGCGTCCAGCCGCGTGAGCCAGTTCGTGCAGGAAGCTCTGCACCACGAAGCCGAACACGTTGGACCCCGGCGCACGCCAGGCGGCGCAGCGGTTCTTCCAGTCGAGCGCTGTTTGCTCCACGCGTACGTTGTCGACCAAACCTGCGGGAAATACGGCGGGCGACAGCGCTCCCCCGCTGACCGGGCGGCGACCGTCGTTGGTGAAGGTGATGAAGCGGTCCCGCCAGGCCGTGATCTTGCCCTGCTCGTCCACCGAGCCGTCCATCTGGTGGAAGCCGCCGGCGCGGTACAGGTCGTAGGCCATGTCGTCTTCACGCGTCCATTGCAGCTTCACCGGCACGCCGGCGTGCTTCGAAATCGCCGCCGCCTCGCACATGAAGTCGTTGTAGAGCCGTCGCCCGAAGCCGCCGCCGCAGCGCGTCTGGTGCAGCGTGACCTTGGCGGGCGCGATACCGACGACCTTGGCAACCAAGCCGATGCCTTGGCCCGGGGTCTGGGTGGGCGCCCACAACTCGATGGCACCGTCCTTGAACTCGGCGGTGCAGTTTTGGGGCTCGAGCTGCGCATGGCTGACGAAGTGGTAGCTGTAGAAACCGCTGGCCTGCTTGGCGCCGGCAGCGAATGCCGCGTCCACGTCGCCTGTGTTGACCACCTGCGGCCCGGATTCGCTGCGCAGTCGCTCCGCCTCGGCCCGGGCACCGCTCCAACTGTCGGTGGAGGCATCGGCCTCGTCCCACGCCACCTCGAGCGCACGCTTGGCCCGGATCGCCGCCCAGGTGCTGTCGGCGACGATCGCGACGCCGGGCAGGAGTTCGCCGGCGTTGCCGTTGCCTTCAAGCACGAAGGCATCCCGAACGCCGGGCATGCCCTTCACCTCCTCGAGGTTGGCCGACTTGATCTTGCCGCCGATGGCCGGGCACTTCTGGTAGACCGCGTACTTCATGCCCGGCACCGACTGGTCGATGCCGAACAGGGGTTTGCCGCGCACCAGGGCGTCGTTGTCCACACCCGTAATGCGCGTGCCCAAGAGCCGGAAATCCTTGACGCTCTTGAGGGCGAGTGTGGCGGGTGCCGGAACCGGCATCGCCGTCGCCTCGGCCGCCAACTCCGTATAGTGGAGTTTGCGGCCACTCGCCTTGTGGATCACGTGGCTGTCCCGGGTCGTCAACGACGCCGGTTCGACACCCCAACGCTTGGCCGCAGCCCCAACGAGCATCGCTCGACCGGTCGCGCCCGCGCGCCGGAGCGAGTCCCAGTTCATGGGCGTCGACATGGAGCCGCCGGCGAACTGGGCACCGTAGACGGCCTGGTCGATGGCTGACTGCACGACCTCCACATCATCCCAGGCCGCATCGAGTTCCTCGGCGACAATCATCGGCAGCGAGGTCTTCACGCCTTGGCCGATTTCGGGGTTCTTGGCATAGATGAGAATGCCCGCGCCATCGATTCTCAAGAACCCGTTCGGCTGCAGCACCACCACCCCGTTCGCGAACGCCCTGGGCGCGGCGAACGACAGCATCAAGCCCCCGCCCACCAGGCCGGTCAGCTTCAGAAACTGGCGCCGGTCGATCTTCTGGATGCGACGGTCGAAGGCTGCGTTGGCTCCGGTCGCGGTGTCGGCGCTCTCGCCGGTAACCGTTGGCACCACATCGCCGATGTCGGCGTAGTTCAATGCGCTCATGGTCTTTCCCCCTGGTGCGCGGGTCGCTTGGCGGCCGCCATCTTGACGGCTTCGCGGATGCGTATGTATGTCCCGCAGCGGCACAGGTTCGACGCCAGCGCCCGATCGATGTCGTCGTCGCCGGGTTGGGGATTGGTCCGCAACAGCGCTTCGGCGGCCATGATCTGACCCGCCTGGCAGTACCCGCACTGGGCCACATCGAGGTCCACCCAGGCCCGCTGCAGGGCGTTGAGCTCGTCGTTCGGCTCGGTCAGCCCTTCGATGGTGGTCACCTCCGCTTCGGCAACCGCGGAGACCGGGAACGAGCAGGACTTCACCGCCTTGCCGTCAACAAGCACGGTGCAGGCCCCGCACCGGCTGATTCCGCAACCGAACTTGGTGCCGACAAGACCAAGCTCGTCGCGCAGCGCCCACAACAGGGGCGTTTGCGGATCGACCTCGCCGAGACCCCGCACCTCCCCGTTCACCTTCAGACTCATCCCCGCCATGGATCCTCCCAGTTGGCATGACCGGTAGTATGTAACCCAAACCAACGCGTTTTGACACCTCAATCGTCGGCAGAGTAAGTTGGCCATCCTTGAGTTCGGGAGGGACGGCGAATGGCGGCGGCAATGACTACCACGCTGGACGAATTCGAGACCGAGTACCGCAAGGGCATCGGCTACCGGATGCCGGCCCGGGTGCGGCATCCAAACGTGGTGGGCGCGACCAACACCGTGTTCGGCAAGGTGGCGCGCAAGACCACCGTCGACGGCGAGAACCTGGTCGAGCTCGAGGTCTACAACGAGAACCAGGCGGGACTGGCGACGGCCGAATCCACGATTGCAGCGGCGTTGGGGCGTCGGACCGCGTAGCGGGCGTTCGCATACCAAAGCGACGAGCCAAGCCGAGTCGTCTTGTGGCTGCCCCGACTACCCAGCCCGATCTCGATTTGCTCGAGAAGCCGACCGAGGCATTGCTGCAAGCCGCCCTCGCCGGCGACGATGCGCGGGCCATTGCCATCATCCGGCGTTGGCCGGATTCCCCATCCTACTTCCCCTGCACGCTGGCGACGGCCGGCCTGCGCGCATTCGATCATCTGGCGCCCTCGACGGCCAATCGCCGAATCGGACCGCACGCCTGGCCACCATTGCTCTACCTCTGCAACTCCCGGTTCCAAGCACGGGACAAGGTGGCGGAGACGGTGCGGCTGCGCCTCGGTGCCGCGTTGATCGAGCTGGGCGCAGACCCCAACGCCGGAACGCGGGAGTCGCAAACCATCCGCGGCTACCGCACGGCGCTGGGCGGTGCGGTCGGCCGAGTGCGCAGCCCGGCGCTGGCGAAGCTGCTCATCGATGCGGGCGCCGATGTCGCCGACGGACCGACGTTGTACGAAGGTTCCGCCATGTGGGAAGCCGTGCGGCTGCACGACATCGAATGCCTCAAGGTGCTGCTTGCCGCCGCACCGCCCCAGTGGCAGGTCTGCCACGCCCTGCCCCAAAGCCTCGTGTTCAACGATCTCGGGCTTGTTCGGCTGCTCTTGGACCACGATGCCCAACCGAACTGGACCATGGGTGCATGGGGTTTCAAGGGCAACTGCCTGCACGAGGCGGTCGTGCTCGACAACGACCCGGCCATCGTCAACGCGTTGCTCGCCAAGGGCGCACAGGTGGACTTCAAGGATCGAGGTGGCCGTACGCCGCTCGCGGTCGCCACCTGCCTGGGGAGGGACACCCACGCCGCGCTGCTCCGCAAGCACGGCGCGAACAACGACGAGATTCGCGACGTGGACCGCTGGGTCTCGGCCTGCTTCGCCGGCGACGCCGACCGCGCTCGACAAGCCGCATCCCGGGATCCGGACCACGCCGAGGCGGCGAAGACATGCTATGGCGCCACCGCATCGCCGGAGGACCGCCGAGTGGCCCGCGCGATTCTCGCCTCCAAGCTAGAACCCATCGACCACCTCTGGCTGTGCCGGGCCATCCGGGCCGGGAACGACTTGGCCGCTCCGCTTCTACTCGCCGGCGGTGCCGACCCGGATGTCGCCGACGACGACGGGAACCGAGCGTTGCATCTCGCCGCCGCCGCCGGCAACGAGTTCGTTGTCGATTGCCTGATCGCCGCAGGGGCTGACGCCCAGGGCGTGAACTACGCTGGCGAGACGCCCTTGGACACCGCGGAACGCAGCACCGCGCCCACCCGATCCCGGGTCACGGCAAAGCTGGCGCCCTACCGGGCGGAGGAACCTTCCGTGCTCTACGACGAGCCGGACTTCGCCGATACCTTCGAACACGCTGCCGACGCCGTCGTCCAGGGCGACATCGCCACACTCGAGGCCTTGCTACGCGACCACCCTAAGCTCGCCACGGCACGGTCGGCCCGGCCCCACCGCTGCACCCTCTTGCACTACCTGGGCGCCAACGGCTTCGAAACACAACGCCAGAAAACGCCCGCCAATGCGGTTGAGGTAATCGAGACATTGCTCGCCGCAGGGGCCGACCCGAACGCCTCCTGCTATACCTATCGTGGCGGCCCGGGAGAACTCACCGTTGGCTTGCTGACCAGCAGCGGTCACCCCAGGGACGCGGGATTGACGGTGTCGATGGTCACGGCGCTGGCCAAGGGGGGCGCCCGCGTCGACGATGTCTACCGGCTGCTTGCCGAATTGGCCGATCGGCCTGCGGGCGAGGTGACGGGATTCGATCCCGCTTCGGACGTGGCCGCCGCCGCGTTGATCGAGTGCGCCATGCTCCGCGAGAGGCGAATCCTCTTTGCGTTGCTTGATGCGGGGGTGGACGTCAACGTCCGGCGAGGAGACGGCGCGACGGCATTGCACCAAGCCGCGATCGACGGCGACAGCGGACTGGTCGAAGCATTGCTTGCCCGCGGCGCGGACCTGTCGCTACGCGACAACGTCTACGATGGCACGGCAGCGGGTTGGGCCTACGCGGGCGAACATGAAGCCTTGGGCAAAGCTCTGTCCGACAGGTTGGCCGCTGCCGAGCCGCGTCCGCCATGAGT
>JAKZRQ010000275.1:0-22154 GCA_047518105.1 Pseudomonadales bacterium | reverse complement strand
CGCGTCCGCAGCCCGGCAGGACGCCCCGCATCCGCCCCCGACAAGCACGACAACCCGCCAATAAGACGGATCGAAATCCCCACCCGGCCAGCCGAAGCCGACCGACGCCTCGACGGATCCGCCGACCATCTCCAAAAAAAGACTTTTGAATAGGCCTGAGGTAGCCTCACGGCAAGTCGACAGCCGCCAAGGCGTTCGCTTACACTGCAAGCCGTTGTCGGGGAGCCTTCGGGCTGAGACGCGCGCCCTTGAGTCAAGGGCGAAGCGGACCCGCCGAACCTGATCCGGTTAGCACCGGCGTAGGGAACAATGCCCCCGACACAAGCTTGAACGCGCGCGGCCCGAATCCGCGCAAAGGGGGCATCGCATGGCTTACGTAACCGACCAACTTTCCACCACCGCGCAGCTCGACCCCGAGGTGCGTCGCCCGCTCACCAGTTCGCGCAAGGTAGCGGTGGCCGGTTCCCGGCCCGACATCGCCGTGACGATGCGGGAGATCACGTTATCGCCGACGCCCGTGCTCGGCAACGACGGCGAGAGCCGGCTGGATCCGAACGCGCCGCTCAGGGTGTACGACACCTCGGGTCCCTATACGGACGCGAACGTCGACATCGACATCCGCAGCGGACTTCCCCCGCTCAGGGCCCCTTGGATCGAGGCCCGCAGGGACACCGAGCGGTTGGACGCGTTCTCCTCCCGCTATACCCGCGAGCGCAACGACGACGGCAGGCTCGACCAGCTACGCTTCCGCCGCATCCCCCTGCCGCGCCGCGCCAAGCCCGGCGCCAACGTCAGCCAGATGCACTACGCGCGCCAAGGCATCGTGACGCCGGAGATGGAGTACATCGCCATCCGCGAGAACCTCGCCCGGGCGAACCCGGAAGCGGACTTCATGCAGCACCCGGGCGAGCACTTCGGTGCCAAGCTGCCGAAGGAGATCTCGCCCGAGTTCGTGCGCGACGAGGTCGCGAGCGGTCGGGCCATCATCCCCTGCAATATCAACCATCCGGAGTCCGAGCCGATGATCATCGGCCGCAACTTCCTGGTGAAGGTGAACGCCAACATCGGCAACTCCGCCGTCACGTCGAGCATCTCCGAGGAGGTCGAAAAGATGGTCTGGGGTACGCGTTGGGGCGCGGACACCGTCATGGACCTGTCGACGGGCAAGCACATCCACGAGACCCGCGAGTGGATCGTGCGCAACTCGCCGGTCCCCATCGGCACGGTCCCCATCTACCAGGCACTGGAGAAGACCAACGGCGTTGCCGAGAACCTCACCTGGGAGATCTTCCGGGACACGCTAATCGAGCAGGCCGAGCAGGGCGTCGACTACTTCACCATCCACGCTGGCGTGCTCCTGCGCTACGTGCCGCTGACCGCCGAACGCGTCACCGGCATCGTCAGCCGGGGCGGCTCCATCATGGCGAAGTGGTGTCTGGCGCACCACGAGGAAAGCTTCCTCTACACCCACTTCGAGGACATCTGCGAGATCATGAAGGCCTACGACGTGTCGTTCTCGCTGGGCGACGGGCTGCGTCCCGGCTCCATCGCCGATGCCAACGACGCAGCCCAGTTCGGCGAACTGGAGACCTTGGGCGAACTCACCAAGATCGCCTGGAAGCACGACGTCCAGACCATGATCGAGGGGCCCGGCCACGTACCCATGCAGCTCATCAAGGAGAACATGGAGAAGCAGCTCGAGGTCTGCGACGAAGCGCCCTTCTACACCTTGGGGCCCCTCACCACGGACATCGCGCCGGGCTACGACCACATCACCTCCGCCATCGGCGCGGCGCAGATCGGCTGGTACGGCTGCGCGATGCTCTGCTATGTGACGCCCAAGGAACACCTCGGGCTGCCCAACAAGGCGGACGTACGCGAGGGCATCATGGCCTACAAGGTCGCCGCCCATGCCGCCGATCTCGCCAAGGGCCATCCCGGCGCGCAAATCCGCGACAACGCCGTCTCCAAGGCCCGCTTTGAGTTCCGCTGGGAAGATCAGTTCAACCTCGGCCTGGATCCGGACAAGGCGCGCGAGTTCCACGACGAGACATTGCCGAAGGACTCTGCCAAGGTCGCGCACTTCTGCTCGATGTGCGGGCCGAAGTTCTGCTCGATGAAGATCTCGCATGAAGTGCGCGCGGCGGCGGGCGTCAACTCGGATCGCATTCGGATGATCGACGTCGAGGCGGAGATGGCGCACAAGGCGGACGAGTTCCGCGAGCAGGGCGGCGAAATCTACCACCGCATCTAGGGTCGGCCAAGGATCTCGCGCCATGCGTGTCGCCATCGCCGGAGCCGGCTTGATGGGGCGGTTGCTCGGTTGGCGGCTGACCGAAGCCGGCCACGACGTTACGCTCTACGAACGCGCCAAACGCGGCCGGCCGGAGAGTGCCGCCCACGTGGCCGCCGCCATGCTTGCGCCGATGAGCGAGCTGCCGGACAGCGATCCGGCCGTCCTGGAGATGGGCTTGGCCGGCCTTGCGGTCTGGCGCCGCTGGCTTGCCGGGCTGGCTGTCCCGCACGGTTTCGACGGGGCGATCGCGGTGGCGCATCGTGCCGACGAGGCGTTGCTCGCGCGTTTCGAGCGTGTCTTGCGCGCGCGCAGCCCCGAGTTGCCCCGGCGGCTCGACCGGGCGGCGCTGGACGAGCTGGAACCGGACCTCGCCTTGACCTTTGCGAGCGGCCTGCTACTGCCCTGCGAGGGTTGGATCGACAATCGGGCGCTGCTCGAGGCGCTGGAGAGTCGTTGCGGCGATATTCACTACGGCAAGCCGGCGATCCTGGACGATGGGGACGCGCTCTGGACCCGTCGGCGGGCGAATTTCGACGTTTTTCTGGACTGCCGGGGTGCCGGTGCCAGCGAGCCGGGCTTGCGCGGCGTCCGGGGCGAAGTCGTGAGGTTGCGCGCGCCGGAGGTGAGCCTGCAACGTCCCATCCGACTCATGCATCCGCGCTACCAGCTCTACGTCGCGCCCCGCGCGAACCACGAGTACATCGTCGGCGCCACCCAGATCGAAAGCGACAGCCGCGCGCCGGTCACCGTGCGCAGCGCGCTGGAGCTGCTCTCCGCCGCGTTCTCCCTGCACACCGGCTTCGCGGAAGCGGAAATTCTCTCCCTCGACGTCGGCCTGCGCGCCGCCTTCGACGACAACGTGCCGCAGGTTCGCTGGCGCGGCGGAATCCTGCGCGTCAACGGCCTGTACCGCCACGGCTTTCTCGCCGCCCCCGCGATCGTGGAATCGGCCATCCGGCAGATCGAACAGTTGGAGCTTGAAGGATGCGTATCCGCCTCAATGGCATGCTGACCGAGTTGAACGGACGCGGCGACGAAGCGCGGCGTTTGGACTGCGTACTGGTCGATCTGGGCTACAAGGGCAGGAAAGTGGCGGTCGCCGTCAACGAAACCTTCGTGCCCCGGGCCGGTTGGCGCAATCGCGCCATCGAAGACGGCGACCGGCTGGACGTCGTGGCGCCAATACAGGGGGGATGACGTGGACGCGGATACCTGGGTCGTGTACGGCGAGAGCTTGACCAGCAGGCTTTTTCTCGGTACCGCGCGCTACCCCTCGCCCAAGGTGATGGCGGACGCCGTGGAAGCCAGTGGCGCCGAAGTTCTGACCGTCGGTCTGCGTCGCCAAGCACCCAGCCAGCTCGGCGGCGGCTCCATCTGGGAACGCATCTCAAGCCTCGGCCGGCGCATCCTGCCCAACACAGCCGGCTGCCACACGGCCGCCGAGGCGGTGACGCTGGCCGAGATGGGCCGGGAGATCTTCAATACCGACTGGATCAAGCTCGAGGTCACCGGCGACGACTACAACCTGCAGCCCGATCCCTACGGACTTCTCGATGCGACGCGCCAACTCATCGGGCGCGGCTTCAAGGTCTTTCCCTATGCCACCGACGATCTGGTCGTCTGCTCCCGCCTGCGCGACCTCGGCTGCCAAGTGGTGATGCCCTGGGGCTCGCCCATCGGCACCGGCAAGGGTTTGCTCAATCCCTACGCCTTGGAAACCCTGCGCGCTCGGTTGTCCGACGTGTCGCTGGTGGTGGATGCGGGCATCGGCTTGCCGTCCCACGCCGCTCGGGCGCTCGAAATCGGTTTCGACGGCGTGCTCCTGAATACGGCCGTGGCGCGCGCCGACGAGCCGGTCGCGATGGCCAAGGCCTTCGCCCGCGCCGTCGAAGCCGGCCGCATCGCCTATCGCGCCGGCGCCATGCCAGAGTCCGAGACTGCCGAACCGTCAACGCCGGTGGTCGGCACGCCCTTCTGGCACAACCGAAGCGCCTGACGCGTGCCTGTCGCCTGGACGATCGCCGGCTCGGACAGCGGCGGCGGTGCCGGTATCCAAGCCGATATCCAAACGTTTCGCGACTTCGGCGTCCATGCGGCCACCGTCATCACCTGCGTGACGGCCCAGAATACCCGTTCGCTGGCCCACAACCACGTCGTGCCGGCTGTAACGGTACGCGCTCAGATTCAGGCCTTGGCGGCAGACCTGCCGCCGACCGCCATCAAGATCGGCGCCCTCGGCAGCGCCGAGAACGCCGCAGCAGTGCTGGATTTTCTCGACGGCCTGCCGACCTCGGGCGACCGGCCTTTCGTGGTGTGGGATCCGGTTCGACGCGCCACGGTGGGCGGTGAGCTTGGCACGCTGCCGGACGAATCGACCCAGGCCCTGCTCCGGCGCGTGGACGCGGTCACGCCGAACGGCGAGGAGCTTGCGGCCCTAGGTGGCGACGCCCCGGACCCCGACCGCGCAGCAACCGCCCTGCGGGCTCGCGGCCCGAGGTGCGTCTACGTCACCGGCGGCCATGGCGACGCGCCCGGTGTCGACCATTGGCAAAGCGACCAGAAAAGCTTTTCAATTCATGGTGATACGATTCCAGGCCAAGGGGCTCATGGGGGCGGATGCAGCCTGTCGAGCGCGCTCGCCGCCGCTCACCAGTGGGAAGACGAGGACTCTGCGCCCGTGCTGGCACACATGTACGTCCGTCAGGGCTTGCGCGCGCTAGCGGCAAGCACCGACACACCGGGTACCGGTCGTGCGCCTCTTCCCCACCTCGGCTGGCCGCGCGGCATCGAGGCCCTGCCGAGAGTGATCGACGCCGGCAAGGTGCCGCCGGTCCATGGCTTTCGACCGTTGGCCCGCCCCATCGGGCTGTATGCCGTGGTTCCGAGCGTCGAGTGGGTGAGGCACTGTGTCGAACTCCGGATCGACACCGTACAACTGCGCGTCAAGAACGTTCCCCCGGACGTCCTGCGCAGGGCCGTCGAGCAGAGCGTCGCGGCTACGGCCGATTCGAGTACCTGCCTGTTCGTCAACGACTACTGGGGCGAGGCCATCGATGCGGGTGCCTACGGCGTCCACCTCGGCCAGGAGGACCTGACCGATGCCAACCTTTCGGCCATTGCCGGAGCTGGCATCCGCCTTGGGATAAGTACCCACAGCTACTACGAGATCGCCCGGGCCCACGCCGTGGCGCCGAGCTACATCGCCATCGGCCCCATCTACGCCACGACGACCAAGCCGATGAAGTTCGATCCCCAAGGGGTCTCTCGATTGCGCCGCTGGGTCGATCTCCTGCGGCCCCGTTATCCGCTGACGGCCATCGGCGGCATCGACTTGAAACGCGCTCGCGACGTCATGGCCACCGGCGTCGGCAGCATCGCCGTCGTTCGGGCCATCACGGAGGCGGGGGACCCTGTCCAGGCCGTTGCGGAGCTACGCGCATCAATGGAAACCGGAAGGCAATCGCGCCATGGTCCGCCTGATTGACAGCGTATGACTGTCTCCACCTGCCGAACCGCTGGCGAACCGGTGCCCCGGGAGTTACCCTGCGCGCGGCTAAACCGTAGCAAGTCATGAAAATCCTCATTCTCGGGGCCGGTCAGACCGGCGGCGCCCTTGCCGAACACCTCGCCAACGAGGCCTTCGACATCACCTTGGTGGACCACGACGCAACGCGGCTCAAGGAGCTCAAGGATCGTCTGGACATCCAGACCATCCACGGCCACGCCTCGCGGCCCGACACCTTGCGCGCCGCAGGGGCCAACGACGCCGACCTGTTGATCGCGGTGACCAACAGCGACGAGGTCAACATGGTCGCCTGCCAAGTCTGCTACTCCTTGTTCCAGACCCCGACGAAGATCGCGCGCATCCGCTCCAACGAGTACATCACCAGCTCCAACGGCGGCGATGCCGACATCCGTTTCTTCAGTCGCGACCACATGCCCATCGACGTGCTCATCAACCCGGAACGGGTCGTCATGGAGCAAATCAAGGAGTTGCTGGAACATCCAGGGGCCTTGCAGGTCGTGGATTTCGCCGAACGCCGGGTGCAGCTTGTGGCCATGCGCGCCTACCACGGCGGCCCGCTGGTGCGCCAGGAACTGCGCTCTCTGCGCGAGCACATTCCCAAGGTCGACACCAAGGTGGTGGCGATCTTCCGCGATGGGCGACCCATTGCCCCGACGGCGCGGACCGTGGTCGAAGTGGACGACGAGGTGTTCTTCATCGCGCCGAGCAAGGATATCAACGCCGTGATGTCGGAGTTCAAGCACGGGGAGCGACCGAACAAGCGGGTGATCATTGCCGGCGGTGGCAACATCGGCCTGCAGCTGGCTCGCGCCATCGAAGACGAATTCAGCGTCAAGGTGGTTGAATTCAGCGGTCCCCGAGCGGCCTTGGTCGCCGAACGGCTGAAAAGCGGAGTGGTCATCCAGGGTAGCGCCACTGATCGCGAGCTGCTGATCGAGGAGAACGTCGAGGACACCGATGCGTTCTGCGCGGTCACCAACGACGACGAGGTGAACGTCATGTCGGCGCTCCTGGCCAAGCGCCTGGGCACTCGCCGGGTGATCTGCCTGATCGCCAAGCCCGCCTACGTCGACCTGGTGCAGGACACCGACATCGACATCGCCCTGTCGCCTCAGTTGACCACCATCAGTTCGATCCTGTCCCATGTACGCCGGGGAGACGTCGCCCGAGTGCACAGCCTGCGCCGGGGCGCCGTGGAGGCGATGGAAGCGGTGGTTCACGGCGACGCCCGGAACAGCCGCGTCGTCGATCGCCGCATCGACCAGATCGCGTTTCCGCAGAGCGTGACCGTGGGTGCCATCGTGCGCGGGGACAAGGTGATCGTGGCCAGCGACGACGCCGTGATACGCACCGAGGACCACGTGATCCTGTTCCTCGCCGACAAGTCGCGGATACGCGCCGTCGAACGTTTGTTCCAAGTTAGCCTGGGCTTCTTCTAGCCGACGCGCCAGCGCCATGCACTTCGCCCCTATCCTACGTGTCACCGGCGGCCTGTTGATGGTGTTCAGCGTCGCGCAGTTGGTGCCGGTGATCATCGCCATCATCTACGACGAGGCCACCACCACGCCGTTTCTGGCGGCCTTTGCCATCAGTCTCCTGACCGGCATGGCGCTGTGGCTACCCGCTCGCAGGGGCGTCGAGTTGCGCAGCCGGGACGGCTTTCTGATCACCGTGCTCTTCTACCTGGGGCTCGGTTTCACCGGAGCAGTGCCGATCTGGCTCGTGCCGGAGATGCAACTGCGGTTTACCGACGCGGTGTTCGAGTCGTTGTCGGGGCTTACCACCACGGGTGCCACGGTGCTGACCGGGCTCGACGAGCTCCCTCGTTCGTTGCTCTTCTACCGGCAGCTTCTGCAGTGGCTGGGGGGCATGGGCATCATCGTGCTCGCCGTGGCCGTGCTCCCGATGCTGGGCGTCGGCGGCATGCAGCTCTACCGTGCCGAGTCCCCGGGGCCTGTCAAGGACACCAAGCTCACGCCGCGCATCGCCCAAACCGCCAAGGCGCTCTGGTACATCTACTTGGGGCTGACCGTCGCCTGCGCCCTAGCCTATTGGTTGAGCGGGATGAGCGGCTTCGATGCCATTTGCTACGCCTTCTCGACGGTCGCGATCGGCGGCTTCGCGCCCCACGATGCGAGCCTCGGCCACTTCGACAGCATCGCCATCGAGAGCGTCGCCATCGTCTTCATGGTGCTCTCCGGGATGAGCTTCGCTCTCCACTTCACTGTCCTCGCCCGACGCAGCCTGAAGCCCTACGCCCGGGACAACGAACTGCGACTGTATCTCAGCGCGTTGGTGACGGTCGCCGTCATCGTCATCGCGGTCCTGCTGCTCGATGCCTCGTCGTCGACGCGCCCGATCCGCGAGGGCCTGTTCCAGGCGGTCTCCATCGCCACGACAACGGGTTTCGCCACGACCGACTACAGCGCCTGGCCGATGCTTGCGCCGGTGTTGATGATCTTCGCCGCGTTCGCCGGCGGCTGCGCCGGTTCCACGGCCGGCGGCTTGAAGATGTACCGGGTGCTGCTGATCTACCGCCAGGGCTTGAGGGAAATTCGCCGCCTCATCCATCCCAACGGCGTATTCCACATCAAGCTCGGCGAGCAGTTGGTCCCCAATCGCGTGGTGGAGGCGGTTTGGGGCTTCTTCGCGGTCTATCTGATCGTCTTCCTCAGCATGGTTTGCGTGCTGCTCGGCATATCGGACCTGGACTTCCTGACGGCATTCTCGGCGGTTGCAGCGAATCTCAACAATCTGGGTCCCGGACTCGGCGAGGTAGCCGCCAACTACCAGAGTCTGCCGCAGGCGACGAAGTGGGTGTTGATGCTCGCCATGCTGCTCGGCCGGCTCGAGATATTCACGCTGCTCGTGGTGCTGACACCCGAATACTGGAGAAGCTGACGAAGGGAGTTGCGGTGCCAGTCCTGCGATCGATCGTCTTCTACGTCGGCTACGCCTGCTGGTCTGCGGTGTGGTCCACCTTGTCGGTGCTGGTCGGCTGGGCGCTGCCATTGCGCGGCCGCTACAACTTCATCATCCGAGGCTGGACTCGACCGGCACTGTTCTGGCTGGCGGTGACCTGCGGGATTCGCTGGCGGGTTTCCGGTCAGGACCATATACCAAGCGTTCCCTGCATCTTCCTGGTCAAACACCAAAGCAACTGGGAGACCCTGTGGATGCAAACGCTGGTCGCGCCGCAGGCCATCCTTATCAAACGCGAACTGCTCCGCATTCCGCTGTGGGGTTGGGCGTTCGCCTCGGTAAAACCCATCGCCATCGATCGTTCGAATCCCCGCACCTCGCTGCGGCAGCTGATCGAACAGGGCAAGGATCGATTGACGCGGGGCATGTACGTGACGCTGTTTCCAGAAGGCACCCGTTTGGCACCGGGCACGACCGGCAAGTTCCACCGCGGTGGTGCCGCGCTAGCGGCCGCGACGGGGGTGCCGGTGCTGGTCGTCGCGCACAATGCCGGTCATTGCTGGCCAGCCCGCCGTTTTGTCAAGTTCCCCGGCGTCATCGATGTCGAGATCTCGGAACCTCTCCTGACGGATGGCAAAAGATCTAATGAAATCAATAGTATGGCTGAGGTCTGGCTGCAAGAAGCGATGGCACGCCTAGAGCAGGTTCGCGACCGTGCCAATGCGGGACAAGGCAGATAGCGTCCCGTACCCGTTCGTGGTCGACGTCTAGACGTCGAGGTTCGCTACCGCCAAAGCGTTGCTCTGGATGAACTCGCGACGCGGTTCCACCTGATCGCCCATGAGCGTGGTGAACATCTGGTCCGCCGCGATGGCGTCGTCCACCGTGATCCGCAGCATCTGCCGTACCTCCGGGTCCATCGTGGTGTCCCAAAGCTCCTCGGCGTCCATCTCGCCGAGCCCCTTGTAGCGTTGTATGCCCACCCCCCTGCGCGCTTCGTCGAGCATCCACGAGAGCGCCTCGACGAAAGTCGAGGCCGGTTGACTGCGCTCGCCCCGGGCGACGAACGCGCCGTCCAAGAGGAGATCCTTGAGGGTTGCGGCCATTGCCTTGATGCTCTCGTACTCCGCGGACGCGAAGAAGTCGTAGTCAAGCCGGACCGAATCCGCGATGCCATGGGACTGCCAACTCACGGTTGGTCGGAACACGTGGTGTTCGCGATCATGCTCAAGTGCGACGGCGTAGTCGGAGCCGTCCGGCAACGTCTCGGCGTAGTGGACTACCCACTGCTCCATGTGCTGTCGGTCCGCCAGATCAGCCAGCGACAGCGGTGGCGCTTCAATCAGCGCCTTGGTCAACTCCGCCGGGTAGATGCGATGCAGGGCGTCTAGACGTGCGTCAAGTTCGAGATAGGCGCGTGCAATCCGTTCGAGAACCGCGTCGTCGATGGGCGGCGCATCCTTGGCGACATGCAGTTCCGATCCTTCGAGTCCCGCCTGCAGAAAGTACGCCTCCAACTCGCCGTCGTCCTTGAGGTAGCGCTCCTGGCGCCCCTTGCTCACCTTGTACAACGGGGGCAAGGCGATGAACACGTGTCCGGCATCGATCAACTCGGGCATGTGCCGAAAGAAAAACGTCAGCAGCAGCGTGCGAATGTGGGATCCGTCCACATCGGCATCGGTCATGATCACGACCCGGTGGTAGCGGAGCTTTTCGATTTCAAAGTCGCCTCGACCGATGCCGCAGCCCAAAGCCGTCACCAGCGTGCCCACTTCGGGAGAGGACAGCATCTTGTCGAACCGCGCCTTCTCGACGTTCAGGATCTTTCCCTTCAGGGGCAAAATAGCCTGGGTGCGCCGGTCTCGCCCCTGTTTCGCCGAGCCGCCGGCCGAGTCGCCTTCCACCAGGAACACCTCCGAGAGGGCCGGGTCCTTCTCCTGGCAGTCTGCAAGCTTGCCCGGCAGGCCGGCGATATCCAAGGCGCTGGAGCGGCGGCTCATCTCACGTGCCTTGCGCGCGGCCTCCCTTGCACGTGCCGCCTCGATCATCTTGGTGACGACCTGTTTAGCATCCTGCGGATGTTCCTCCAGGTAAGCAGAGAAATGGCGGCCGAGATCCTGCTCGACAGCGGGTTTCACTTCGCTGGAAACCAGTTTGTCCTTGGTTTGCGATGAGAACTTGGGGTCGGGAACCTTGACCGAGACCACGGCCGTAAGTCCTTCCCGGGAATCGTCGCCCGTGGTTGCAATCTGGGCCTTCTTGGCGAACCCCTCGCGTTCGATATAGCCGTTGAGCGTGCGCGTCATGGCACCACGGAATCCGGCGAGGTGCGTACCGCCGTCGGACTGCGGGATGTTGTTGGTGTACGCAAAAACCTGCTCCTGGAATCCGTCGTTCCACTGCAGGGCAACTTCCACGGTGATGCCGTCGTCGCGAAGATGCGCGAAATGGAATATCTCGTTCAACGTGGTCTTGTTGCGGTTGAGGTAGGTGACAAACTCCATCAGGCCGCCTTCGTAGAAGAACCGTTCCTTCTTGCCTGTTCGTTCGTCGCTGAGGCGAATGGCGACGCCGGCGTTCAAGAATGCGAGTTCGCGTAGCTTCTTAGTCATGACGTCGTACTGGAATTCGATACTGGAAAACGTCTCGGACGATGGCTTGAAGTAGCACTCGGTGCCCCGGAACTCGGTTTCGCCCACCACCCTCAACGGCTCCTGGGGCTCGCCGTGACGGTAGGTCTGTTGGTAGACCTGACCCTCTCGGCGTACAGTCAGTCGAAAAATCTCGGACAGCGCGTTGACCACCGACGCGCCGACCCCGTGCAGGCCGCCCGATACCTTGTAGGAGTTGCTGTCGAACTTACCGCCGGCATGCAACTGCGTCAGAATGACCTCGGCTGCGGACTTGCCTTCCTCTTCGTGAAGATCGACCGGCATCCCTCGCCCGTTGTCCCGAACGGTCACCGATTCGCCGGGGTGGATGACCACGTCGATTGCGTCGCAGTGCCCCGCCAGGGCCTCGTCGATGGCATTGTCGACCAGCTCTTGGACCATGTGGTGCAGCCCGGTACCGTCGTCCGTGTCCCCGATGTACATCCCAGGGCGCTTTCGCACCGCCTCCAAGCCGCGCAGGACCTTGATATTTCGGGAATCGTACGCGTCGTCGCCTATCTGCTCTTCAGAATCCATGCGTTTGTGTCCGTTTTTTTGGCTTCAACCCTTCTCAAAACACCCTTGTTTCACGTGAAACATACTTCCCGGGTGAGACCCCATCAGCAACGCGCCGATGTCTCGTTGCGTCGAGGTCGCGACGATCTGACAGTCCATGTCCTCGAGCAGCGCGTAGTACCGTTCGTTGTGCCGTCCGTCGAGTTCCGCGCCGAGGTCATCAATCAGGAACAGCGAACGCTTGCCAAGTTTCGCCAGATCATTCGCCTGGCCAAGGCGTAGCGCACACGCCACCGCCTTTCCCTGGCCCCGGGACAACACCATCGCGGCGGCGTCCGAATCGCAGTTGATCCCGACGTCCGCTCTGTGCGGACCCGTTTGCGTAGCTCCCGATCTTACATCGCGATCAACCTGCTGGCCTAGCAATTCCGCAAAATCATTGCCTTTCCAACCTTGAAAATAGGTCAGCTCGATCCTCAAGCCGGGGCTAAGCGCCGCGAGACAGGCCTGCACTTCATCGTGGACCCGCTCGAAGTAGCCTTGGCGCGCAGTCGCGACCAACTCCCCGAGCTCTGCAACTTGGGAAGTCCAGGCGGGCAGAGTCTTGAGATCACCACTGCGAAGCACGCTGTTGCGGTGTCGCAGCGCCCGGAGATAGTCCCGAAAGGTGGCCATATACTCTGGTTTCACGTGAAACGTGCCCCAATCCAGCCATTGACGGCGACCCGCTGGACCGCCAAACACCATTTCCGGGAGATCCGGTAGAAGCAACTGGATCGGCATCAGGGCCGCAATGCTCGAGATCTGGCGAACCGCGTGGCCGTCTCGTCGCAGTTCCACCCGGCCACCACGTTGCCGTGCATAGCCCAACCGCATCGACCCCTGGCGGTCATCTGCAACGGTTGCCCCGACCATCATGTCGTCCTGCCCCGCCTGAATCACACCGTCGGCCCGCGTCGTGCGGAAGGACCGACCGCGGATCAGAAGGTGGATGGCTTCAAGAACCGTTGTCTTGCCAGCGCCATTTGGCCCCACGAGCAGGCTAACGCGCGGATCAAGGTCGATCCGGGCCGTGCTGACATTACGGACGTTGCTGATGTCCAGCCGCTCAATAATCACCCGTTGGCTCTCTCGTGGCGATACACACCCGCTTGGCGAGCGCCTCCAAGCCGGCCAGGCGTTTCGCTACCCTTGGGCGTGTCGCTACACGGTTGCAGCAATCGATCGTGGGAAATTCAACGGC
This sequence comes from Pseudomonadales bacterium, assembly GCA_047518105.1. GTDB lineage: Bacteria > Pseudomonadota > Gammaproteobacteria > Pseudomonadales > Azotimanducaceae > VXYL01. The sequence continues at coordinate 9,000 of JAKZRQ010000275.1, read as the reverse complement.
AGCCCTCGCCGTCTCAAGGGCCTACTGCCGCCGCGGCATGACGAGGTACAACGGCTCTTCGTCGCCAACAGCCTCCAGTTTCGCGATCTTGTTATCTTCCGGAAACGACAGGGTGATGCTTTCGGTGTCCACCGCACCAAGCACGTCCTGCACCAGGTCCGCGTTGAAGCTCACTTCCATTTTCTCGCCACCGTAGTCCACCGCCACCACTTCCTCGGCTTCTCCCTGTTCGTTGTTCGTCGCCCGGATGGTCAATAGGTCGTCCTCCACCGTGAAGTCGATGATCTTGGAGACGATCGATGCGCGGTGGAGCGCTCGCCGCAGCGCTTCCCGGTCACTGGTCATGGTGCGCTTGATGTCGCGGGGAATTAGTCCGTCGTACGGCGGAAACTGCCCCTCGACCAGCTTGGTAGTTAGTGTGTACGCACCTTGGGAGACCTTTAGATGCGTACGTGCAAGAGAAAACTCGACATCGTGATCGCTATCGGCGATGAGCCGTTCGAGATCCTGGATACGCTTGCGGGGAATGATGGCTCGCATCCGGTCGACGCCCTCCACACCGCCATCCAACGTGCACATCGCGAGCCTGGCGCCATCGGTGGCCACCGCCCGAACTGTCTGGGCACTGATCTCGAGTAGCAAACCCCGAAGGAAATAGCGGATGTCCTGGTTCGCCATGGCAAAGCTGGTACGCGTCAAGAGCCGTTGCACATCGACCCGCGCAAGCGTGACGTTTACCTCGCCTTCTCCTGGCTCGAAGGGCGTGTATTCGTCCGCCGAAACCGTCGGCAGCTGATAGCGGCTGCGCCCGGACCGCAGGACGACGCGTTGCCCTTCTAGCGCGAACGTCACCTCGGCCGCTTCGGGCAAGGAACGCCAGATGTCCGCCAAGGTCTGCGCCGGAACCGTCGTCGCAGCCCGCTCCTGATGCTCTATTTCGACGCCTTGCGTGAGTTCGGCAACCATCTCGACTTCAAGGTCCGTCCCGCGGAGCGTAAGGCCCGCTTCGCTGGTCTCCACGAAGATGTTCGAAAGCACCGGCAGGGTGTGGCGCCGTTCGATCACGCCCGTGAGTACCTGCAGAGGACGCAACAACGTGTCTCGGCTCGTTCGGAATTTCATGCTCGCTCCTTGGTTCGGGCGTCACCACACGCCCCGACGAGCGTTGGCCAGTTCATTGGGTCAGCAGACGGGATAGATTCCTGTAGTCCTCGCCGATGCCATCATTCGTCTTTCGTAGATCGTTGATTCTACGACAGGCGTACAGCACGGTTGTATGGTCTCGACCGCCGAATTGCTCGCCGATCTCCGGAAGCGAGTGGTTTGTGAATTCCTTGGCCAGGTACATGCCCATCTGCCTGGGTCGGGCGATGGCTCGGTTGCGGCGTTTGGACAGCAGATCCGAGTGCTTCATGTTGTAGTACTCGGCAACAACCTTCTGGATGTTCCCGATGGTCGTCTGACGGCCCTGAATCGCGAACAAGTCGCGCAGGGCACGCTTGACCAGCCCGATTGACACCACCGAGTGCATGAACCGGGCGTGAGCGATGACGCGCTGCAGGGCACCCTCGAGCTCGCGCACGTTCGACCGGATGTGTTCCGCGATGTGGAAGGCCACATCGTGGGGAATCTCGATGCCCTCCGCTTCCCCTTTCTTCTGCAGGATGGCGACGCGCGTTTCGAGTTCCGGAGGCTCGACCTCGACGGTCAAGCCGCCAACGAACCGAGACTTCAGGCGCTCTTCGAGGCCGTCGATCTCGCGCGGGTACTTGTCGCAGGTGAGCACGATCTGGTTTTTGCGTTGGCGAACCGAATTGAACACGTGGAAGAAATCGTCTTGCGACTTGGTCTTGTGGGCGAAGAACTGGATGTCGTCGATGAGCAGCACGTTGACCGATCGGTAGTACTGCATGATCTGCTGGATGGATCCCGTCCGGATGCCTCGGACCATGTCGTTGACGAATTGCTCGGAGCGGAGATAGACCACGCTGGAACGGCGCGAACCGGAAACGATCTCGTTGCCGACAGCGTGCATGAGGTGGGTCTTGCCCAGCCCCACGCCACCGTAGAGGAGCAACGGGTTGTACGAGTTTCCGGCGTTGGCAGCGACATGATGGGCTGCCGCCTTGGCCAACTCGTTGGACTTCCCCTCTACGAATGTCGAGAACACGAAGGATCTGTCGAGACTCGGCTTGGTGTCTCCATCTACGCGACGCGGCGACGCATGATCGACGCGCATCGGCGCTCCCGGAGTCCGGTCGCGGGTGCCGACGTTCAGCTCCAGGTCGGGCACGTCGCCGCCGTCCAAGTCCGCGAGGAGCTCCACGATCCGCGCTAGGTGGAGCTTCTCAACCTCCCTGCGTACATGCACGTTCGGAGCGAGAATGACCAGCTTGGCCCGGTCTCCGCCCACTTGGAGGGGCCTGATACAAGAAATGAACTGCCTCGAGGACAGCTCCTCTTCAAGCCGTTCGCGACACTTCCGCCATACCCAGGGTTCGCCCTCTCCCTCGCCCAAGCCTTCGTCCAACCGCGCCATGTGTCCCCCCTCAGCACTTTCATTCTTGTCATCGCTTGTCATCGCCGACGCGAGCGGCAGGAACCGGCGATTGGGTGTCATTCTAATGACACGTTGGCGTCCTTGGCTATGTATTCGACAACAAAAAAACGAGGTTTTTTGCGATTGCTTGGCAATTCAAGAGCTTAAGTTCGAGACCTTCGAACCCGCCGATATCAAGCCCGTCTGAGTAAGCTGTGAGCATCTTGTTTGGATCACCGGGGGATCGCTTAATCGAACGATTGATCCGTATTCTGTCCACGAGATTCGAGCATGATGTCAACCCTCTACACACAGAATCCGTTGTAGGAAATTCGCCACACAATCCGTGAGTTAATGCCCTAGTACACGGTAAGCCTTTGCCCAACGACAACAACAATCTTATCTATTGAACCTCGTTCTTTGTTGCCTGGCACGCCTGAGTAGGCCCCCAACTTCGCTCTCCGAACGACCGCATTGACACTGTTCCCACCGCGCTCCTACAATCCGCGCTTCCTCCCTGACCCCAAGAACCGATGAAGAGGACCTACCAGCCCAGCGTCATCAAGCGCAAGCGAACCCACGGGTTTCGCGCGCGGATGGCGACGAAGAGCGGGCGCAACGTGCTGAATGCACGACGAGCCAAAGGGCGAAAAAGGTTGACGGTCTGAACCGTCGGCTTGGGGCAGCAGAGCCGCTATCGACCGCCCGCGGCGATTCCTGCCTAGGCCTGGACCGTATTTGCCATGGCTTTGGGCGCCATCGTCGCCTTCTGCACAGCAAACAGTTCGACGAGGTGCTCCGGCACGCGTCGATGCGCACCGCAGAGGGCCCGTTGCGACTGGCAGCCCTTGGCAACAAGATGGATGGCCCGCGGCTGGGTTTGATCGTGGGCAAGCGTTTCTTGCGGCGGGCCGTGGATCGAAATCGAGCCAAGAGAATGATTAGAGAGTCGTTTCGACAGGCTCGGGACCTGCCGGCGATGGACATCGTTGTTCGCGTCGCGGTACCCAAGGCCGCCGTCTCGAAGACGACGGCCGATCACCTGTTCGCAGCCTTGGTGGAGATTGTCGCTCGGCGCGCCTCGACGGAGCGACCGGATGAGAGCTGAAAGCCCGGTCGATAGGGTGATCGATACTATTTCTTCGCGCATTCCGAGCGTCGCGCTGTTGTGGGTGATCGAAGCCTACCGGCGGTTCGTCAGCCCCTGTCTCGGTCGGCACTGCCGGTTCCACCCGACCTGTTCGAGCTACGCGGTGGAGGCCATTGTCCAACACGGAGTGGCTCGAGGCGCTTGGCTTGCACTGCGCCGGATCCTGCGGTGCCACCCGCTTCATCCTGGCGGCTTCGATCCGGTGCCCGAAGTTCGGTCGCCACGGGAACACGTTTGATATGAATCTGTTGATGTCGCCGGAGGTACGCCGGATCGTCCTCATGGTCACCCTCGGGGTGCTCGGCTACCTATTGGTCCTGACCTGGGATCGAGACTACGGCGAGGTTAAGGAGAGTGCCCCGTCGACGGTGCAGAACACACCCGCAACGCCAACCGACGCCGCTTCGGCCGAGATCGATTCACTGCCGAGTGTCGGGGCTGAGCCAGCGGCGGCGGAGCCGCCGACGGACGATGTGCCGGGCGAGGACTTCGCGGCACCGTTGTCCTCAACGCCGTCACCGCAGGAAACGCAGGTCGCGGCCGACCGGCTGGTGCACGTGACGACGTCGGTTGTCGACGTGTGGATCGACCGCTTGGGCGGGGACATCGTCGAACTTCGCCTTCGCCGATTCCCGGTGACGATCGACAGCGACCAGTCGGTGACCCTGTTCAACCAGGATGGCGGTAACGTCTACGTCGCCCAGAGTGGTCTCATCGGTCGAGACGGCAGGGACAAGTCCGGGTCCCGACCGCTCTACGCAGCCTCGGAGGGCCCCTACGAAGTGGATGACGGCGCGCTTGAGGTTGTTCTGCGCGACCAGAAGGACGGCGTGACGATCCGCAAGCGTTTCCTGTTCCAGGCCGACGACTATCTTATTGGAGTGGAACACGAAATCCACAACGAGTCCGAGAGCCCGTTCCAGGCGCAGATGTTCGCCCAGTTGAAGCGCGATGCCATGCGACCGGAATCGGGCGTGCCCATGGGGCCGCGGCCCTACGTCGGCGCGGCGTTCACAACGGTGGACACCCGGTACGAGAAGATCGACTTCGACGAACTCGACGACGGCCCCTTCCGCGCGCAAGTGGAGGGAGGCTGGGCTGCGGTCCTACAACACTATTTCGTCTCAGCTTGGGTAGGCGATTCAGCAGAAGTGAATGCTTACTTTGGTCGGCGTCTCAACGATGGTAACTACGCGGTCGGTTTTGTATCGCCCGACGTGGTCGTGGCACCAGGGGAGAGGCGGACCTTGGCTGCGGGCCTCTATGCCGGGCCGAAGATCCAGCGTCGCCTGGAGGAGATTGCGCCGCACCTGAACCTCACGGTGGACTACGGCTTCCTGTGGTGGATGTCGGTGCCGTTGTTCCATGTGCTCGACGCCATCCACTCGGTGGTGGGCAACTGGGGCGTGGCGATCATTCTGCTCACCTTCGGCGTCAAGCTGCTGCTCTACCCGCTGGCGTCCGCCAGCTACCGTTCCATGGCCAAGATGAAGAAGGTCATGCCGCAAATGAAGCGGCTCCAGGAACGTCACGCCGGGGATCGCCAGAAGCTCTCCCAGGAGATGATGGCGCTGTACAAGAAGGAAGGGGCGAACCCGCTCGGCGGCTGCTTGCCCCTGTTGGTGCAGATGCCGGTCTTCTTGGCGCTGTACTGGGTGCTCCTGGAGAGCGTCGAGCTGCGCCAGGCGCCATTCGTCTTGTGGATCGAGGACCTTGCAACGAAGGATCCGTGGTTCGTGCTGCCTCTGCTCTACGGCGCGTCGTTCTTCGCCATGCAGCTCATGCATCCGCCGCCGCCGGACCCGATGCAGGCGCGGGTGATGAAGGCCATGCCGATCCTTTTCACGGTCCTGTTCTGCTTCTTCCCGGCGGGACTGGTGCTCTACTGGCTGGCCAACAACCTGTTGTCGCTAGCACAGCAGTGGTACATCACTCGCAAGATCGAGAAGGCTTCTTCGTAGAACCCCGTCCACAGCGGATAGGAGCGCCGGATGGTTCGCCGGGAGACGATCGCCGCCATCGCCACCCCGCCGGGAAGGGGCGGCATTGGCGTCGTGCGCCTGTCCGGGGCGGATCTGCGGGGCGTGGCTCAAGAACTCGTCGGACGTGTTCCGACGCCCCGGCGCGCAGAACTCGTAGACTTCGTCGACACCGACGGGAGCGCGATCGACCGCGGCATCGTGCTTTTCTTTCCGGCGCCGCAGTCGCTCACAGGCGAGGACGTGATCGAACTGCAGGGCCATGGCGGACCCGTCGTCATGGCCCGGCTGCTCGAGCGCGCCTGCACCTTGGGCGCCCGGATCGCCCGGCCGGGCGAATTCACCGAACGGGCCTTCCTCAACGACAAGATCGATCTTGCCCAGGCCGAGGCGGTAGCCGACCTGATCGACAGCGCTTCGAAGCGCGCCGCCCGCTCGGCGATGCGGTCGCTGGCCGGCGAGTTCTCGAAACGCGTTCTCGAGATCGACCGGGCCGTCCTGGATCTCAGGGTCTATCTCGAAGCCGCCATCGACTTCGCGGAGGAGGAAATCGATTATCTCGCCGAATCCGATGCGCAAACACGGCTCGGGGCCATCGACACCGCCATTGAACGGCTCGACGCGGAGTCGCGACGGGGAGAAGCCTTGCGTGACGGTCTGAATGTGGTGATCACCGGCCCGCCCAACGTCGGCAAATCGAGCCTGATGAACCGTTTGCTCGCAGAGAACCGCGCGATTGTCACCGACATCCCAGGCACAACGCGCGACCTGCTGACGGCCGACATCGAAATCGAAGGCGTGCCGATCCGGCTGACGGATACGGCCGGGCTGCGGGCGGGCGGCGACCGGGTGGAATCCATCGGCGTGGAACGCGCGCGCGCGGCGGCCTCGCGCGCGGACTTGGTGCTTGCGGTGGAAGACGCCAGCCTTGGCGATAGCGACGCCAGCCTTGGCGATGGCGGCCCGAGCGTCGAGAAGCCCGCCTCGGGGCGGCTTGTGGTCCGCAACAAGATCGATCTCACCGGCGAAGCGCCCGGGCGCGATGGCGAGAGCGTGCGCATCTCGGCAATGACCGGCGACGGCGTGGACGCGTTGCGCACGGCGATCGCCGAGATTGCCGGTGCGGTGCCGGGTGAGGGTGCCTATCTCGCGCGCAAACGCCATCTTGATGCCTTGGCCGCTGCGGCCCGCCATGCGGCTGCCGCCCGTGCCCGGGTGGAGGAAGGATTCGGCGACCTTGCCGCCGAGGAACTGCGCCAAGTCCAGCACCGGCTGGGCGAAATCGTGGGCGCGAGAAGCGTCGACGATCTCTTGGGGGAGATATTCGCGAGCTTCTGTATCGGCAAATAGAGGGCGTATAATCCGCCGCCCTTTACGCTGTGGGAAAACCGAATCGGAGCCCTCCTTGCAATGGATCATCCGCAAGACTTCGACGTGATCGTGATCGGCGGCGGCCATGCCGGTGTCGAAGCCGCGCTCGCCTCCGCGCGCACGGGCGCCAGGACGCTGCTCTTGACCCAGAGCATCGAGACCATAGGCCAGATGTCCTGCAATCCGGCCATTGGCGGCATCGGCAAGTCCCATCTGGTGCGGGAAGTCGACGCCTTGGGCGGCGCGATGGCGTTGGCGACGGACCGGGCAGGCATCCAGTTCCGCACCTTGAACTCGCGCAAGGGCCCCGCCGTGCGCGCCACCCGGGCGCAAGCCGACCGGGTGCTGTACCGGAATGCGGTGCGCGCCGCGGTGGAGAACTGCGCCAACCTGACCGTGTTCCAGCAATCCGTGGTCGACCTTGACATCGCGGACGACCGGGTCCGCGGCGTCGACACCCAGATGGGCCTGCGGTTCAAGGCGGAGCAGGTGGTGCTGACCACCGGCACCTTCCTCGGTGGACGCATCCACGTGGGGATGGCCAACCAACCCGGGGGAAGAGCCGGGGATGCGCCTTCGAATGCGCTCGCCGCGCGGTTGCGCGCCCTTCCGCTCAGGGTCGACCGCCTGAAGACCGGGACGCCCCCGCGTCTGGACGGACGCAGTGTGGACTTCAGCGTCATGGACATCCAAGCGAGCGACGAGCCGCGGCCGGTCATGTCGTTCCTGTCTACCGCAGCCGATCACCCGCAACAGGTTCCATGCCACATCACCCATACCAACGTCCGCACCCACGAGATCATCCGCGCGGGCGTTGATCGCTCGCCGATGTTCACGGGAGCGATCAAAGGCGTCGGACCGCGCTACTGTCCCTCGATCGAGGACAAGGTTGTGCGGTTTGCGGATCGCGAGCAGCACCAGGTATTCGTGGAGCCGGAAGGATTGGAGACGCATGAGCTCTATCCGAACGGGATCTCGACCAGCCTCCCCTTCGACGTCCAGTTGGCTGCGGTACGCAGCATCCGGGGTTTCGAGAACGCCCATATCACGCGTCCCGGCTATGCCATCGAGTACGACTTCTTCGACCCACGCGACCTCAAGCCGTCGCTGGAGACGCGCGCCATCGGCGGGCTCTACTTCGCGGGCCAGATCAACGGCACCACCGGCTACGAAGAAGCGGCGGCGCAAGGGTTGATGGCGGGAATTAACGCCGCCCTGGGCTGCCGAGGTGACAATCCTTTGGTGTTCTCGCGGTCAGAAGCGTACATAGGCGTCATGATCGACGATCTGACGACGAAGGAGATCGACGAACCGTACCGACTCCACACGTCACGGGCTGAATTCCGGCTTCTTCTGCGGCAGGATAACGCCGACCTGCGCCTGACGCCCGTCAGCGGTGCGATCGGTCTGGCGTCCGACGGTCGAGTGAATGCGGTTCAGCGTAAAAAGGTTGCCATCGAGCGTGCATTGGAGTGGCTTGACCCGGCCCGAATCGAACCGTCGGACGCCGCGGATGCCGAAATGAGGGCGATCGGTTCGCCCCCGCTGAAACAGCGAACTCCGGCCAGGGATCTCCTTAAGCGGCCGGGTATGCGGCTAAACGTTCTGAGGCGCTTAACTGGAACCGAACCCATGGAACCAGATGTTGCCGAGCAGGCCGAACTGACCGTCAAATACGAGAGTTACATCCGTCAACAGGGTCAAATGGTCGAACGCGCACAAAAGATGGAGAGCGCCGGAATCCCGGATAGTTTCGATTTCAGCCGAATCACGGGCTTGCGAACTGAAGCGCGGGAGAAGCTGCAGTTGATGCGGCCGGCGACGCTAGGTCAGGCCTCGAGAGTAAATGGCGTTACGCCAGCCGACATTTCCGTCCTGATGGTGCATCTGAAACGCGTCCGAGAGCCAGCTCCGGCGTGACCGCTCCGCCCGTTTTCGGCCAATGATCCCGTATCAGGCTC
>JAKZRQ010000274.1:0-4743 GCA_047518105.1 Pseudomonadales bacterium | reverse complement strand
ACGCCATCCACGCAGGCGCCGTAGTAGGTCGTTCCGGGATCGGCGGGCGCGGCGAGCGGGATGGATTGCGAACTGGCGCCGGATGCGGCGAGCGCTCCCACGGCGTGGGTCCCGACTTCCGTGTCGCCGGTGGAAATCGTCGCGTCCGCGGAGCGGTAGTAACGCAGGGTCGTCGCCCCGGCGTCGCCGTCGCCTTGGTTGCGCACTGTCGCCGACAGCGTGAAGGCCATCCCGGGTTCAGGCCGGTCGACGCTCGTAGAAGGCGCCTCGGCCACCAGATCCGGACTTCCTGGCGTCTCGACCGTCACGTCGGTGGACGACGAACAGTTGTTGGTGGTGTCGGACTCGCCGGATACGCCATCCACGCAGGCGCCGTAGTAGGTCGTTCCGGGATCGGCGGGCGCGGCGAGCGAGATGGATTGCGAACTGGTGCCGGATGCGGCGAGCGCTCCCACGGCGTCTGTCCCGATCTGGGTGTCGCTGGTCGAAATCGTCGCGTTCGGTGAGCGGAAGTAGCGCAAGGTGGTGGTTGCCGATTCGGCATCGCCCTGGTTGCGCACTGCGGTCGAGAGGGTGATCGTCCCGCCTGGAACGGTGCTGCCGATGTTCACCCGAGTTCGATCCACGACCAAGTCGGGATGGCGGGAGGGAAGGGGCCATGCGCGGTAGCCGTTGCGCCCGCGCGAGAGATTCTCGTAGTAACCCGTCGAACTATGCTCCAGGCTCATGGCCTCGAGTGGACCGTCGGCAGAGATGAACAGTTGCCATTTGCCGGATCCAGTCCCCAACCGTCCGGAGACTCCCTCCGCCCCCAGCTCCAGGGCACCGGCCGTGAGCGTGCGCGTCCTCCCGGCCTCCAAGGCGAGGCCCACGTCACCCTCGGGCGCCGCGAGCCCCTGATCGTCCAACCCCCTGATCGTGATGCTTGTTGCACCGTCATCCCCGACACTTGCGAGGCGCAGGTGGCTCTCCTGGCCGGATTGGCTCGCCGGATGGAAGATGGGCACGTAGTAGCGCCACGTGTCGTCCAAAGCCCGCGCCGCCGTGTGGTGCATCGGCGTCACGAAGCCGTCGTCAGTGCGGATGTAGGACAGCACCTCGATGTCCAACTCGCTGGTCAGTTCGAGCCGCCAGTCCCCCTGGCCCGCGCCGACGCCGACGGACAATCCTTTCGACGCGTTGGCGAACTCCAGATCGTTGGAGTTGAAGTGCATCGCCTTGTTGGCGCCGAACGCGAGACTGATCGGCTCGTAGTCCGACTCCGACCCATCGAACGCGGTGACCGTCACCTCGCCTTCTTCCGCCGAGTGGTTGATCACGCGCACGAATCCCTGCCGTCCGAGCGGGTCGGACGCCTGCGGGAAGAACGGCACCGAGCGTACGCCGTCTTCTTCTTCGTCCGGCGCGAAGGATAGATTCGTCAGGTGTCCGGTCGGGCTCGACAGCAGGCTCATGACAACAAGCGGGCGCCCGGACTCCACGATCAACTGCCACTTGCCCGCTCCGTCGCCGAGCTGGCCGGCGAGACCGGGAGTGCCGCCGGACTCCAGTTCCTGAGCCGAGTAGGTCCGCGATGCGGCGGTGGGAATGGAGGCGACCACGGTGTCGTCCGACGACGTGCCGGCGTCGTCGATGCCGCTGATCGACACCTCGGCTGTCTCGGTATCCGTGTTGACAAGCCGCAGCAGGCTCACCTGGTTATGGTTGCTCCCGGGGTTGAAGAAAGGCACCCGGTGGCGACCGTCGGTCGCCGGCACGATGTCATGCATCGCCGTAAGGAAGCCGTCCTCGGTGCGGATGTAGGCAAGCGCTTCGATGTCGAGATCGCTATCAAGCGCCAGCCGCCAGTCACCCTGGCCCGGCCCCGTACTCCCCGTCAGGTCCTTGGCTGGGTTGCCCGTCTCCAGGTCGTCCGAGTCTAAGTGAACCGTCTCGTTGGCATCCATCGCCAGTGTCAGTGGGCCGTATTTCCGGCCGGTGTCGTCGATTGCGCTGATGGCCACTTCGCCGGGCTCGGCGGAGCGGTTGACGATCCGGGCGTAGCCCTGTTGAAGCTTGTCCGAAGCGGACGGCAAAAAGGAGATCGAGTGTTCGCGCTCACGATCCTGCGCCAGGAGTGGCGCGAGGCAAAGGGCTGCCGCGGCGGTGGCGATCACCGCGCGCCAATCCCGTGGCCGAACGCGCCTCATGGTTGCTCTACGGATGCGTCCCCAATGCGAACCGAAGGCTCCATCCGTTCAGGTTGCCCGCATCCCCTGCGGCCGCGTCCACGATCTTGAGCGTCCACTCGCCGTTTGGCGATTCGCCGTAGAAGGCGTTGCTGAGGAGATCCCAATCGAGATTCGCGTTTCCGGCCAGCGTGTCATTGAAGATCGGGTTGAGAATGCTCTCGGTTCCCGAGGGCGAAATCAGGTGAATGCCAAGATCGTTGGTCATCGGATGGGCGATGTTGACATGCAGGATTGTCGCTTCGATGTTCGCGTCGTCGCCCAGATCCTCAACCGTTAGCGTCTGGGATACGCCCGCGCCATGGTTGTCGGGGATCGGCACAGACTCTGTGAGGTTGAATGCCGCTGTTTCGGTGAACTCCCCTAGGCTGTCGGGGGTGTGCGAAGCGGCGTAGGTCAGGGCCTCGTCCACGGCAACTGCGCCGAACCCGTAGTAGTTGTGGAAGCGATGGTCCGCTGCGTTGGTGATCCAGGGTAGTTGCAGCGTGTAGAAGCTGCCGCCCACGAAGTAGCGTACGGTCGGCGCATCCGCATGAATCTGGCGCGCGGTGTTCGCCAGGATGTGCTTGACGTCGCGCCAGGTCAGTTCCGGATACGACTCCAGGAGCAGGGCGATTGCACCGCTGGCGTTTGGCGCGGCGGCCGATGTGCCGTGGAACGTGCTGACGTAGTTGCCGTGCGGATTGTTGACGCTGTCGGAGACAACCCCGACGGGAATAAGCTTGTCGTATCCTCGGTCAACGCCCACTTGATCCGTTGTGATGATGGCGGGATCCCGGCTGCCGTATTCGCCGGCCGGCGCGCTGATCCACAGATTGGCGCCTGCGGAAGCGTAGCTGGCCTTGACGCCAGCGGCGTTGAATGCGCCCACAACCACGAGATACGGGAGGTTGTTTGTCCCGTCGCCGTTGGCCCCGCCGCACCCAATCCGCGCATTGACGGCGCGTGGCATCGAGCGGCAAGTGCCAAACCAATTCCCTGCCGCCTTGACATAGATGGCCCCCCGGCCCTCGCGTAGATTGCGCACGCCGTTCTGGAACAGCGCTTCCTCATTGGGGGGTGCATCGCTCTCTTCACCGAGTGTGCCGAAGCTCATGTTGAAGATATCGACGGAGGCGGATGGCGGATTCGCGATGCTGCCGCCCATGGCGTCGACGTAGGCGGGCTGGAAGTTCTTTGCCGAAAGCACGTTGTACCCGTGCAGCGACGCACCGGCAGCGACTCCTCGGCCCCCGGTACCGTTGTTGACCACGGCCGCCGCGACGCCCGCCACGGAAGTCCCGTGGTCGCCGAGGGGCGATGGCAGGAACGGATCCGTCGAGAGGGACCCGTACCATGCACCGGTATTGAAATTGTGCGCGCCGTCCGCTTCGATATTGGCTTCGAGGTCGGGGTGGCAGACTTCCAGTCCGGTATCGGCAATGGCGATGTGGACGCCCTGGCCCGTGGGTTGTTCCGCGGCCAACACGGCCGCCATGCCGAGATCTTCGCCTCGCCTGCCTGGAAGGCGTGCGTAGGCGTCTTGGCCTAGGTTGTTCAGGTGCCATTGCTCGGCCAGCAAGGGGTCGGTGGTGTTTTCCTCGCCGTCGTCGGGCGGGTCCGAGCCGCAGCGGACGAGCACCTGGCCCGACTCGTCCAAGGAAAAACCGAAGAAATCCCGGTTGTAGCGGTTCTCCGGATGTTCTTCGGCAATTGCCTCGACCCGCGCTTGGGCGTAGTAGTGGCGGTCGGGCTCGAATTCGTCGAGCGGGATGTCGAAGGCGAAGGCCACACCGTTCCGGGCATCGATTGTCGGCACATGGCGCTCGGCCGACCATAGGTCGGTGGACCAGCTCGGTTGATCGTTGATGAGCAAAACGAGCCTCGTCGACGCGGATTGAGCGGCGCCCCAATTGACGACTTGAACCTCGACAACGATGCGGTCCGCATGGATCGTCGGCGCACCTGCATAGGCGAGCAGGTCCGGTGCGATGGTCCCCTTGGCATCCGGACCGCAGCCAACGGCAAGGAAGAGGCACAGCAGCGAAGTGATCACGGTTGCCGATCCGAGGGCGCGCGCTCGGCGCGCCTGACGGCGCGATTGAGAATGCTGCCGGCGCGCCTCACGGCGCGATTGAGAATGCTGCCGCATTCTCTACGGGCGGCGGGCAACAAGGCTACTGCTCCTCGTTTGTTCAGTTCGGTCGTGTTCAAGAACGCGCGCGCCGCATGTGGCGGACGGCGCGCCCTGACGGGCGCGATCGAGAATGCTGCCGCATTCTCTACGGGTGGCGAAAAACTTGGCTCAATTGTAAAGATGACGGCTTCTCAAGAACGCTAGAGCGGCACGCGAATCGGGCTGCGCAGTTGGATGTCCGCGCCGGTAACCAGTTCGTGTTCGGTAAGCGTGCGGGCGACCGCTGCGGGATTGGCTTCCGGCGGCAACTGCAACAGGGCCCATCCGAGGGCAGGATAGCTCTTGCCGGCGATGGCGCCTGCCGCAATAACGATCTCGTCGAGGCGGTCGTAGTCAGTC
>JAKZRQ010000273.1:0-7246 GCA_047518105.1 Pseudomonadales bacterium | reverse complement strand
TGCACGCTCACGGTCTGGGGCGTGTCCCAGTCGGAGGTGTTGAATGTCAGCCGTACAGGGCTTGCCTTGACGCTCCTGCTCCCACTTACCCTGACCGCAACCGTCACGGCCTCAACCGGCTCAGCCGTCAGCACCAATGTGTAGCTGGCCGTCGTCCCTTCGTCGAGCGACAGCTCGGTCGGTTCCGCGTTCACCCCCGCTGGAACGTCGGTCGGGTTGCGAATGACGGTAACGCGGTATACCTGCTTGCTGCCGTCTCCTGCCGTGACCGTCAATTCGATGATGTTAAAGCCCGGTTCGAGGGGAACCTGGATGCCGTTCTGGCTGTGGTCGTCGTCTTCGGGGTTCGAGTCCACGGTGGCGTCGACATGGGCCGGGGTCGCGACAATGGTAACGGTTTCCACGTCGCCGACCATCGCGGTGTAGCTGTATCGGCTGGCGATGAAATCCGGGCTCAGGATCAGGTCGTTCGTTCCGTCGCTGAGCGCCAGGTCGACTAGGGCGGCAGCGGCGTGGGCTTTGGGGGCGCTCGTGACCGATGCCGAGGGACCGGCACCATCGATGTTTACAGCCCTCAGCTCCAAGGTGTATTCGGTACCGTCAATCAAGCCGCGCAGCGTGAAGGAGTTGCCATTCGCCCCGCCCGGCGCGCTGTCGGGAATGGTCGACCAGTCGGGATTCCAGCTCGTCCCGCCATCCGCGCTCAGCCGATACTCCCAGCCCGTCACAGGCTCTGCGTCGCTGACCGTTTCGCGGTAGGACACGACGATCTCACCCCCCACGGAGGACTCTATGGTCACGGAGGGCTTATTCGGAACGGGACAAGCGGGTAGATCCCGAGTCAGGTAGTTGTTGGTATTCCTTTGGGGATTGATTCCCTTTCGGAAGCCGAGATCCGTGAACCGTCGGAGGTTTCCCGGAATGCAGCCGGTAAGGAAATTCCTGTGCAGGTGCAATTCATCGAGTTCCATCAACTCACCAAGTTCGCGGGGAATTCCGCCGTTGAACTTGTTGAAGCTGAGATCCAACTCCTCCAGGTTTCTGAGCTCCGCCAACAGGGCGGCAGGGATCGTTCCCTCCAGACCGGTTGCCGGAATGACCGGTCGCTGAAAGAAGTCGACGTCGACGTTGCCGCCCAAGTCGAGCACTCTGAGCGACGATAGGCGGCGAAGCGAAAGGGGGATTTCTCCACTGAGCTTGTTGTGCCTCAACCTCAGAACTTCGAGACGCTGCAGGTTGCCGAGCGATGCCGGTATCGATCCCTCGAAGCCGCCACCGAAAGCAAGCAGATCATTCCGATGGTTGGATAGATCGAGGGTGGTCAATTCGGACAGATTGCCCAGCTGCTCGGGAATTTCCCCCCGCAAACTCACGTTTCGGATCCGCAGCACGGTCAGCGCCGACAGGTTGCCCAGTTCGGGAGGGATCTCGCCCTGCAATGAGTTGGAGAAGATCGTCTGGTCGTCGTCCATCTCGGAATCGAGCTTCGTGACGCGATTCCCCGATACCGTGATGGCGGTCCAGTTCTCCATGCTGCGGTCGGCGGACCAGTTCAGCGCGAGGCCGTCAGGACTCTCGAGGATCTCTTTCGCGGCCAACAGGATGTTGCAGTCGTTGATCAGACCGTCGCTCGGCGTACTGGTAATGGCGGTCACGGCGTCGGTGTCCGCCGTGCAGTACGCGGCGCGGGTCACCGCAATGTTGTAGGTGCTCTCGCTGTTGTCCTCCGCGGTCACGACAATGGCGATCGCGTTGGTGCCGAGCGAGAGTGGTACCTGGATGCCCTCGGCGTCGGCGTCATCGTCCTCGGGATCGGAGGCCACCGTCGCTTGATCGTCCGTCGGCGTCGCGGTGACTGTGGCGACCCTCACGCCGCTGTCGACCTCGGCCGTGTAGGCGGTGACGGCGGGGTCGAAGGACGGGTTGATCGCAACGTCGGCGCTGCCGTTGTTGAGCACCAGTTCCTTCAACGTCGCGTCCGACGAGGCGGTTCCCTGAGCGGCAAGCATCCCTGGCAGCAGCATGCAAACTGCTACGGCCAGTGGTGATGCACGGCGAATGGCGGATCCGCTCATCGGATCGTAGCAAGGACGCTGCTGTTCGACGGCAGGCCTAGAGTTCTTGAGCGCTCCGAATGTTGACACTTGGGTTGCATTTCGAACGAGGCCGGGAGAATGCGCAAGCATTCTCGATCGCGCCGCACATGCGGCGCGCCTAGGCTTGGGTGATGTCATGGTTTTGGACGATGCACGGGTCGGGCGTTGCTCGTGGGGAAGGGCCAGTGCTTTGTCGAAACCGACGCCTGTAGGTCCGTGAGAGCCTTTCGACCGTGTGGTCTCCCCTCCTTATTGATCTGGCTAGCCTAAACGAGATAGTCCTTGCGTGCTCGGGCGAAAGCAATAGGTGAACGCTCGGAAGCTCGCAATAGTCGGCGGTCTCTTTGGCAGGGGGGCGGGACTTTGGTAGTCTGCTGGGTGCGGCAGCGACCCGGGCGGCGCGCGAGCCGCCGCTATGCGAACGTGTAGTCGTCCGGGTTCGGTTCCCGGGTCTGGTTCCAGAACTCGAGCAGGGTGAACGGCCAGTTCTGCGTGACCCGCCCGTGCTGGTTCTTGTACCAGCTTCGTACGTCGGGCGACCCCCAGGCCATCCCCAGGTTGCCGGCGTCGATCTTCTCGTTGTACGCATCGTGGACATCGCGCCGGCAGTCCATCGCGGCACTGCCCCGTTCGACCAGGAGCTTGAGGCAGCCCATGATGTAGCGGACCTCGCACTCCGAGAAGAACACGATGCTGCTGTTGACCACGATGTTGGTGTTGGGGCCGTAGCAGCAGAACAGGTTCGGATAGCCGGGCATCACGATGCCGAGGTAGGCACGAGGATCGGCACCCCAGTGTTCGCGCAGTTCGACCCCGTTCCGGCCGTACAGCTTCATCGGGAAGAGCAGGCGGCTGGCGTAGAAGCCGGTGCCGTAGATGATCACGTCGGCGTCCACCTGCCGCCCCGACTCCGTCTCGATGCCATCCGGGTTGATGCGGGCGATGGGATCGGTGACCAACTCCACGTTGTCGCGCTTGAGTGCCCGGAACCAGTGCCCGTTGTCCACCAGCATCCGCTTGCCCGCAGGCGGGTAGCCGGGCAAGCACTTGGCGAAGAGTTCCGGATCGTCGCCGACCATCCGCTCCACGTTGGCCGCCAGCATGGCGCGCAACTGATCGTTGGCGGCGCTTACCGAACGTTCGCCGTTCGTGTTGCCGTCGGGGTTCGCGTTCCAGGCTGGATCACGCCGCGCCATGGAGAGCAGGCCCTCGCCGGTGGTCCAGAACATATGGAAGCGATACCACGTGCCGTAGAAGGGGACTTCGTTTAGCAGCCAGTGCATTGCGGCGGAAATGGGCGCGTGATACTCCGGGCGTTGGAACACCCAAGGCGGCGTGCGCTGGAAGACGGTGACGCTGGCGGCTTCCTTGGCGATCTCGGGAACCGTTTGGAAGGCACTCGCACCGGTGCCGATCACCGCGATGCGCTTGCCCTTGAGGTCGTGCTCGGCCTCCCATTGCGCGGTGTGGAACGCCGGCCCGCGAAAGCTGTCGCGACCCTCGATCTCGGGTCGTTTCGGGCGGTTGAGCTGACCAACCGCGCTGATGATCGCGTTCGCCTGCAAGGTCGACTCGCCGTCGGGGCCGCGCACCTTCACCTGCCAGATACCCGGATCGGCGTAGCGTGCTTCGAGGACCTCCGTGGAGAGCCGGATGTTCTTCCGAATGCCGTGTTCCGTGGCGATGCGTTCGAAGTAGTCGAGCAGCACGTGCTGGGCGGAGAAGTGCTGGGGCCAGTCGTTGGGCGCGAAGGAGTAGGAGTAGATGTGGTTGGGAGAATCCACCCGGCACCCGGGATAGCGGTTCTCGTACCAGGTGCCGCCGACGCTCCCGTTCTTGTCGATCACGGTGTAGCCGATCCCGGCTTCCTTGAGTCGAATCGCCGCGAGGATGCCGGACATGCCGGCGCCGATCACGACAACGTGGAAGTCGCGCTTGGCGGCGTCCGGTAGATCGTCCAGGGAGATCCGGTAGGGATCCGGGTCGAACATCTTGAGTTCGGACATCAGGAACTCGCCGTAGGCGTCTTCGAGTTCGATGCCGGTGATGAAGTCGACCATCTCCTTGACCCGTTCCGGCGACGGCGGTGGCAGGTCCGGAAAGCCCGCGTTCCGGTGCGCCTTGAGGGCTTCCAAGGCACGGTCGCGGATCGCCGCCTGCTGTTCCGGTGAGATGCTGCCTTGCGGATCGCCGAACATCTGGCTGGTCGGCCGCACGTCGCCGCGGATTATCGAAGCGTCGCCGGTCAAGTGCACCAGGGCGTTCATCAACGACGGCACATGGGCTTCGGCAAGCGCGGCCTCGATGGCATCGTCGCTCCAGAGGGGACGTTCGGCGGTGTCGGACAAGGTGGGCTCCGTTGGCGCTAGTGGCTTGCGGATGCTAAACAATCGACCTGCCTGCTTCCAGGCGAGGGTATGGCCGGCGGGCAGGGAGATGTAGTGGCTTGCGGATGCTAAACAATCGACCTGCCTGCGGCTACGCGCCAATTGTGCCGGGCGCGGTCCGGGACGCTTGAGCCGACAAAGAGGACGAAATCTATACGAACACTCACAACACGAAGCGCCGATTTCGTACAGGTCTAGGCGTTCTTGTCCGCTATTCGGCCAGATGCCAAGGGCGCAGAGTTGCACCTTCAATATCGTTGCTGGAGCCGAAAATGATCTGTTCATCCCGTGTTGTTGTTCTTGCTTGGCTGATCCTAAGCGCATGTCTGGCGTCGGCCGATGAACCGCCGCCGCCCTCGCTGTCATTGGCCAACATCTACCACGACGACGTCGATCTCGGCGAGTACTGGGTCAGCGAGAAACTCGATGGCGTCCGTGCGTTCTGGGACGGCGAGTCGTTCTACTCGCGCCAGGGCAACCGCTTCAACCCGCCGACCGGGTTCATCGAGGGATTTCCTTCGGAACCGCTCGACGGCGAACTGTGGATGGGGCGGGGCACCTTCGAGGCGCTCTCGGGCATCGTCCGTCGCCAAGTGCCCGACGACCACGCTTGGCGCGGCGTCCGCTACATGGTGTTCGACCTGCCGGCGCACGCCGGGATCTTCGATGAACGCCTGGCACGGTTGAAGGACCTGCTCGCGGGGTTGGACATCACGCGGATCGCCTTGGTGGAGCAGTTCCGGGTCGCCGACCACGCTGAACTGACGGCTGTGCTGAACCGCGTCGTGGACGACGGCGGCGAGGGCTTGATGCTGCGGCGTGGGGGTTCCCGCTACCAGGCCGGCCGTTCCGACGACCTGCTGAAACTCAAGACCCACGACGATGCGGAGGCGGTGGTCGTCGACCACCTGCCGGGCAAGGGCAAGTACGACGGCATGATGGGTTCGCTTCTGGTCGAGATGCCGAATGGTCGCCGGTTCAAGCTGGGAACGGGTTTCTCCGACGAACTCCGCCGCTCGCCCCCGCCGGTGGGCGCGACCGTTACGTACAAGCACTTCGGCAAGACGGGCAACGGCATTCCGCGGTTCGCGAGCTTTCTTCGGGTTCGACGTGAAATCTGAGGCGTGCCGATTCGTTCGTGCGGGCCGCACCGAGGATGAATCGGACGGTCATCGGGGCACCGCCGGCGCGCTGGTGCCGATCACCCTGACCCGGCTCGGCCAGGATCCGGCCACCGCGGCGTCGATCATTCTCACCACCGTGACCGACGGTCGCGGGATACCTGGCCTTTCTCGGCATTGCCGCAGCGTTGTCGTTCATGCTATGAGCGGCCCCTGGGCCGGGTTGGCACCGAACGCGTCTAGGCGGGTGAATTCCGCTGATGAACGGGGGGAGGCGCTTCGTGCCCAACGGGAATCGCACCTACTTCTGCACGCGCTCGCAACCGCCTGTCTTCGTGTTGATGGTGGAGTTGCTCGCGGGTCTGGGAAGCGACTCGCGGATCGTCCAGCGATACCTGACGCAGCTACGCAGGGAGTACGACTTCTGGATGTCGGGCGCGGACGAACTCGCCACCCCCGGTTCAGCGCACCGGCGCGTGGTAAAGGTCGAGGGCGGGTTCCTGAACCGGTATTGGGACGATTCCGCCAAACCTAGGCCGGAGAGCTTTGCCGAGGATCTTGAACTGGCCAACGCATCGGACCGCGACGCCGCTGGCCTCTTCCGGTCGATACGCGCGGCTTGCGAATCCGGCTGGGACTTCTCCTCGCGCTGGCTAGGCGACAGATCCTCGACGGCATCGATCCGAACGACCGAGATCCTGCCGGTCGATCTGAATTCCCTGATGTTCAAACTGAAAGGCGTGTTGGCCCTGGCGTATGGGTCCACCGGGGACCGTAGTACCGCCAGGACCTTTGCGGAGCGCGCGGAGCAACGTCGCAAGCTGCTGCGGACGCAGTTCTTCGACGATAAGTCAGGCTTCTTCATGGACCTCGCGATGCCGGAACTCGCGCCTACGCAGGTATTCTCGCTCGCCGCCGCGTGGCCGTTGTTCTTCGAGATCGCTTTGCCTGCCTAGGCGAAATCCGTGGCCGACCGAATGCACGGCGAATTCCTCGCACCCGGCGGATGGATGACCACGCTGCACCGGACCGGGGAGCAGTGGGATCGTCCGAACGGGTGGACGCCGCTGCATTGGGTCGCATGGATTGGACTCGGGAACTACGGATACGACGCGCAAGCGGTCGCCGGCGCATCGCGTTGGGTCGAGAACAATCGTGCCGTCTACCGATCCACGGGCAGACTGCTTGAGAAATACGACGTGGAATCGGTGGGCACGCCAGCCGGCGGCGGCGAATACCTCGTCCAGGACGGCTTTGGTTGGACGAACGCCATCCTGCTTCGTTTTCTGAGCGACTTGCGGAGGCGACCGCATACACGCCAATCGTGACTGCGCGCCCAGAAATCAGCGACGCCAACCGTTCCCCTCCAACACGCGAGCGATTAGCGGAGGCTGCGAAGAAAAGAGGTGTTTCGTCTGGCTGATCCGGGGGTCCATCTTCAGACCCTTGAACTAGTGCTGCGTCCACCCTAAATCTTCGCGTCAGTGGCAGCCGGAGTGTCCCGGGCACCGTCGCTTGCGACGGACACGTCGCTTGCGACGGACAGGCGCGGCTGCGCAGGCCTATTGGGCATACCCAAGCAGACGCAACGCCGCACGGGGTGCTCCGGCTGCCACCCGTAGGGCGCGCCCGCCAACGCCCA
>JAKZRQ010000272.1:0-9494 GCA_047518105.1 Pseudomonadales bacterium | reverse complement strand
GCACCAGCGCACCCTTCAGATAGGCGCCATCGGTCACGGCCACCCGTCCCTCGATGCGACCGTCGGCCCACGCCGACAACCCGCACAACGACACCACAACCATGCAGCAAACAGATGCGCGGCCCATATCAAACCCCGATGTGAGAACCATCGGGGTACCGTACGTCCCGCGTGTTACATCTTCGTGACAAGCCACGCCTGAATGCGCGCCCATCGACCGGTCGGCAGGATCCCAGAGCTCGGCGTCGATTCCGCACACGCACCGCTTGTTCGGAATCGATCGCCGCCGATTCCATCGCGAACACAGGCTCAGGGACTGAACCGACTCGCGACCAGTTCGCTCTGCGCTTCCACTACGCCGGTTTGCTCCGCGAACTCGGGCCACCGCTGGATGGCGGCCAGGACCTCCTCGCCGCATTCGTGCAGCCATGGCTTGCTCAAGCCGAACACTCTGCCAAGGCGCGATACTTCGCCCGGCCTCGGCGGTCGGGGAACGACGAAACGGAGGCTATTCCTTCCGAATCCGCCCGGTCTCGCGAAGTCGCGCGCGCATCGCCCGGCGTTCCTCGCCGGCTCGGCGCAACTCGTCGATGTTCTCGTGGCTTACCTTGTAGTAGCCGTCCCGCCAAGACTCGTCGTCGCTCCAGCGGTACGGCATGGTGACGATGGTCCCAGGTTCGACCGCCGATTCGAAGAGATCGGTCGCGGCAGCGGCGATGCCTGCTTGCAGGGGGCGATCGTAGGGCTTGCCGCAAGGATTGCCGAGCGGGAAGTCCGTGAACGCGAATCTAGGGACACCGCAGTGGGCGATGATGTCCCGGGCGGCACCCAGGATCACGGTCGGGATGCCGTTGGCTTCGAGGTGGCGGGCGACCAGACCCACGGTCTGGTGGCACACCGGTCACAGCGGCACGAGCAAAGCGATGTCGGCGCCGTCCTCCTGGCAGCGTCTCAGGATCTCGGGAGCGTCGGCTTCCTCGGTGCGCCGTTGGCTGAACTCCGTCGGCACGCAGTGAAAACGGTCCCCGAGCGCCCCTATGCGACCCCGGCTCGCGAGATCCCGAAGCACGTCGATGGGGAAGTAGGACTCGCGGTCTTCGAGGTGGGTGGCGGTGCGGTCCCACGCCAGATCGTCGCCGAAGAGCCGTGCTGGCGGCTGTGCGGTCGACCCCGACGCCATGTAGCGAGGCTCCGACTCCTGCCGGTCGTGCAGCGCCATGGTGGTGACGAGCGACAGCGTCGAGTCGGCAACGGGTCTCGTCAAGGGCGTGAACGGTATTTCCTCGAAGTGCGCCCAGGCGTACGCCTTCTCGAAGCCCTGTGCCTCGTAGTAGCGACGCGTGCGCTCCATGTAGGGGACGGGTTGGCCGATCATAAGGCGACTCTTGACGCGCTGGCGCCGAGCCTCAATATCCTTCGAGTTCCCCGAACCGGTTGCGGTGGTAGTTGACGTCGCCGAAGGTCTGTTCGGTCACCGCAGCCCGCTTGATGTAGAAGCCGATGTCGAATTCATCGGTCATGCCGATGCCGCCGTGCATCTGGATGCCTTCCCGAGAGACCGTGTGAAATGTCTCGCCGACCTTCGCCTTGGTGAGACTCGCAAGCTTGGCAATTTCCGCCGCATCCCGCTCTTCGTCGAGGGCCGTCAGTGCCTCCAGCACACAGGACTTCGACAGCTCGATCTCGCAGAACATATTCGCAGCACGGTGCTTGAGTGCCTGAAACGATCCGATGGGGACGCCGAACTGCTCGCGTTCCTTCAGATACTGGACGGTCCTGTCGAAACACTCCTGGGTGGCGCCAAGCATTTCGGCGCAAATGCCGATGCGGGCGATGTCGAGCGCCGGGTCGAGCACATCCGCGCCTTTGCCTTCCTCGCCGATCAGGGCGTCGGCACCCACTGCGACGTTCGTGAACTCGATGTTGGCGGCGTTGCGGCTATCGACCATCCTGGTGCGGGTGACCAACACGCCCTGGGCTTCGCGATCGACCAGGAAGAGCGAGATGCCGTCGCGGTCCCCCGCCGAGCCGGAGGTGCGCGCCGCAACGATCAGCTTGTCGGCCACATGGCCATCCAGAACGAATTTCTTGGCGCCCGAAACGGTGTAGCCGTCTCCGGAGTGCTCCGCCGTCGCGGCGACGCCGTAGGGGTTGTGCTTGTGCGACTCCTCCAGTGCCAGGGCAAGCAGCAGTTCGCCACCCGCGACCTTGGGCAGCAAGTCGGCCTTCTGCGCTTCGCTACCGCCGATATTGAGTACGGTGCCCCCCAGCCAGACCGTGGCGTACAGCGGGCTCGCGGTCAACGTCCGACCGGTCTCTTCCGTGACCACGCCCAGACCCTTGTACCCGAACGCGAGGCCGCCATGCTCCTCGGGGAACGGAATGCCCGCCCAGCCAAGTTCCACCATCTGCGTCCAAACGGCGCGGTCGTAGCCGTCGGCGCTGTCCTCGTCGCGGAGCTTGCGCAACTGGTCGATGGGCGCGTTGTTGGTGCAGAAGTCCTTGGCGGTGTCCTTCAACATGTTCTGTTCTTCGTTGAGAATCATGGGCATTGGCGATTTCTCCCAAACAATCGGGCGATGATATGTCAGTCGCGCAGGAAGTAGGAACCCCTCAAGCACCTCTGTTCGCAGGACCCTCACGCGCTGAGGACATCGGAGAGATGGCCTCGCCACAAGGCACTACAACGGCCAGGGCTGTCTTCGTGACGAGAACGACCAACTCGGCACGCCGGGTTGTAGAGTCGGCCCGCGGTTGGTCCGGTTGGCGAACGACAACCACGTTCGGTGCTGCTCAACGCCGGCGGGAATATCGAGCGAGACGTTCCGCCGACACGCTCGCACGGGCCGGTACGCACGGGCCGGTGCGGACACCCCAATCCGAATCGAGTAGATTGAGTTCAATCTGCAACGGAGCGAACCATGAGCGACGTCATCGCCACCGATCTCACCCACATTGATTGGCAGGACCTAGTGGCCGGTCTCAACCGCTACCTGCGCCTACGCACCACGCCCATCGGCATGAAACTCTTCAGGACGGTCGCCGAGATGGAGGCGGTGCCCCGTATCCGCCGCCCCAAGGACATCCACACCACGGATCAGATCGTCGGCCAGGCGAGCCGCAACGGCTGGACCGTGGGCATCACCGCCGAAGACCTCGTAGGCGACCAATGCCGCACGGTAGTCGGACTCGCTCCCCGCGACGAAGCCTGGCTGGCCGGCAAGAACATGGCGGGCGTGTGGTACGAGAACGCCGAGGAAGCTTCCAAGCATCAGCATGCCATGGACCTCGCCCCCTTCGGCGAGCACCTCGCAATGGCGGTGAGTCCGTTGGTGAGCGGCCGGCTGAATCCACCGGACATTGCGCTGATCTACGCGACGCCCGCACAGATGATCCTGTTCATCAACGGCCTGCAGTGGACGGGCTACAAGAAGCTCGAGTGGGGCTGCGTGGGCGAATCCGCCTGCGCCGACTCCTGGGGCCGGGCGCTGGCCACCGGCGAGCCAAGCTTGTCGATCCCGTGTTTCGCCGAACGCCGCTACGGCGGCGTCATGGAGGACGAACTCCTAATGGCGATCCCGCCGAGCTTTCTGCCCAAGGTCATCGAAGGTCTCGACCGGCTGTCGCGCAATGGCTTGCGCTATCCCATTGCCCAGTACGGCATCAACAACGACGTGCGGACCGGGATGAACGTGAGCTATGGGTGAGCGAGAGGGGGGTTTCCACTGCGGGGGCGAGTTGGTCATCCCCTCTTGCCGTCCATGACACGATCGGTCGCTGATATCCCGCGAAGACCCCCTGGCTTGCGATGCTCTTGGCGTCTTCGCCGCTGGACCGTGCGCTCGCCCTACCTCCCTTCAAGCTCTTGGAACAACGGACGGACTGATCCAGTCATTTCCCGCACCTTGGAAGCAAGATACTCCCGGTAGCCCGCATCGCCGATCGTGCTTTCCGCCAGGCCGCGAGGCAGAAACCGAGCGAGCGCTTGGCGACAGTCGTTTGAATCGACGATGCTACGGATCCTCTCGGCGGTCACGTCAAGGGCTTGCAGGTACCGCCCGGCCAAGCCCGCCGCCGACGCTTTGGACGCGGCTGCCGCCGCCCCGAGAGCCATGGGGGCGGCTCCCTGCCTACGGTCGATCCATTCCAGATCCCAGACGTCCCGATACCGTGGGTGCGCCCGCTCGAGGATCGACATCGGGAGCGCGATCATCTTGTCGCTCGCGATGTCATCCAGCGAAGCCGCAGCTATCGGAAAGGTGCCGAACGAACCCTCCAGATGCCCGTGGCGCTGGCGAATGGGCAAGCGTTGGGCGTCCGGGGGGATCCGGTGGTTGTCGATCTCGATTTTTATCCGCTGCACACCGACGCTGCCGCGCGGCGCCGGACGTGTCACGACGCGGGCAACCCATCTGTTCGTCGTCCTGTCCCTGCCATCGGCAAGTTTCGGCGGCGATACCGTCACCTCCAGCCCGTACCGCTCCCCTATCCGCTTGCGCAGAACGTCCTCGATGTCGTCCAAGAGGCGATGGTCGAAAGCTGTGCCGCCCGAGAAGTCCAAATCCTCGCTGAGACGCAACGCCCCGTAGCAGAGTCGGAGGCAGGTTCCCCCTTTGAACATCAAAACCGACAGGTGGCCGGCGTCGTGCATGGCGCGCAGGATTTCGACATGCAACAGTTCCTTCTCGATCACCGGTCGGCATTGCGCCAGGTCGGGATCGCCCTCGATCAACTGGTCGGCCACTTCCTGGAAGTCAATCATTGTTCGGTCGCGCTCTGCTGCCATTCGGCCACGACCTTGGCGTGCATCTCCTCGTCGACCATGTGGAGGTTGCGGCGGACCCGCTGCAGATCCTCGTAGGCCAGCGTTGGCTCCGCGACACGCATCCCCCACCTCTCGTCGAACACGCTGCGCCGCAGTATCTCGGCATGCCTTCGGCTCGTGTGCGCGAACTCAATGTCGCCGTAGGGAGTCGAATACCGACCGCGCCTTCCAGTGGTGGCGAGGATGACGGTCATCGGTATTTGGCTGATGGACCCAAAGTCGGCAAGCGCCGATTCGTAGCTCAGATAGACGAGATCGTTCGGGCGGAGATGGCAGGCCACGATGCCGATCCCCTTGAGCCCCATCCGAGGCAGCGCCTTGTTCAGATAGACACCGTGGGCAAGACGTTCAAGCAGTCCGACGCGCACTAGTCTTCGTACACCCGCGTTGAACGCAGGCACAGCGTCCTTGCTAAAGAGCGTCCGCAGCCCCTTTGTGTCGATTACCGGAAAGCTTCGCCCGTCACCGAGCACCAGCACCCCAACGCCTTCCTCTAGAGTCAAGACACGCTCCGCAGCCAATCTGGCTGAAATGATAACTCCATATCGTATTTAACGATATGTCGCAACCTGTCCACCACCTGTCCACCTGTCCAGCCCTACACGCGAAGATTGAGCGTCTTCACTCGACTCGTCCGTCGGCGGCTTGATGTGGACAATGTCTCTACTGGGCCTTACCAACCCAACCCCGTCTCGAACTGGCATCCGGTCCCCTTTGGGGGCCTCGCCGGACGAGTGCCAGTCCGCTGATCGACGGCGCAGGCGGACTCGCTCCGCTCCAGACGCACGCTACCCCTGACCCGCCCGTTTCAATATCATCGGCGGTCACCTTGCGGCTAACGGGGGAGGCATGGCCGAACAATCCGTGGCGCTGGAAGAGCTCGAGACCCTCGAGGTGTACGGCGAGACCGACGTCGGGTGGGACGAACACACGCCAGTCAACGAAACCGTGGACGAGGACGGCAACCCGTTTCCGGGCCGTCCGGGGTTCGGCGTGCCGGATCCGCGCGCACCGAGCCGGCGCGTCTACGACGACCCCGAGGTGAATCAGCTCCGCGACTACCTGAAGCGCAACAACGGCATCCGAGGGCTTGAGATCTGCTCGCCCGACGAGGTGGAACGGGCCGCGAGGATCTTCCATCGCGATGGTTTCGTGGTGGTGCGCGACCTGCTCGACGGAGAGCACTTGGCCAAATTCCGGCGAGGCGGCGCGAGGGCCCTGCGCCAGATTCTCGAAGTTCCCGCTGCGGGCGAACGCAAGTACGTGACCGAGAGCGGACGCCTGCCTCACCGCTACAGCTACGGCACCGCATCGGCATCGAGACAGATGCTCCACGAGGAGGAGTGGGCAGCCATGGTGGATCTGCCCACCACGACCCCGATTCTCACCGAAATCTTCGGCTCGCCCGACTACATGGTGCTCGGGGCAGGTGGCGATCTCTGCCTGCCCGGCGCGGTCGAGTACCAGCACCTGCACGTCGATGTCGACGAGTCCAACCGGATCTCCGACCCGCGCCTGCAGACCGCCAAGGACATCGGCATCGAGCTCCGCACCGAGGAAGGTTCCGACGAACTGGAATTGGCCACCCGCCGGCGCATCATCGACTTCACGTCGCCGGTGGTCACCATCAACTTCGCCATGTCCGATCTCACTTGGGAGAACGGACCGATTCGCCAGATTCTCGGCTCCCACGCCTGGCAGATGCGTCCACCGCCGCCCGAGGACGAACCCGACTGGATGCGTTTGTCGACGCCCGTCGGTGCGCCCGCAGGTGCCGGGGTGATCCGCGACAACCGGGCCTGGCACGGCGCGACGCCCAACCTGAGCCGCGAAATCCGCTCCCTGCCCAACGTCGAATACGGCGCCCCTTGGCTCGGTTCGCAGCACAAACAGACCATGCCGCACCCGATCTGGGAGACGCTCACGCCCCATGGCAAGCACCTTTGCCGCCACATCAAGGCGGATCCGGGGGTGTGGCCAGCGGGTGCCGGGGTCATGCATCCGCTTGGCAGCGAACGTCGAGCCGCCGCCACCCGAATGGGCGGCAGCGGGGAACGGCAGCAGGGAAGCCCAGGGGGCTAACGGGGCCGACGATCCCACGGATGGAGCGGCAGCCGCGCGCCATGGGTCTGCTCGACAGGGACCGGATCGCGAGCTTCGAGGACAACGGCTACTCGTCCTGCGCGGCTTCTTCGACCGCGCGGAGGTCGCCGAACTACGCGGCGCAACCGCAGGGATCCTACGCCGCGCCAAACACGGCACACGCGGGATCGGATACGACACCTGGACCACCGAACCGGGGACGCGCTGAACCCCAACCGGGACTACAACTTCAACGACATCTTTCGGGACGACCCGCGCCTAGAAGCTCATATGTGTAATTCGCACTTGGCCCGGGTCTTCTGCGAGCTATACGACATCGATATCGACGCTTGTCAGTCGGCCACGGTGGTCAAGCCAGCGATGACGAGGGATGACGAGGTGAGGTGGTGATGAATGGCGTATCCTCCGTTACGAGTGAAGAAGCGGAAGCCGTGGCCGAACAGATTTGCCGAGCTTTCGGTGGGAGTACGGTGACACTTGACGTTCAAGCCGGAGTCGGTGTAGTCAGCGGCACCATCCAAACACCTACCAGTGCAGCCGTTGGACGGATGTGGACGGATGCGGAGGTCTAGCCCGCATTTCTCACAAGGCCGCTTGTCGGCGTCAAAAAGCTCTTGGGTTTCACTAGTTTGACCGCGATGTCGATGATCGTGCCGATGGCGGACTGCGCTGGCCGCGCCCGCCCGCGCTTCGCGCGGGAGGCCCTCGCGGGTCTTTTGGCCCCGTGTGCACACGGGGCCAAAATCCTCCGCGATCATCACGGCCCCTGGTGAGAAATGCGGGCTAGGCATTCACGACTTGCCAGTGCACCAGGGTGTGGGCCGGATCTTCGTCCCGGTGGTGCTCGAACTCCGCGCGCACCGTCGCGCCGATCGCAACATCCTGCTTGGGATCGCCCACCAGGTTGCCCACCATGCGCGCACCGTCGTGTTCCGGGAACTCGACCAGGACGACGATGTAGGGCCCCTGCTCGTTCAGCGCGGGATGCACCGGGTGCCAGACGCGCTCGTAGCTGTAGATGCGCCCGGTCTGGGGAACCTCGTCGAAGGCCAGGTCGTCGGAACAGCAGTTGTGGCAGATCCACTCGGGGCCCCACTGCCAGGTGCCGCAGGCCCGGCAGTGCTGCAACACCAGGCGTTCCTCGGCGACGGCTTCCCAGTACGGCGCATCGAGGCCGTCGGGTGTCGGCGCCGGTTTGGGCAAGCCGGGATTCAGGTAGCTCATACCGTCGCCTCCGAGCCGAAGATCGACGAACTGACCGGAGTCACCATCGGTCCCGAAACCACCATGGACACATCGACGTCTTCCACCTGGTTGGTGGAGGTGCCGCGAATCTGTCGCACCGCCTCGATGTTGAGTTCCAGGCCGTGCATGTAGCACTCGGCGAGGTTGCCGCCGCTGGTGTTGGTGGGCAGCTTGCCGTCCGGGGCGACGAGGTTTTCCTTGGTCAGGAATTCGTTGCACTCGTCCGCCTCGAAGAAGCCGTGTTCGACCATGCTCATCAATACACCGCCAGTGAAGTTCTCGTAGCACTGCAGGACGTCTACATCCTCCGGCCCGCATTCGGCCATGTCGTAGAGCCGCGGCACGCAGGTCTTGAAGTTGGAGGTGGCGTAGTCCGGCGTGTTGTGGACCGACGCGCCAGCCCGGTAGTGGGAACCGGTCACCGCGCTCAGCACGTATACCGGCGGATGGTCGAAGTCCTTGGCGCGTTCGGCGGGAACCACGATCATCGCCGCGGCCCCGTCGTTCTCCTGGCAGCAATCGAAGAGGTGAAACGGTTCAACGATCCAGCGCGAGGCGTCGTACTTCGCCTCGTCCAGGGGACGCCCGTACATGACAGCCCGGGGGTTCGTCTGGGCATGGTGGTACGAGGCCAGCGAAATCGCCCGCAACGCCGGCTGCTCGACACCGTGGTCGTGCATGAAGCGCTGTACCTTCATGGCGAAGCTCTGGGCCGGCGACATCAGGCCGTAGGGCACCGTGTAGGCGCCTGCACCCCAGACCACGTTGTTGCGCGGCCCTTGGCCGAACCGACCGAACTGGCCCTGGGCCAGGGCGCGGAATACGACTACGCACTCCGCGAGACCCGTCGCCACCGCGGCGGCGGCGTGAGCGATCGCCGCAGAACCGCCGCCACCGCCCCCGCCCCACTGCATATTGGAAAAGCGCAGGTCGTGGATGCCGAGCGCATTCGCAAGACGCGACGGGTCGCTGCGGTCGTTGGAGAAGGACGCGAAGCCGTCCACTTCCTTCGGCGAGATGCCGGCGTCTTCGCAGGCGGCGAGGGTCGCCATGAGCGCCAGCTTGAACTCGGCATCCGGCGACTGGCCGCGTTTGTAGTAGGTGGTCTCGCCAACCCCCGCAATGGCGGCGGCGCCCCTCAATGTTCGATTCACTCGCGTCCCCTCCCGCGTTCGTCGAACGGGCGATTCTAACGTCCAGGCGCGCTGCATATGCAGCGCGATCGAGAATGCTGACGCATTCTCTACGGGTGGCGAAAAACCTGGCTCAAATTGTAAAGATGACGGCTTCTCAAGAACGCTAGTGCGCGCTGCATATGCAG
>JAKZRQ010000271.1:0-15760 GCA_047518105.1 Pseudomonadales bacterium | reverse complement strand
GCCCGCATTTCTCACCAGGCCGCTTGTCGGCGTCAAAAAGCTCTTGGGTTTCACTAGTTTGACCGCGATGTCGATGGTCGTGCCGATGGCGGACTGCGCTGGCCGCGCCCGCCCGCGCTTCGCGCGGGAGGCTCTCGCGGGGCCAAAATCCTCCGCGATCATCACGGCCCCTGGTGAGAAATGCGGGCTAGCGATCGCCGCCAGGCCGCCCAAGGCGGACCGGCACCGACGACGAGACGCGCGCAAGACGCCAGAAATACGCGCCTCAAGAACTTCCATTCCCTGAGCGTGCCGCTAGAATGGCGTGCTTTCGCCCGGAGGAAATCCAGAAAATGGCCCTGCACTTCGTGCCTCGGAAGCCGCGTTCGGAACAGGTCGCCGAACTCGAGCAAGAATGGAACACCAACCCGCGTTGGAGGGACGTCAAACGCGGCTACTCGGCCGAAGACGTGGTCAACCTGCGCGGCACCATCCCACACCGAAGCATGCTTGCTGCGCACGGCGCCGACAAGCTCTGGGAACTGCTCCAGACGGAGGATTTCGTCAATTGCCTAGGCGCCGTGACCGGTGGCCAAGCCGTCCAGCAGGTCAAAGCCGGCATCAAGGCCATCTATCTTTCCGGCTGGCAGGTGGCGGCAGACAACAACACCTC
The DNA here is from genome assembly GCA_047518105.1 of Pseudomonadales bacterium. Classification (GTDB taxonomy): domain Bacteria; phylum Pseudomonadota; class Gammaproteobacteria; order Pseudomonadales; family Azotimanducaceae; genus VXYL01. The sequence continues at coordinate 15,108 of JAKZRQ010000271.1, read as the reverse complement.
CGAGACCATGTATCCGGACCAGTCCCTCTACGCCGTCAACTCGGTGCCAAGCGTGGTCAACCGCATCAACAACGCTTTCCGTCGCGCCGACGAAATCCAATGGGCCAAGGGCATCGACCACGGCATCGACTACTACGCTCCGATCGTCGCCGATGCCGAGGCCGGCTTTGGCGGCGTGTTGAACGCTTTCGAACTGATGAAGGCGATGATCGGCGCCGGCGCCGCCGGCGTGCACTTCGAGGACCAGCTCGCTTCCGTCAAGAAGTGCGGTCATATGGGCGGCAAGGTGCTCGTACCCACCGTCGAGGCGGTCCAGAAGCTCATTGCGGCGCGGCTTGCCGCCGACGTCTGCGACGTGCCGACGATCCTCATGGCACGCACCGACGCCAACGCTGCGGACATGGTCACCACCGACATCGACGAGTGGGACAAGCCGTTCCTCACAGGCGAACGTACGCGGGAAGGTTTCTACAAGTCTCGAAACGGTCTGGACCAAGCGGTCTCCCGGGGCCTCGCCTACGCCCCCTATGCGGATCTCATCTGGTGCGAGACTGCGGTTCCCGATCTGAACGAAGCCAAGACCTTCGCCGAGACGATTCACCGCGAGTACCCCGACCAAATGCTCTCCTACAACTGCTCGCCGTCGTTCAACTGGAGGGCGAATCTGGACGACGCGACCATCGCCAAGTTCCAGAAGGAACTCGCCGCCATGGGCTACAAGTTCCAGTTCATCACCTTGGCCGGCATTCACAGCATGTGGTTCAACATGTACGACTTGAGCCGGGACTACGTTGACCGGCAGATGTCCGCCTACGTCGATCTGCAAGAGAAGGAATTCGCCGCCACCAACGTCGGCTATTCCTTCGTCAGCCACCAGCAGGAGGTGGGCACGGGCTACTTCGATCGGGTCGCGGAAGTGATCCAAGGTGGCCAGTCGTCGGTTACCGCGCTCACCGGGTCGACCGAGGAGGCGCAGTTCGCGAGTTGACCCTCCGTGCGTTGTCGGCCAGCCAAGTGTCAACATTCGGAGCGCTCAAGGATTCCAACGGCGAAGGCCACGGCGTGGTCGGGATAGGACGTGGCGGTGAGACGATAGTCGCCGTGCATGCACTGCCGTGCAGCCGGACAGCTACGCAAGTCCCGATCGCGAACATATCCCGGCGGTCAGGCAATTGCCGCCGCGATCAAGGGCGCCTTCTTCTCCAGACCATTCAAAGAGAGCTCGCCACTCTGATACATTCGGTACCACTCGCGCCGTTGACGCACGACCCGTTCGTCGTCACGCAGGTGCAGCCTGTTCAACATGTGCTCGGCACGCCCCCTGAGTTCATCGGGAACCGAGTCCGAAACCCGTAGCTGCAACGACCGCAGGAGGAGCTCGAACCATCCATCCTCGATCTCGAACGGATCGAGCAGTTCGGCTACCGGCATGTTGCCTTTGCTTGCGTTGATCCAAGCCGCGCAGTAGCGGTAGTTCTCCCACTCGTAGGCTTTTGACGGATCCTCACGCCAGCTCACGAAGTGATCCACGGTCCCGACCGGCTCGTACATCGCGGAATAGGCGCAAAGATCCCGAAAACCCTGTGCCAGCACCTGCTTGAAGGGAGACCAAAAATCCTTCGGGCGCTTGGCATCGGGCTGGCGACGAGCCACGCATTGGCCGGCACCTTGGCCCTTTCCTGAAATTTCTCCGGCTCGGGGACAGGCTCGCAACGGATCACGTTCCTTGTTCCTGCTGTTCCACCCATACCACCCAGCGCGGCCAGAATGGATCGTGTCCCGCCAGAACGCGCTCGAGCTCCTGATGGATGTCGTGGGGCTCTCTCAGGTCCTCGGGGTTGCCACCCCCTTCGCCGCGCATGAACGCCTCGGCCGCCTCGACGGCACGCTCCGCCTCGACCGACCGCCCCTGGCGGAGCCCGAAGACGTCCGACACCAGCCAGTTGAGGACATCGCCCTACATCGCCCAGGGCTCCTCTTCGAGTCGCACTTCGCCATCGTGGACATCCAGATGGAAGAGCCGATCGCGATCTTCGTCGAAGTGAGGCTCCAACGACGCGAGGACGAGCGGGGAGTGCGTCGCTGCGATGAGCTGAATGCTTGTGCCATCTTCGGTAAGTTTGCCCATGACTTCGAGGATCGAAGGTACGATGACCCGCTGCCAGCGAGGATGAAGGTGCGCATCGATCTCGTCGAACAGCAGCACGATCTGCTGGGCCCTTGTTCCTCCGAGATGTTTCGCGGCACGCAGATGCTCGCTCCACGACCAGACGAGCATGTAGGCGAGACCAGCGACTCTGCGGACTGCCGAGGATGCGTGCACGATCGGCACGGCGCCGGAATAATCCGTCATGATCGAAGGGACATCCTGCGCGTCGTCAACGGAAAGCCGCAAGATCGGTCCGACTTTCAACGGCCCTCCCTGTACCGTCAAAGTACCGACAACTTCGGCCATGAGGTTCGCGTTCACTCCTTGCTCCCTGATCCAGTTGGACCAGTCGTCGAGGAGCCCTTTGCAAATCCTGGTCGGTCTGCCAGGACCTGGAACCTCCAGTCCGGTCCACACCTCCTCGGAAGAAAAGACGTAGCCGGGAAGCCGCTCCTGCACGTCTACGTTCCCTTTTTTCTTCCAGTAGTTCCTAGCCCGCATTTCTCACCAGGCCGCTTGTCGGCGTCAAAAAGCTCTTGGGTTTCACTAGTTTTGACCGCGATGTCGATGATCGTGCCGATGGCGGACTGCGCTGGCCTGGTGAGAAATGCGGGCTAGCCGGATCCCAAACCGAAAAGCCACCGTCGGCGTGAGCATGGATGACGAGTCCCGGGTTCCATGGCCTGCCCGGCTTTCCCGGCCAGCCTTCGTCCAAGGCCGAATACTCGCTCTCGTAGCTTCTGCTGAGGCCGGTCGAGGTCGTCAGCGTCAAGCGCAGCTTGGCGGGTCTCCCAACATCCGTGGGACGTGCCACATAGCCGGAGGTCAGGCGTGGATTCAGATCGCGAGGCCACCTCCGCGTCAACGCCCACCAGGCGATATCGAGCAGAAAGCTCTTGCCGAGTCCATTGTCCCCGGTGACGATATTCAACCGTGGGGCCAGATCCAGCACCATCGACGGTGCCGGGCCGACGTTTTCCAGCTCCAGACGTTCCAGCATGCCGATTCCCCGGCGATTCAAGCGCCACTCGCTGAATAGCGGCACTCGCTGAATAGCGTACTCGTATGCGGGGGCTGCGCGGCACGTTCGCCATCGTTCAGATGACGAGCAACCCCATGAACTCGTCGACCGGCGTTGCCGCCAACGCGTCGGCATCCAAGCAGAGATCGCGAATGGCGCGCGCTCGGGCGCCCGGGAATCGTGTTGCCAAGTTGCGTTCGAACTTCTCCACCAATAGCGGTATCCCCTCCCCTCGCCGACGCCGGTGCCCGATCGGATACTCGACCGCAACCTTTTCCGAGCTCGATCCGTCCCGGAAGAAGACCTGCACCGCGTTGGCGATGCTGCGTTTGTCCGGTTGGTGGTACTCGCGGCTGTAGCGCGCCTCTTCCTCGACCACCATCGCCTCGCGCAACCGGTCGATGCGCGGGTCGGCGGCCACATCGTCTTCGTAGTCGTCGGCAGTCAGGTCACCCTTCAGGAGGCCGACGGCGGTCATGTACTGCAAGCAGTGGTCGCGGTCGGCGGGGTTGTTGAGCGTTCCGGTCTTGCTGATGATCCGGATGGCGGATTCGTGGGTGGTCAAGACGATTCGCTCGATGGCATCGATGCGGCCGGCTACCTTCGGATGCAGCGCAACCGCCGCCTCCACGGCCGTCTGGGCGTGGAACTCGGCGGGATAGGAAATCTTGAACAGCACGTTCTCCATGACGTAGCTTCCGTAGGGGCGTTGGAAGTCGAACTTCCTGCCCTCGAAAGCCACGTCGTAGAATCCCCAGGTGGTAGCCGAGAGCGCGGTGGGATAACCAATCTCTCCCTTCAGAACCAGCAGCGCCAGGCGCACCGCGCGGCTCGTGGCGTCGCCGGCGGCCCAGGACTTGCGCGGTCCGGCGTTCGGCGCATGCCGGTAGGTGCGCAGTGACGAGCCGTCAATGAAGGCGTGGGACAGGGCGTCGACAACCTGCGCGCGGCTGCCGCCGAGGAGGCGCGTGACGAGGGCAGTCGAGGCGACCCGGACCAAGAGCACATGGTCGAGCCCGACGCGGTTGAAGCTGTTCTCCAAGGCGAGGCAACCTTGGATCTCGTGCGCCTTGATCATGGCGACGAGCACGTCGCGCATGGCGAGCGGTGGCCGGCCTTGGGATACGGCCCGGCGGCTGATCCAATCGGCGGTGGCGAGGATGCCGCCCAAGTTGTCCGACGGGTGTCCCCATTCCGCCGCGAGCCAAGTGTCGTTGAAGTCGAGCCAGCGGATTGCGCAACCGATGTCCCATGCGGCCTTGACCGGATCCAGCTCGAATGGCGTCCCCGGGACGCGTGCGCCGTTGGGAACCGCGGTGCCGGGCACGATGGGACCTAGGTGCTTGGCGCATTCCGGGAAGCGCAGGGCGAGGAAGCCGCATCCCAAGGTGTCCATCAGGCAGTTGCGGGCGGTGTCGTAGGCCTCGTCGCTGGTGACTTCGTAGTCGGTGACGTAGTCGGCGATGGCGACGAGTTCCGGATCCGGTTCGGGCCGGATGTTGGCTTCCACGTTGCTCATGTCAACGGTCGCCCAGCCGGGGAAACGGACGGGGCCCGGGACCGACGTAGTCCGCGCTCGGGCGGATGATGCGGTTGTTGCGGCGTTGCTCCATGACGTGGGCCGCCCAGCCACAAACGCGGGAGCAGACGAAGATCGGCGTGAACAGCTTGGTGGGAATCCCCAGGAAACGGTAAGCCGCGGCATGGAAGAAATCGGCGTTGGCGAATAGTTCCTTCTCGTCCCACATCAGCTTTTCGATCGCGCAGGAGATCGGATAGACCAACTCGTCGCCCACCTCGCCAGCCAGCCGTTCGGCCCAGCCCTTGATGATCGCGTTGCGCGGGTCGGACCGCCGGTAGATGGCGTGGCCAAAGCCCATCACGACTTCCTTGCGCTCCAGCATGCCGCGCGCGGCGTCCACCGCCGCCTCCGGCGTGTCGAACCGATCGATCAGATTCATGGCGGCCTCGTTGGCGCCGCCGTGCAGGGGCCCGCGCAGGGAACCGATGGCGCCGGTGATGCAGGAGTGCATATCGGACAGGGTCGACGCGCAGACGCGGGCGGTGAAGGTCGAGGCGTTGAACTCGTGCTCCGCATAGAGAATCAACGACACGTCCAGGACCCGACGGAACAGATCGCTCGGCCGGCTGCCCGCAAGGGTGGCCAGAAAGTGTCCGGCGACGGAGTCCTCGTCGGTGTCGAGGTCGATCCGAACACCGTCGTGACTGTACCGGTACCAGGTGTTGACGATCGACGGCAATGCGCCGAGCAGCCGATCGGCAACCGCATGCTGGTTGTCGAAGTCGCCCTCGGATTCGAGGTTGCCAAGCATGGAACAACCCGTGCGCATCACATCCATCGGGTGCGCGTCGGCCGGGATCCGTTCCAGTACCTCCCGGAGCGGCGCCGGCAAGGCACGCAAGCCCTTGAGTCTCGCCCGGTAGGCGTCAAGCTGTTCGGCGTTCGGCAACTCGCCGTAGAGAATCAGATGCGCAACCTCCTCGAAAGTGGACCAGGAGGCCAAGTCGGCGATGTCGTACCCTCGGTAGGTGAGCCCGGTGCCGATCCTGCCCACCGTACACAGGGCCGTCTCGCCAGCGCTTTGACCGCGCAGGCCGGCACCGCCGAGTCGCTTGTCTGACATGCTTGCCTGTCCTCCCTTCTTCCTTCGCGCCATCCGCCGCGCCATCCGCACCCTCAGGCCCCGGGCTCCCGGAGTCGCGCTCCGTCACTCCGCGTCCGAAGGATCTGGCGGCTCTGCGGCCTGCGCCGCGAACAGCGTATCCAGCTTCTCCTCGTAGTCGCGGTACCGCAGGAAGTCGTATAGCTCGTCGCGGGTTTGCATGGTACCGACGACGCTTCGCTGACTCCCTTCGGTGCGAATTGTCCGATAGACGTTGAGCGCCGCCAAGCTCATGGCCCGGAACGCGGAGAGCGGGTAAAGAACCATCCTAACACCAACCCCGCGCAGCTCCGCGAGGGTATAGAGCGGGGTCTGGCCGAACTCGGTGAGATTGGCGAGCACCGGAACATCCACGGCGGCCGCAATGCGCGCGTACATGTCGAGTTCGGTCATCGCTTCCGCGAAGATCGCGTCGGCACCGGCCTCCTCGAACCGTGCTACCCGTTCAACCACGGCATCGAGTCCATCGACGGCCAGGGCGTCCGTTCGCGCCATGAGCACGAAATCGGGATCGGTCTTCGCGTCGGCGGCGGCCTTGAGCCGGTCGCACATCTCGCCCGTGGACACGATGCCCTTGTTGGGCCGGTGGCCGCAACGCTTGGCCGCCACCTGGTCTTCGATGTGCACTGCGGCGGCACCGGCGCGGGACATCTCCCGGATGGTTCGCGCGATGTTGAACGCACTTCCCCAGCCGGTGTCGACATCCACCAGGAGCGGCGTGTCGACCGCCGCCGTGATTCGACGCACGTCTTCCACAACGTCGTTCAGCGAAGTCATGCCGAGATCGGGCAGGCCGTAGGAGGCGTTGGCCACTCCGCCGCCGCTGAGGTAGAGCGCTCGGTAGCCGACGTGGCGCGCCATCAGCGCCGCGTAGGCGTTGATCGCTCCAACGATCTGGAGCGGGCTCTCGGTCTGAAGCGCTTCTCGGAAGCGATGGCCGGGGGTGGTCATGATCCAGGCTCCGCCAACGGCTGAAGAGCCGCCTTGAGTTCGTCGTAGCCGCTCACGGCCTTGAACGCCGGGTACTGGGCAAGTACTCCGGGCGGGGCGTCGAAGAAGAGTCCGGCATCGGCTTCCTCCAGCATACCCACATCGTTGAAGGAGTCACCTGCGGCGACAACCCGGTAGTTCATGGCATGGAAGGCCCGCACCGCCTGACGCTTCGGATCCTGCTGGCGCAAGCGGTAGCCGACCACGCGGTCATCCTGCACGACCAGCCGGTGGCAAAGCAGCAACGGATAGCCGAGTTTCGCCATGAGCGGCATGCCGAACTCGTAGAACGTATCCGACAGCACCGCCACCTGGAATCGTTCCTGCGCCCAAGCCATGAACCCGACGGCACCCGGGAACGGGTCCAGTCCGCCAATCACATCCTCAATGGTGCCGAGCCGGAGCCGATGCTCGTCCAGGATCGCCAACCGGGATCGCATCAGATCGTCGTAGACGGGAATGTCGCGGGTCGTCTTGTTGAGCGCCGCAATCCCGGTTCGGCGGGCCACCGCCTGCCAGATCTCGGGAACAAGCACGCCTTCGAGATCGAGACACAAGACGTTCAAAGCAAGCTTCCTGCAAACGCAACGGCGGCATTTTACAGGGTTGCGACCGGCTACCGGAAAGTGGGTGCCGCGCTGGACGGACCGGCGTTCAACGCTCGGGCAGACTGATCCCGTCAAACAGGGCCGCCCGCGCTGCCGGATTGGGTGCGGCAAACGCCTGCTCGATCAATTCGGGCGTTAGGTGGGGCGCGAACCAGCCGACGAAGTCGATCATGAACTGGCGCATGAACGTGCCTTTTCGACAGCCGATGAAGGTCGTGCTGGGCTTGAACAGGTTGCTCGCGTCGATGGCCGCGAGGTCGTCGTCGACCTGGGCATCGAACGCCATCCGGGCAACGATCCCGACTCCGAATCCAAGCCGTACGTAGGTCTTGATCACGTCCGTGTCCACTGCGGACAGCGCGATGTTGATGTAACTCTCCACGGCCCTGCCGTCTGATGCGGCTGCGCCATTCGCCCCGAAATCGGCCACCGGCAAGCGCTCGCCAAGCCCCGCGTCGTAGGTAACGATCGGATAGGCTTCGAGGTCGCTGGCGGTGAGTTGCTCGCGCGCGGCCAACTCATGGTCCCGCGGCACCACCACACAGCGGTTCCATCGGTAGCAGGGCATCATCACGAGTTCCGGATAGCCGTCCATTGGCTCCGGTGCGATGGCGAAGTCGACCACCCCGGACGACGCCAGCTCGCCAATCTGCTCCGTCGTGCCCTGGCGCATGTGAAGACTGACCTCCGGGTACATCTCCTTCAGCGCGGGCAGGATGGCCGGCAACGCGTAGCGCGCCTGGGTGTGGGTGGTGGCAATGGACAGGGTTCCGCGAGTCTCGTCCCGGTATTCGTCCGCGATACGCCGGATGCTGTTGACCTCGCGCAGAATCTCCCCAACCTTGGCGAGGATGATCTCTCCCGCCGGGGTAACCCGGGTCAGGTGTTTGCCGTTGCGCGCGAAGATCTCAACACCCAGTTCGTCTTCCAAGAGGCGGATCTGCCTGCTGATTCCCGGCTGGGATTTGAACAGGTCGGACGCGGTCGCCGAGATGTTCAGGTCGTGGTGCGCAACTTCCCAAATGTAACGAAGCTGCTGGAGCTTCATCGCGGAACCCCGTGGTTGCCGAATGAAATGAGGCAAAAGCATAGTAACCGCCTTCCATGGAACCAACACAGTCTTATCGCGGCTTGTTGCCAGGCCGCGTCAGCAAGGCGCGCCAGAATCCTTGGGCATGCCGAATGTTGACCCTTGGGTTGCATACGAACACCGGTGGGCAGCGCTCTTCAACGGCTCGTGCTACGAGACGCGAACGGCTCGTGCTACGAGACGCGTTTACTTTCGTTCCGCACGCCGTGCGGCACATGCCCGCTCGCCACGTGTCGAGCGGCCGAGTCGCAATTGCCTCGCTGGTCGTCGAAGAAAATGTCCGCATCGTAGGCTTGCAGGAACGCCGCCTTGTCGCGGCCCCCGAGAAACAGGCTCTCGTCGAGGCGGATGTCCCACGCACGCAGGGTCCTGATGACGCGCTCGTGCGCCGGCACCCCGCGGGCCGTGAACAGCGCCGTTCGGATCGGACACGCGTCGTCGTCGAACTCCCGCTGAAGCCGGTGCAGGCCTTCGAGAAACGGCTTGAACGGCCCGCCCGCGAGAGGGCGGTCGGCAGCGCGGGCTTCGGACTCGGCGAACGCCTCCAAACCCTGCTCGTGGAAGATCCGGTCCGCCTGGTCGGAAAACAGCACCGCATCGCCGTCGAAGGCGATCTTCAACGTCTGTGCGGGATTGCCCGCTGAACGTGTGCTCAACAAGGTTGCCGCCGCGACCCCGCTGTCGAGTGCGCCGGCGACGTCGGCCGGTTCCGTGGACAGGAACAGATCGCAACCGAAGGCTTGCGCGTAGGGGTAGGGACTTGCCCCGGACGAGAACGCCGCGCGCACAATGTCGAGACTGTGGGCGCCGATGGAGTTGAAGACCCGCAGGCCGGTGTCCGCCGAGTTCCGCGACAAGAGCACGATGTCAACACGGCGTTTGCCGATCAATCTGTTGATATTCAATAGTTTATTGACGAAGGGAAACCCTTCTCCCGGATCGAGCACCTCGTTTTCGTGGTCGATCTGGTAGCGCCGGTAGGCTTCGAGGCCGTGTTCGCGGAAGACGGCGTCGGAAACATCGAGATCGAACAACGCCCGGGAGGAAATGGCGACGGTGAGGATCGTTTCCCGGTCAGGCATCGAGATCCGGGATCAACTGGCTTTCGAGTCGAGCGATGGAGTCCTTGAGCTTGAGCTTGCGCTTTTTCAATCGCTTGACGCGCATGTGGTCCTCGTGGCCCGTTCTGAGCAGGTGCTGGATCACCTCGTCGAGGTCCCGATGCTCGACGCGCAGTTCTTCAAGCCAACGTACGACTTCGCCTTGTTCCAATGCTGCTCCCGCATACCGACTCCGGAACGGCCCGGCCCTCGAGACGCCCCCGCTTGTGCGGCTGTTGCCGCTGCCGCCAAGCATACGCATCATAAGCCCCTCGCCCCACGGTGGAAACCATTGGCCAAGACCCCAATCCCTCGCTCGGATGTCGAGACGTTCCTTGCCCGGGCTGATGCTGCCAGGCCGCCCGCGAACCGGGCGAGCGCGTCCCATCGCATCCTGTTCGCGCTCGATGCCACGGCCAGCCGGGAACCCACTTGGGACCTCGCGATGAACCTGCATGCGGAACTCTTCCGCGCCGCCGCAGGCGAACGGGACGCCGCAGGCGAACGGGACGCCGCAGGCGCCGGCGGCGCCGTGGCCGTACAACTCGTCCACTACCGTGGCGTTGGCGAATTCCACGCCTCGCCGTGGTCCACTTCGCCGGAGGAGTTGTTGCGCCAGATGACCGGCGTGTCCTGTCGCGGCGGGATGACCCAGATCCGGCGTGTACTCGAGCATGCGCTGGTCGAAGCGGGGCGAGCGCGAATCAAGGCTGCGGTGTTCGTCGGGGATGCCTGCGAAGAACCCCAGGGCGCTTTGACTGCGGTTGCCGGTCGGCTCGCCGTCTACAACGTGCCCTTGTTCGTCTTCCAGGAAGGCGACGACCCCGTGGCCGGGCAGGCCTTTCGCGCCATCGCCCGTATCACGGGTGGTGCCCATGCGCCGTTCATGCCCGGCAGCGCCGAACAGTTGCGCGCCTTGTTCGGTGCCGTGGCGCGTTATGCCACCCACGGTCGCGCCGGTCTCGACGAGATCGAACACCAACTGGTGCGCGGCATGCTGGCTCAGTTGCCGCCGTGATCGTCGTCCTCGCATCCCTGGTCGGCGCTTTCGCCTTTGCCATGCTGTGGCGGGAATTGTGGGCGAAGAACCGGCCGCGCAAACTGTCGAAGGTCGCCGGCACCGCCATGATCGTGTTGATCGCCGTCCTGGTGTTGCTCACCGCCACCGGTCGGTTGCATTGGCTCGCGGCGCTCATCGCCGGTGCGCTGCCGTTTTTGCGCTGGGTGTTGGGGATGATCGCGGCACCGCTGATCGGTCACCTGTTCCGCTCGAAGGTCTTTGGCCAGGCCCAGGCGCCGCCAGACGCCGGGGCTGCCGGTTCCGGATCCTCCACGGTGGCAACCGACGAACTCAAGATGACCCTGGACCACGCCTCCGGCGAACTGGACGGCGAGGTGCTCGGCGGTCGGCTGGCCGGGCAACGCCTGTCGAACCTAGATCTGACGACCCTGAAGACGCTCTACGGGGAACTCGCCGCCACGGACTCCAGGCAATTGCTCGCGGCATACCTGGACCGCCGGTTTCCCGACTGGTCCGATGCGACAACCGAGCGGACGCCACCCGCCCACGAACAGGGTATGGATCGGGAACAGGCCTTGGCCGTGCTCGGGCTGCAAGGCGACGCCTCCGAAGAAGAGATCGTTGGTGCCCACCGGCGTCTCATCCAGAAGCTGCACCCCGACCGGGGCGGCACCGATTACCTCGCGGCGACCTTGAACCTGGCCAAGCGGGTCTTGTTGGGCAAAGGTTGACGCTCAGGGGATCGGCGGCGGGTTCGGCAAGCTCTACGATGCCATCAAGTCGCGCGCCTCCTCCTCCAGCGCGACCAAGCGCCGAACCCAGTTGTCCATCAGCGCGAAGCCCTCGTCGCTGATGCCGAAGGCACGGGCGACCTCCTTCAACAGGCATTCCTCCTCGATCTCGAACGCACCGTCGACGTAGGACAGGCGCAGCAGGTTCAGGACGGCGACCGCGCGTGCGCGACGGGAGTCGAAAATCTCTCCGATGCCGTCGAGTTCAAGGTAGTCCGAAACCGCGTCGGGCTTCAGGGCCATCTCCCGTTTGAACTCGTCGAGCATGTTCTCTTCGTTGGGATCGAGGAGGCCATCGGAGACCACCACGTCGTGCGCGAGGCCAAGTAGCGCGTCGCGCTGCCTTTCGGTCAGGGACGATAGCCACATGCCGTACCGCGCGGAATCAGCGCATGATCAGGGCAATGAAGCTCGCGATCATGATGATAACCGCGAGCCAACCGACCGCGAGAAAGAGCTTGACGAGAATGCCTTGCTCGAAGAAATCCTCGATGAGATACCACATTGCTTCGGCCCACTCCTGATCGCCTTGACGGTGCGAAGGCCACTTCGCTGGTGCGAAGCCTACCACACGGTCCCGCCGATTCGTCTCGTGCAACGCGAAGACGCGGATATCCAGAACACCTGGCCGAACAGGACACTTCGCCGCTTGACACGGCTTGGCTGCCACACCAGAATCCGCCGCCATGGTGAATTCAACGCCTGCATTGCCGATTCTCCGCACCGGGGCCGTGAGCCGCGTGGCGTCGTATTGGTTTTTCGATCGGTAGGCGTGCTCGACATCGAGGGCGCTTCATGTCGCCCTTCGCGGAAGACCCCGATCGGCGGCAGCCATCGGGGTTTTTCTTTGGGGATCAGGACAGGAAAGTGGTCATTGAAACCGAGCATATTCATATCGCGTCGCAGCGACCGCTGCCGTCTCCCCGGGAGGTCAGACGGCTGCACCCGGCGACGGATGCCGTACTCGCGTTCGTTGCCGACTCCCGCCGACGGGTGGAGGACATCATCACCTGCCGCGACCATCGCGTGCTGGCGGTCGTCGGCCCTTGCTCCATCCACGATCCGGACGCAGCGCTCGACTACGCCGACCGGCTCCGGGCGCTAGCCTGGGAAACGAGGCACTCGCTCTACATCGTGATGCGCGCCTACCTGGAGAAGCCGCGCACCACGTCGGGCTGGAAAGGTCTGATCAACGATCCCTACCTGAACGGCACGTACCACATCGAGGAAGGCATCCGCGTCGCCCGCAAGCTCTTGCTGGACATCACCGCTTCCGGCGTTCCGGTGGCCACCGAAGCCCTCGACCCGATGACGCCGCGCTATCTCCAAGACCTCGTAACCTGGTCTGCCATCGGCGCACGCAGCGCGGAGTCCCAGATCCATCGCGAGATGGCTTCCGGCCTGTCGTCGGTCGTGGGTGTCAAGAACGGCACCGATGGCTCCTTTGCCGCCGCCATCAACGCCCTGAAGTCCATCGGCAGCGCGCACCGCCATCTGGGCATCGATTCCGACGGCCGCGTGGCAGCGATCCACACCCACGGCAACAACAACGCCCACATCGTGCTGCGGGGCGGTCACAACGGACCCAACTACGATGCCCGTGCCATCTCCCGTTGCGAGGATTCATTGGCGCGGGCCGACCTGCCCGCCAACATCATGGTCGACTGCTCCCACGCCAACTCGAACAAGGACCACGAGCGCCAACAACTGGTTGTCGACGCCGTTGCGCAACAGATCGCCGCCGGCAACCGCTCCATCGTCGGCATCATGATCGAGAGCAACATCCGCGCCGGGAACCAGCCACTCGCCGCGGCGGGCGATTTGGCCTATGGCGTGTCCATTACGGACGCCTGCCTCGGCTGGAACGATACCGAAGCCGTGCTGCGGCACCTCGCCAGTCGACTGCGAGACCCCCTGGTCGAAAGGCCAGCGCGCTTCGCCAAGGCTTCCTAAGCCGGTCAACACCTTACGCTTCTGGATTCCTTGAGCACGCCGAATGTTGACGCTTGGGTTGCATTTCGAACGAAGCCAGGAGAATGCGTAAGCATTTCCAAACGTGCCCACAGGGCGCGCATTGTCAAACGCGCCGCACATGCGGCGCGCACTAGCGTTCTTGAGAAGCCGTCTTCGTTATAGTTGAGCCAAGTTTTCCGCCAACCGTAGAGAATGCGCCGGCATTCTCAAACGCGCCCGTCAGGGCGCGCACTCTCGATCGCGCCCGTCAGAGCGCGCCGCTGCGACATGCAGCGCGTTGGGTACACAGCTTGGCGAAGGGTCGAGGTTCCACATCCTCTTGACGGGGTCCGAACTGCGAAGCTGCCCGTCCCGAACAGGCGTCGAGGGGTCCGAGGTGGAAATTCGCTAACGGTAGTAGGCGTTCTCGGTCACCGAGTGGTCGGTGACATCACGGATTTCGGTCAGATCCGGGATCTGCTCCATGAGCGAGCGCTCGACGCCTTGCTTGAGCGTGATGTCCACCGCCGCGCAACCCTGGCAGCCACCGCCGAACTGCAGCACCGCCGCGGTTTCGTCGACAACTTCCACGAGCGTCACTTGGCCGCCGTGAGCCGCGAGACCTGGGTTGATCTCGTTGTAGAGGACGTAGTTGATGCGGTCTTCCAAGGGCGAACTCTCATCAACGCTGGGGATCCGGGCGTTGGGCGCCTTGATGGTGAGTTGGCCACCCATGCGATCTTCCTGGAAGTCAACGACCGCGTCGACCAGGTACCGCTCGCTGCGCGCCTCGAACCAAGCCGTGAAGCCGTCGTACTCCACCGGTGTGTCGTCGTCCTGCTGCTCGCCAGGTCGGCAATAGGCGATGCAGGTCTCCGCGTGGGGCGTTCCCGGCTGGGCGACGAAGATGCGGATGCCGCAGCCCTCTTCCTGCTTTGCGAGCAACTCGTGAAAATAGGTTTGCGCACCTTGGGAGATGTCGACCATTTCAAAGTCCGACTAAAACACCCGGGTATGGTAAACCCGTCCCGGCGGCCACGCAATGCGTTGCGCGATGCGCGGACCCAGGAGATGTGCGACCGACATCGCAGGCCGCCTGTTGGGCACGCCGCGCCACGCTCCCGGTAGTACGGCACTCGAATTCATGGACGACCTGCGCGGTCGGCTGGAGGATCGCCCGCAAATCCCGCAGCCTATTCCGTCACTGTGTCACGGTCGGTCGCCGTGGACAGGTTCGTGAGGTGTCCGGTGGGGTTCTCGAGCAGGCTCATCACCAGAATGGGCTGGTCCGACGCCACGCGCAGGCGCCACTTGCCGTGGCCGTCGCCCAGCGCGCCGCTGTCGATCGCTTCGGCTTCGCCGGATTCGAGCTCCGCCGACGTCAGTTCCCGCGACGATCCGGCTGGCACCGTTACCCCGATCGCCGTGCCCGGCGTGGCGCCGCTGTCGTCCACGCCCGTGATCGTGGCTTGTGCATCCGCATCGTCCGTATTGACGAGTCGCAGCACGCTCACCTGGTTGACGTTCTCGGCCGGGTTGAAGAACACCACCCGGTACGCGCCCTCCGCTTCCGGCACCAAATCGTGCATCGATGTCAAAAACCCGTCCGTGGTGCGGATGTAGGCGAGCACCTCGATGTCACCTTCGCTCGACAGCTCCAGCCACCAGTCCCCTTCCCCGGCACCCGTGCTGCCCGTCAGA
>JAKZRQ010000270.1:0-7913 GCA_047518105.1 Pseudomonadales bacterium | reverse complement strand
GTTTGACCGCGATGTCGATGATCGTGCCGATGGCGGACTGCGCTGGCCGCGCCCGCCCGCGCTTCGCGCGGAGGCCCTCGCGGGTCTTTTGGCCCCGTGTACACGGGGCCAAAATCCTCCGCGATCATCACGGCCCCTGGTGAGAAATGCGGGCTAGCCAGGCTAGGGGGCTAGGGTGCGCTGCACATGCAGCGCGCCCTCGTTCGAAATGCAACCCAAGCGTCAACATTCGTCATGCTCAACGACTCCAGGGGTTCACAAGGCCAACCGGGGCCGGCAATTGCATCCTTTCACCGCTCCGGTGCTTGACCAATTCCGCGACACGCAGTATGGATGCACGCATGTGGAGTTGGTCGAATCGTTTGTTGGTCGCGCTCGCCACCGTGGCCGCGCTGGCCGCAGGCGGCGAGCAGGCAGTTCGCGCGCTCCCGACCGATACGTTGGTGGTGGTCGGGGACAGCCTCAGTTCCGGCTACGGGATGCCGATGGAGCAATCCTGGGTCCACCTGCTCCGCCAACGCCTCGGGCCTTCGTTCCGGGTCGTGAACGCCAGCGTCAGCGGGGACACCACCGGCGGGGGACTCGCGCGGATCGGCAAGACCCTCGCCACCCACAAGCCGGACATCGTGATCATCGAACTCGGCGGCAACGACGGCTTGCGCGGCTTGCCGATCACGTCCATCCGGACTAACCTGCAAGCCATGACGGAAGCGGTCCTCGCCGCCGGCGCCATACCGGTTCTTGCAGGCATGCTCATGCCGGGAAACCTCGGTCCGCGATATACCGAGGCCTTCGAGAGCGTCTACCAAGAGGTCGCCGAGACCACCGGCGCAGCCTTGGTGCCGTTCCTGCTCGACGGCGTCGCCGCGACAGAAGAGGGCTTGATGCAGGCGGACGGCATCCATCCCACCGCCGCGGCCCAGGAACGGCTCCTGGAAAACGTCTGGACCGTGCTGGCACCCCTGCTGAAGACACACGACCGGGTGCCCAATTGATCCCGAATCGAATTTTCAGAGATTTCCTACACCACCGAGGGCCAATGTCGTTCATTGGCCGACCGCGTGGCGTTGTATTGTCTTCATCCGCTTCAATTTCAACAACAGCAATATGAGGAGGAAGGAAATGAAGAGGATGGGAAACAGGACCAAAGACGCGACCGCTTCGCGGCGCCGCTGCCGAGGGCAGGCGCTCGGCCGGGTATTCGCGAAACGATCACGTCTCGCCTGCGCCTTTGTCGCTGGGCTGGCTTGGTTCTCCGGGATGGCCGCAAGCGACCTGGGTTACCCACCGACAGCCGAGGTCGCCTACTTCGCTGCCAAGGCCGCTGCCGAGAACACGGATATGACCGAAGAGGAGCGCCATGCTACTGAAGTCGTTGCAGCGGCGGCGGGTGCCACTGCAGGTGCCCTCACGGGCGCCAAGATCGGGGCTGCGGCTGGCCTGCCAGGGGTGCTAATCGGCGTGGTCGTCGGCGCGGGCGTCGGCGCGTTGTAGGGAATCGTCCCGCTAGCCATCGGGTGAGCCAATGCAACTCCTCGTCATCGCACTCTTGCTCGTGCCCCCGGCGCTGATCGCGCTGTGCTGGATTCGTTCGAAGAGCGATGGCGAGGAAACCGGCAAACGCCTCGATACCGCCGCCTGGCTGGTGTCGATCACGGTGGGTGCCGTACTCGCACTCGGCTTCCTTCCCATCATCATCCACCTCTGGGGCTATCTTCCAGGCACCGACCTGAACGATTGGCTCAAGCCAGTCCGAGCGGGCGCGACCATGGGAGCGTCCGTCTACGTCCTTATGCGGCTGCTCGCGTGTCAGGTCCCGATTGCGCTTCATCGATGGACGTGCAGACTGCCGCCCGAGCATGTCGACACCCTCGGTCATCGGCTCGTTGTCGAGTTGTCCATTCTCGCGGGCTTCATGGTCGTCTTTGCCGTCATGATATCGCTTGCCTTGCTCGTGGGATCGCTCGATCTCCCGACCTGGCCGTTCCTGCCGCTGTTGGTCGGATTGTTCCCGCTCTACCAAACCTTCGGCATTCCGTGGCTGCAATTCCTCCGCGCCCCGCGGCTGACCTCGCGCAACATCGTCGACGTGGAGGCCTGGCTCGACCGGCTCTGCCGCGAGCGCAAGCTCCCTCGTTTCAGTGTCCGCATACAGGAAGGCCGCCTCGCCAACGCCTTCGCTGGCGGCGGCTTCGGCGCCCACCTGATCGTCATCGGAGGCGGCCTGCTCGATGGAATGTCCGTATCCCAACTGCGCGCCGTGCTCGCCCATGAGATCGGGCATGTCCAACAGGGACATGTGCCCCGGTTCATTCTTCCGCTGCTGGTGACCGGCCTGACGCTGCACGTACTCTGCGTCATGACTTTCTCCAATCCCCTGTTTGCGCAGGACACCCTCCTGTCCGTGGCCGCAGGCGCAGGTTTGGCTGGAGTCTCCGCGGCGCTGTTCCTCCTGGGCTTGCCTGGGTTCTTCATGCGCAAGATGGAATTCCAAGCCGACCGCCTGGCCGTGGACATGATCGGCGACGGCGAAGAGCTCGTCGACGCGTTGACGAAGCTCGCCGAACTGAACCGGGAATCGCTCGGTTCGCGGAGTTGGTCGCATCCGACGATCCAGGCCCGCATCGATGCCATTCGCTCGCTACCGGGGTCGGCGCCACGCGCCTCGTGACCGCATTTTCAGAGATTTCTTACACCGACCAAGGCCAATGTCGTTCATGCGCCAAGAGCGCGGCGGTGTACCTTCTACAGCCTCTTCAAAAACTATATGGGAGCAAGAGAAATGAAGATCACGAAACCTGTATTGGCGTGCGCGTTGGTGGCTGGGTTGGCTGGCATGTCTGGAGTCGCCGCGAGCGATCAGGCTCGCCCGGAGACCCGGGTGCAGGCTGGCTACTACTTCGCCAAGGCCACTGCCGACCAATTCAATCTGAGCGAGGACCACGAGGCTGCTCTGCAGGCCGGGTCCCAAGCTGCAGGCGCGACCGTTGGCGCTGCCGCAGGTGCTATCATCGGTGCCAAGATCGGACTGGCTTTCGGCATCTTCGGTGCCATCGCTGGCGCAGCAATCGGCGCAGCCTAGGCGACCCGCCTAGCGGTCGCGCCGGGCAATGCAACCCCTCGCCGTCGCACTCGAACTAGCCCTGCCGGCGCTGGCAGTCCACTGCCGGATGCGTTCGAAGAGCGGCGGCGAGGTGGTGCTTGGCAACCGTCCTTCCGTCCGATGCCTCCCATGCTTCCAAGGGCATGGAATCGACCAGGTTGTCCAATCGTCTTGATCGCGTAAACGCGACTCGTCTCCGTTTCGCCAGACTCAACACTCGCCCTCTTCGACGAACTCGGCACCCACATGCCGTTCGCCCCGGGCCGCCGCCAGCCGCTCCTGGCATGCGCGTTCCTCGAAGCCCGCTCGTCGCTCGGGGTCGATCCGTCCGTGACAGGCCGGACAACTCGTGCCTTGCGCGTAGCGCGGCGACTGCCTGGCCTCGGGTGACAGGGGCCAACCGCAGGCGCGGCATAGCGCGTAGGTGCCCTGACCGAGGTCGCGGGTGACGGATACGCGCTGATCGAAGACGAAGCACTCGCCTTCGAACGCGCACTCGCCGGACTGCGTCTCGGCGAGGTACTTCAGAATGCCGCCGTCTAGTTGGCGAATATCCTCGAAGCCCTGTTCGAGCAGGTAGGCAGAGGCCTTCTCGCAGCGAATGCCGCCGGTGCAGAACATGGCGATGGACGGGTGCGGGTCTCCGGCAAGCTCGCGATCCACGAACTCCGGAAACTCGCGGAAGTGGGCCGTGGCTGCCCGCGTGACGCCGCGAAAAGTGCCCACGTCGGACTCGTAGTCGTTGCGGACGTCAACCACGAGCACATCGGGGTCGGCAAGCAGCTTGTGCCATTCGACCGCGTTCACGTGGCGGGCCTTGGGTGCCGAGGGCGGCAGGGGCCGTCCAAAGCTGACGATCTCGGCGCGCTCGCGCACCTTCAGGCGGTGGAACACCGGGTTGCCCGGTGCCGCCGTCGACCATTTCACGTCCGCGTCCGGGAAGTGCCCATCGATGAGGTCGGCCAGTTCCCGGCGCGACCCCGCAAGCGTCGCGTTGATCCCCTCCGGTGCCAGCAACACGGTACCCCGCAGCGCGCGTTGTGAACACGCCCTCTCGATGGCGGCGCGCATGGCGCCGATCTCGCCCAGGGGATGAAACCGGTAGAAGGTCGCAACGCAGGTCATGTCGGTCGTTGGCCCAAACCCCGCTCAATCCAAGCTGCCGTCCCCACCCCGACAGGGCGGAGACATCGGTGCGCTTGCGAACCGCTTGTGCCAATCCTCGCGGGTGTAGGCGTGGATCGCCAACGCGTGCACCGGACCGGCGAGTTCCTCGGCGAGCGCCTCATTGACGCGCCGGTGGCGGGCGATCAAGCGCTGGCCTTCGAATCCACCGGAGACGATCACCACCTTGAAGTGCGTCTCGGAACCCTCCGCCACGTTGTGGTTGCCGCTCTCGTTGACGACTTCGAGGTGCTCCGGGTCGAATGCCCGGGCCAGCTTGTCCTCGATTCGGTCCTTCACCATCGCTCGCTTCTCCCGCCGTCCCTTCCCCCGGTACAGGGAATTGATTCCATTGGCCTAGACACCGACCAGCACCACCGTCACGTTGTCGGTCCCGCCAGCGGCGAGCGCCGCCTGCACCAAGCCGTCGACCGCTTCGTCGAGGTCGTTCGTGGCGGCGAGATGCCGCTCGATCTCGTCGTCCGGCACATGCTCCGTCAACCCGTCGCTGCACAATAGCAGGACATCCCCGGCTTCGAGCGCGAGTTCGGCGGTCTCGGCCAGCAAGGTCGGCTCGGCGCCGACCGCGCGAGTGACCACGTGCCGGTGTCTCGAAAACCGCGCCTGTCTCGGCGACATCAAACCCGCGTCCACCCGCTCCCGAACCACGCTGTGGTCCTTGGTGAGGCCGGTGAGGGCACCGTCGCGGAACCGGTACGCGCGCGAGTCGCCCACATGGGCGACATAGCCTCTATCGCCATCCACGGCACTCGCCACGAGGGTGGTCGCCATCCCCCGGTAGGCCGAGATCGCTTGCGACAGACCGAAGACGCGGTCGTTGGCGACTTCCAATGCTTGGCGCAGATGGATCGCCTCGAGCGGCTCGCGCGCCTTCACGCTCGCCAGGTACTCCAAGGCGGTCTCCACGGCGACTTCCGCTGCAACACGGCCCGCCCTTGGACGGGCCACGCCGTCGGCCAGAAGCGCGAGACCGAGTTCCTCGCGCACGGCGAAGACATCCTGGTTCTGCTCGCGAACCAAGCCCGGGTCGGTTCTGCCTTCTGCACGCATGGGCAATAGTGTAGCGTGGCGACCGGACGGACGTGGCCGCGACGACGCACATCGTCGCTGCCCAGGTGGAAGTGGGTGGAAGTGGGCGGTCCGCCTTGCGGCGCGACGGGCGACGCTCCTAGAATGGCCAGACGAGCCCGAAGAGGCATGAGACCATGCTGGCTGTCATCTCGCCCGCCAAATCCCTCGACTTCGAGACCCGGTCGACGACCCGCAAATCGACCGCGCCGGCGTTCGTCGACGACGCGGCCATGCTGATCAAGGACCTCGCCGTGCTCGCCCCAGGCGACATCTCCGACCTGATGGGGATCAGCCAGAAGCTCGGCGAACTCAACTGCAACCGCTACAACGCGTGGCGCAAGGACGCCAAGGACGCCAAACAGGCGGCCCTGGCCTTCACCGGCGACGTCTACATGGGCCTCGACGCTTGGAACTTCAGCGAGCGCGAGCTGACCTCTCTGCAGCGCCGGGTGCGCATCCTCTCCGGCCTCTACGGCGTCCTGAAACCGCTCGACAAAATCCACCCCTATCGGCTGGAGATGGGCACCGCCTTCGCGAACGCGCGCGGGGCCGACCTGTACGCGTTCTGGGGAGACCGCATCACCGACGCGCTGAACGCCGATCTCGTCGGCCATCGCAACAGAACCCTGGTGAACCTCGCCTCGAACGAGTACTGGCAGGCCGTGAACGCCCACAAGCTCGAGGCCCGGATACTGAACACGCGATTCCTCGACACCAAGAACGGGCAGGTGAAATTCATCAGCTTCTATGCGAAGAAGGCGCGCGGCCTGATGGCCGCCTACATGGCCAAGAACCGGGTGGAGACCATCAAGGGGCTCAGGGCCTTCGACAGCGAGGGCTATCGCTACAGCGACGAGCGCTCCAGCACCGACGAACTGGTATTCGTTCGCGACGCCCGTCCCTGATCCGGGCTACGCGCTCCGGAGCGCGCTCCGGACCGCGCTCCCGATTAAGGAGCGCTATTGATCTGGATCAAGTCCCCCAACTGCGCCTTGCGCAGCTTGACCTGCCGACGCCGGCTGGCCCGGATGTTGAGCAACTGGACGCCGAACGAGAACGCCATCGCGGAATAGATGTAGCCCTTGGGCACGTGGATGTCGACCCCCTCGGTGACGAGGGCGAAGCCGATCAGCACGAGGAACGACAACGCCAGCATCTTGATCGTCGGATTGCCCTCGACGAAGTCGCTCACCGGGCCGGCCGCGACGATCATGACCGCCACCGCCACCACGATGGCGGCGATCATCACGGGAAGGTTGTCGACCAGGCCCACCGCCGTGATCACCGAGTCGAGCGAAAAGACCACGTCGATCAGCGCGATCTGCGCCAGCACGCCGA
The DNA here is from genome assembly GCA_047518105.1 of Pseudomonadales bacterium. Taxonomy (GTDB): domain Bacteria; phylum Pseudomonadota; class Gammaproteobacteria; order Pseudomonadales; family Azotimanducaceae; genus VXYL01. Next base: position 1,216 of record JAKZRQ010000270.1, on the reverse strand, counting down.
TGAAGCTGGTCGCGTGGCCCGTGTGCGAATGCGCCTCGTCGATCTCGAGCGAGTTGTGCATCTCCCGGGTGGCCTTGGCAATCAGGAACGCCCCGCCGGCGAGCAGGATGAGATCGCGTCCGGATATCCCTTCGCCGAGCACGGTGACGAGGTCGGTGGTCAAGCCCATCATCCACGACAGCGACAGCAGCAGGCCGATGCGCATCACCATGGCCAGCAGCAGGCCGACGAACCGTGCCCGGGGACGCTGCCTTTCGGGTAGCCGACTGGTGAGCACGCTGATGAAGACGATATTGTCGATGCCGAGCACGATCTCCAGCGTCGCGAGGGTCGCGAACGCCATCCAGATCTCGGGATTGGCTAGTAGCTCCATGGGTCTCCGCCAAGACGCTGACTCGTTGGTATTGAAGCACGAAACGCCTCCGCTTCATCCTCGCCCCGCGCTATGATCGGATCGGTTCAACAACGATTCGTATTGCCATGTCCACACCGACCGACCCCACCGAGGTGGCCATCGAGGCCGCCGTGTTCCGCCGTCTCGTCCAGCATCTGGACGAAAACAAGGACGTGCAGAACATCGACCTGATGAATCTCGCGGGCTTCTGCCGCAACTGCCTGTCGAAGTGGTACGTCGCCGCAGCGGATGAACGCGGCGTATCGGTCGACTACGAAGCGGCCCGGGAACGCGTGTACGGCATCCCCTACCCCGAGTGGAAATCCCGCTATCAGCGCGAAGCCAGTGCCGAGCAGACGGCGGCCTTGGACAAACGAGTCTAGTGCTCCGTCATCCCTAAATCTTCGCGTCAGTGGCAGCCGGTGTGTCCCGGGCACCGTCGCTTGCGACGGACAGGCGCGGCTGCGCAGGCCTATCGGGCATACCCACGCAGACGCAACGCCGCACGGGGCGCTCCGGCTGCCACCCGTAGGGCGCGCTGACGCGCGGCCCATCCGCGTTGTTGGCACCTCTCGACGTATGCCCGATATGCCTTCAAGGTGCCGCCTAGCGGACTGGACGCTTGCGGACGCGCTGACGCGAAGATCAAGGGTGGACGCAGCACTAGCCCCGGCGTCCGCCGCCGCGTCCGCCAGCGCACCCTGCTCAACCTCGGCCGCCACTTCGACATCGACCGCGAACGCTGGCCGCCGCTCTGCCAGCGCGTCGAGGCGGCGCTCGCGGGGCAGACCGACCTGTTCGACGACGTGCCGGCGGACGTCG
>JAKZRQ010000269.1:0-5626 GCA_047518105.1 Pseudomonadales bacterium | reverse complement strand
TTTCACCACCCGTAGAAGAATGCGCAGCATTCTTCAAACGCGCGCCGCCAGGCGCGCGCGCTCACCCTCGAGTACTTGGAAATAGTTTGCCGGCGGCGCGATCGCCAACTGGCGCCGAACCTCGGGAACCGGCAGGTGCAGCAGCGCTGCCCAGTCCTCGCCCGGCAGCCAACTGGCGTGTGTGCCGGCGCGGTACGCATGCCAGACGGCTGGAATCGCCCTCCAGCCCAAGTTGCGAATGGCCTTGATGCTGCCTCCAGCCACGATCAGGGCGACGCCGCGGTTGCGCGTCTGGGCATAGGTGAACGCCAACAGGCAGAGTTCGCCGAAGGGATTGCGACCGTATTGCGTCACGGTATGCCACAGGTCGTGCTGGTCGCGCAGGCGCTCGCCAAAACGCTTCATGTCGGGATCGTTGAAATCGTAGGCCGCGACACCGCTTTCCATGCTCGCATCGACGAGACCGTCCGCCGACAGCGACTCGCCGTAGATGAAGTCGTAGTAGGCGCGGCCCAAGGTACCCGGCGCCATGGCGGCCAGTGACTCCCGGTCGCGCAAGGTGTCGATCAAATCCAGGCGCTCGGCCAGGACCCGTCGCCCCACTTCGGTGGTTCGGAATCGACGCACGCCCCGGTGCAGCGCGGACCGGCCGAGTGCGCGGACGATTTCGAACACGCGTGGGGTGTCATCCGGGTTGACGAGCAATTCGCGCAGCGCGCGCAGGGCGTTCAAGGGTTTCATCGGTTGGTGGCGTTGATTGGGTGTGGTTTCCATCTTACTCCTCGTAGATCGGTTCAGTATTGCGCCAGGACTTCATCGATGGGGCCGCAAGCCTCGACGCGGCCGGCGACGAGCAGGACGCCGGTGGTGCAGATGCGCTGGAGCAACTCGGGCCTCTGGGAGGCGAGCACCAGGATCCCGGCGCTGTTGACGAACTCTTCGAGCCGCCGCCTCGCCTGCTTCACGAAGGCCCGGTCGCCGACGGATATCCATTCGTCCATGAGCAGGATCTCCGGTTCGAAACAGGTGCACACGGCGAAGGCCAGGCGCAACCGCATGCCCGAGGAATAGGTGCCCGCCGGCATCGCCAGGTAGTCGCCGAGTTGGGTGAACGCGGCGATCTCGTCCATCCGCTGGCGGACCTCTTCCGGCATCAGTCCGAGGAACAAGCCGCGGGTCATGATGTTCTCGTAGCCCGTGGCCTCCGAATCGATGCCCAGCGACACGTTCAGCAGCGACGCGGTGCGGCCGTGCCGCCACACCTGGCCGTGCACCGGTTCGTAGGCACCGGCGAGCACCCGCAGCAACGTCGTCTTGCCAGCGCCGCTGTGGCCGATAAGGCCGACGCGGTCGCCGTGCTCGAACTGGAGGCTCACGTCCTCCAGCGCGCGCACGCGCAGGGTGTGCCCCGCATCCTGGGCGATCCGCCCACCGGTGCCGTGATAGAGGAACTGCTTCTTCAACGAACGGGTGTCCGCGCTGTAGACCGGGAACTCGACGGTGACGCCGTCGAGCCGAAGGCTGGGCTGGCTGCTCATACCCAGTACGCGATCCGCCAGCGAAGATGGCGCAGCAACAGGAAGGTGGCCGTTCCTCCGACGAAGGCGAGGCCGACGACCACCAGCCAGGATTCAAGCGCGGGCGTCTGTCCGAGCAGCGGCGAACGGATCAACTCGAGCGAGTGGTAGAACGGATTGATCTGCAGCATGACGGCCCGCTTGGAGACCAAAGCCGGCGTCGGCATCCAGATGATCGGCGTCACGAAGAAGGCGATCCTGGTGATGCTGGTGATGATCGGCGGAATGTCCCGGTAACGCGCCGACACCAAGCCAAGAAGCAACGCCACCCAAACACCGTTGAAGCAGGCCAACAGGAGCCCGGGAACAGCCAGAAGGCCGGTCCAGCTGGGCCAGATGGAGAATATGAACGCCAACGCCACGAAGATCAGCGCGTTGTGGAACAGGATGATGAGGTTGCGCCAGACCACGCGGTAGACGTGCGTGGACAGGGGGAAACTCGCCTGGGTGATGATGGCCGAGGCGTTGGTGAAGGCCGAGCAGCCATCCGTGATGACGCTGGAAATGAGCGCCCAGATGATGAATCCCAATGCCATGTACGGGATGTAGACGGCAGCCTCGATATTCAGCAGGGAGCCGTAGAGGGTGCCCAAGACGGCCACGAGCAAACCCATGCTGATGGTGATCCAGAACGGGCCGAGCGCAGAGCGTCGATAGCCTCGGAGAATGTCCTGCCAGCCGAGCCGGCCCCAAAGATGCGCCACGCGCGCGCCGCCGACGATGTCGGCCAGGGCGCGCTGTCCTGGCGAGAGCGGGAGTGGCCGGGACGCCTTGACGTCCATGACAGGGTTGGCGTCCATGTTGGCGGGCAACGTTGGCGTGAAGTTCGCGGAGATTATCGCATGGCGTCGTCGCACTCGGAACCGGGGCGCATCGATTCGCGGCGACCGGCCTGGCGCGAACCCAAGGCGGGGGCGACCAGGCCGTATAATCGTCTCGGGAGGGCATCGCATGAAAGCAAGAAACGTGCTGGTCACCGGCGCCGCACGGGGCATCGGCAAGGGCATTGCGCGGAGCTTCCTGGAAGCTGGCCACAGGGTCATGATCGCGGACTTGGCCGAAGGCGCCGGCTGGCGGTATCCCCTCGCCTCGGGTGGCGAGATGGCGGAAGCGGTGGAGGAACTCGCAACCTCGGGCGACGTCCGCGCGGCGGCGCTCGACGTCACGGACTCCGCCTCCTGTGCGGCCGCCGTGCAGGCGACCGTCGATGCCTTCGGTGGCTTGGACGTCCTGGTCAACAACGCGGGCGTCATCGACAGCGGCCCCGTCGAATCCTTCAGCGAAGCCCAGTGGGACCGTCTCTTCGCGGTCAACGTCAAGGGCGTCTTTCTAATGACCCAGGCAGCGGTGGCGAGTCTCAAGGCGTCTTCGGACGCGGCCATCGTCAACACGGCGTCGATCGCCGGCAAGCGGGGCTCGGCGCGACTGGCCGCCTACTGCGGCTCGAAGTTCGCGGTCATCGGCATCACCCAGTCGTTCGCCATGGAGCTTGCGCCGGACGGCATCCGCGTGAACGCGCTGTGTCCGGGCATGGTCGGCACGGCGATGTGGCACGACCATCTGATGGCCGACCAGGGCGAAGCCGGGTTCGCGGACCGGATGCGGGACCTGATTCCCTTGGGGCGCCCGCAGACGGTACGCGACATGGGCGAAGCCGCCGTATTCCTGGCGACTGCACCGAACATCAGCGGCGTCGCCTTGAACGTCGCGGGTGGCTACGAGATGCACTGACGGCGTAGTCCTCGCACGCCACCGCCACCGCCACCGCCATCGCTGCCGCGACCCGCGCGCGATGCCGGTGCCGCGCGATGCCGGTGGCCCCGCGATGCCGCTGCCCCGCGATGCCGGTGGTCCCGCGATGCCGGTGCCGCGCAATGCCGGCGCTGCGCCGGCGCCGAGGTTCAAATCGGGCCGAGTTCGACCTTCTGCGTCGCGGTACGGCCTTCGTCGATCAAGAGCGCGATGCCGCCGTTCGGCAGAGCGTCGTCTTCGGCGACAAGGACAGTCTCGCCATCGACGGAGGCGGTGATGGTCGAGCCCTGCACGGTCAGCGCCAACTGGTACGTTCGGTACAGTTCCACGGCGAACGGCTTTTCCTCGAGCACGGTGGTGCCGTCCAGTTCGCGCACAAGCTGCACAGCGCCGTCGGCGGTGAACACAAGGGCGTAGTAGCGACGCATGCCTTGGACGCGGGCGGCGATGCCGGCGCGGCGCGCCAGGTGCGGGGTCACGTCGGCGCTCATCCGGTAGTCGGTCCAGTCCCGGGTGCCGTGCAGCAGCAGACCGGTGCCGCGGTTCTGCACCAGGCGGAAGGACTCGGGATAGTAAGGCTTGTACTGGTCGACGCCGTTCACCCACGCCCGATGCCACATGCTGCCTTGAATCTTGGACAAGACGACTTCCGGCGCGCCGTGCCAGTCGAGCCTGTCCAGGAAAAGCGTGCCGCCGGACGACGCGGATACGATCTCGACGCCCACGGCCGCTATGGGACACCCACCCAGATCGGGCACGGTCCAGGACAGCTGGCAGCCGTCGCCGGGTGCGATTTCGGTCGCCGCATTGCGCAGCGTGAGCAGCTTGTCCTCGGCGTCGAAGACACGCGCGCAGATCGCCACGTTGACCGTGTCGTCGGTGCTCTTCGCGAGTGTCATCGCGGCCGTCACGGTTTGTCCGGGGGAGAGCGTCGGGCTGGTCATCAGCCCGTAGCCGCGTTTTTCGAAGTACTTGGCCGTTTCGAGCGAGTCGACGAAGGTCGACGTGGTCGCCCGGGCGGTGGTGCCCGCCTCGAGGCGATCGAAATGGATCGCGAGACAGCGGGTGCCGCCGGCGTTCTCGCGGTTGTTGACGACGCACTCGTGGCCGGTAAACCCCTGCACGGCGCCGGGGTACGAGAAGTGATACCGGCTGCCGTCCTTGGGCGGCGCCGACGGCGAACCGGCAAGCTGGCGTCCCATGGTCGAAATGCGCACCGATTGCGTCACCGCATCGCTGACCCCCCCGCCGCTGTCGGCGCTCGGCAGATAGCAGATGTCGGCGACGGGGCCGCGCCAATCGGGTCCGGCATCGATGCCCGCCAGACCATGCTGGATGCCCAGCAGGCAGCCGAGGTTGCCGGAGTTGCAGTCGGTGTCCCAACCGGAGGTGTTGACGATCATGAGCGCGCGTTGAAAGTCGTCGTTGCCGTGGAGCAGGGCATGCATGATGAGGCCGTGGTTGGGCACCATGTGGCAATTGCCGCCGTACTTGTCGTAGCCGTAGTTCGCCTTGATCTCGCCGAAGGTCGCGCGCCAGTCGTCGCCATGCTTCCCATGCCAGTCGCGAATGTCGCTGATCATCCGGTAGAGCACGCTGGAATCGGGAATCTGGGCAACGCCGACGTCGATCAGCTTGTTGGTATCCGACTCGACGAACGCGGCCGCCTCCATGGCCGCCATCACCTGCGCGCCATAGATCGCCTCGCCGTCGTGCGAGACGCTCGCCGCGCGCCGGGCCAAATCGGCGGCTTGCTCGGGATCGCCAGGCGACACCATGGCCCAGCCGTCGATGAAGATCTGCGCGCCGATCTGCTCCGCTACGACTTGGCCGTTCATCGCCATGGAGCCGCTGGCGGGCGCCTCCACCCCGGACGCCAAGCGCATGAAGGCCGTGTGCTCCGTGGAGTTGCCCAGACCTCCCCACCAAAGGATGGAGCGGTCCTCGATGAGGTAGTTGAGCCACGACTGGCCGATCTGCTGCGGCGTGAGATCGGGATCGCAGCCGTAATCCTCCAACGCCCGAATGAAGGTGAACGTTCCGCTGATGTCGTCGTCGGTGACGATCAGGGGCACGCCCAGCTTGTCGTGGACGTAGTAGTCGATCTCCCCGAGCCGGCGCTCGATGGCCTCGTTCGGCCATCCTTCGAACGGCCGGCCCAAGTAGACGCCGATGATCTTACCGAGCACGCCGGCGTAGACGCGCTCCTCGTAGTCGGAAGGTAGTGTGGCTGCCACGCTGGTCTCCATGGGTTGATTGGGGGTTAGTTTGGCAGTTTTTGTTGGGGACACCCACCC
>JAKZRQ010000268.1:0-9085 GCA_047518105.1 Pseudomonadales bacterium | reverse complement strand
ATCACGGGCATTCGGCGGTCCCGGTCGCTCAACCTCAAATGCATGGCGAGGGCGTTGAATGAGGACGTTCAGATCCATGCCACGGAGAAGAGACTGAGCCGTCATCTGGCGGATCCGGACTTGGCGGCCACGATCCGGCGGCATGTCTTGGCGCGTGCGGCCCGGTTCGTCGGGCAACACACGTTGCTGGTCATCCAACTGTACGATCTGACCAAACCGTATGCGACTCGGATGCGCTTGTGTTCCGGCGGTGCGCTACCGGTGGCTGATGGCTATCGGGTCTGCGACATCGTCGCGACGGACATGTGGATAGGACGTTGCATACCCGTCTACTCGCGAATCTGGCCGCGACGTGCTCCCGACGATGTCAACGACGCGCGAGAATTCCTCGATGCGGTACGCACGGTTGCAGCGGCGACGGGCGGGAAGGGGATGTTCTTCGGTGATGAACTGACCGCTTGCCTTCTCGCTCGGGAGAACCTGACGTCGATGAGCCCGGTTGCCGACGACGTTGATGTCGAGTACCGCAAAAAGCCCTTGTCGGTGGCGTTCCTGCGCCGGAACTGCCGTACGCCATTCGGTGCAAGCGCATATTGGTACAACCGCGACAAGGACTTCGAAGAACAGCTTTTCCTCCACTACGGCGCGGTACCCATTCACCTGCCGAACCTGTCGCGACGGCTTTCCCTGCTCGCCGTCAAATCCGAGAAGTTCGCGGGTGGCTTCCTGATCGCAAACGGCATGCGCCATCGGCGGGAGGAGATTTACAACTCCGTCTATACGTGGCTTGAGGGCCTGGAAGCGGCGCGAGCGTTTCGCAACTACAAAGCGCAGTTCGATCTCGCGAGTTTTCGCGTTCTGACCTACGAGAGACTGCAAAGCCTGATGGCGATTCTGCATGCCGCGAACTACTACGAACTTGCCGTCGCCCGGGAAGGCCTGTCTTTCGAACCAAGAATCCGCTTCCGCCCACATGCCGGCGATCATCGAAGGAACTACCTGATACCGAGGGAGAGGGTCCCCCGATCACAGCTCGTAAGGCCAGGTCCCTGGCGTTACTGAGTGCCCTGGGTGAGCGTCCCGGGCAATGCGTGCCCATCCCGCTCAGACCGGCTCGGAAAAGTGGGTACGTTTCTTCGCTTGCAGTCGCCCGAGACCGAGGATCTCCAACGGCCATCTCTACAACCTGCGCCACTCGGCTGGCTAGTGTTCTGCGTCACAATTACGTTGAACTCTCAGAAGGTGCTTGGGCTGGCAAGATGCGTCCGCAACGCGAGGATGTGCCGCCTCCATAGAGCCCCCGACGTAGGTTTTGGCACGCAATGTAGCGCGTCAATCTGGGTTAGACGTCGCATTGCCTCACCTGAAATGCTCCCTCTGGATTACTACCTTGAGGAGCATTTGGAATGATGAGGAAGATGAGCACGACGGCGCGCGACGAACTGGTCGGCGCGCACGAAGGTACGCGGTCGGCACCCGGGTCGAGAAGACCAGGATTCTAGACGAGTTCGAGGCCGTCACGGCCTTTCGCCGCAAGCACGCGATGCGCGTCCTGCGCTCGGGCGCGACGCGGCGCCGCGCGGAAGGAAGGGCTGGCCGGCGCATCTACGACGACGCGGTCCGCGACGCGCTGGTGGTGCTCTGGGAGGCGTCGGACCGGATCTGCGGCAAGCGGTTGAAGGCGTTGATGCCGACGCTCGTCGAGGCGATGGAGCGGCACGGCCATCTGAAACTCGGCCCGGAGATCCGCGCCGGGCTGTTCGCCATGAGCGCGGCGACCATCGACCGGGCGCTGCGCGCAGTGCGCGAAGGTGTCGGCGACAGGCGCCCACGACGGACGGCACCGCCTTCGTCGGTGCGCCGGAGCATCCCGGTGCGCACGTTCTCGGACTGGGACGACCCGCCGCCGGGTTTCGCGGAGGCCGATCTGGTCGCGCACAGCGGCCCGGTGACGCGGGGCAGCTTCGTGCAGACGCTCGTGGTCACCGACATCGCCACGGGCTGGACCGAGTGCGCGCCGGTGCTGTACCGCGAGCAGACGCTGCTCCGCGAGGTGCTGGGCGAGGTCCGCAGGCTGATGCCGTTCGAGCTGCTCGGGTTCGACACGGACAGCGACAGCGTGTTCATCAACGAGACGCTGCGCGACTACTGCCGGGACGCCGGGATCGTGTTCACGCGCTGCCGGCCGTGGCGCAAGAACGACCAGACCTTCGTCGAGCAGAAGAACGGCGCGGTGGTCCGGCGCATCGTGGGCTACCGCCGCCTGGAGGGCATCGAGGTCGCGGCGGCGCTGTCCCGGCTGTACGCGACAACGAGGCTGTACGTCAACCTCTTCCAGCCGTCGTTCAAGCTGGCATCGAAGCGGCGCGACGGCGCGCGCGTGAGCAAGCGCTATCACGCGCCTGCGACACCGGGCCAGCGGCTGCTCGCCGACCCGAGGACGCCCGCCGCCGTGGGCGAACGCGTCGCCGAACTGGCCCGCACGCTGGATCCGATCCGGCTGCTTCGGCAAATACGGGCGCATCAGCAGGGCGTCGTAGAACTCGCCGACCAGCCGGCCACCGAACCCGAGGACACGGCGGTCCCGCCGCTCGAGCAGTTCCTCGCCGGCCTGCGGACTGCCTGGGCGGAAGGAGAAGTCAGGCCGACGGCCAGGCCGCCCACCAAGCCGAAGCACGAGCGGCGGCGACCGGACCCGCTGGTCAAGGTCACGGAACAGTTGCATGCCGGCTCGAGGCCGAGCCGTGGAGTACCAGCCGCCAGTTGCTGGAGCGGCTTCAGTCGGCCCATCCGGACGAGTACCCGGACGGTCTCCTGCGCACCGTGCAGCGGCGGGTCAAAGGCCGGCGCAGGGAGAAGGCGACTGCGATGGTGTTCGGCGAGTTGCCAGTCGCGGAGTACGTCGCGGAGGCGGAATAGAACCGTCGAACCGAGGTCGCCGGGAACGTCGCTGCACGTCGGCAAGCCGTCGACGGTGAAGGCCGCGGGCCGCAGCGGTGGCATCTTCGTCACAGCATGCCGTCCAGCTGCCGAACATCGACCTCCGGTTACCCGTCCGTGAACAGTTGGTCTAGGATGCCTTCGGGACATTTTGATGAGGCAACGTTGTCCGGACTCGGGAGTATTCTCGGATGAGGCAACACGCGTTCTCATCTTGATTGTCGCTGAACAATCGTCCGGACCTGGTGGCAACCGTCCGCGTTCCCGCCCAACGTGGTGGCCGTGCCGCCGTCGCCAAACGAAGTGGATTGGTCTTCACTGGAGGCTACCCGATCCGGCACCGGCGCGGGTGCTCCCGTGCCCGGTGCCGCACTAGCCGACTATCGTCGCCTGAGTGCGAAATGTGTCTGAGCTAGAACATAGTGAAGCGGTTAACGTGATGCTCGAGGATCCAGTTGGGGGGAGAAAATGAAGCGGGCGTTTAGAGGGGTCTTCGCCGCCGGTTAGTGGCAAGCGTAGGCGGTGGCGTACAGTCGCAGGGATTGCACGCACAGCGGGCTTGCCTAGAGAGACCGTGATCGACTACATCCGCGAGAAGGAAGAGTGTTTTGCTGTGTCGCGCGTATCGCCAGGTGGCAAGGGACACATCCGTATGCAGGAGTCGGTAGAGTCGCAGGGCGGTGGGGGCGCCATGCACAGGGAACGGCTCCCGCCTTGCCTCACCAAGTTCCCGGCGCCTGCGCCGCTATCCGTTGCCCAAACGCCGCTCGTCCTTCGGCGGCAGCAGCAGGGGGCGGGCGAAAAGAACCTATTTCTTAAGGCGAGCGGGTACTACAGTGGCGGTTTTCGGATCTCTTCGGAAAGCATGTTGACGCCCCGCGGGCCGAGATCGCCGTTTTCGATCGCATCCTGAAGCACCGGTATCGCTTCAGGGCCGTATGCAGAAATAGCGTCCCGTGTCGCCCGCATCTCCACACTTAGGGGATTGCTTCTCAACGACGAGATCAGAGCGTCGAGCCCCTCTTCGGGCTTGGACATGGCGATGCCGAGCGCTCCGGCAGCGAAAATCAACACGTCGTCGCTGGAGAGACTTTCGATTCTCAACCAGTCGGCTTCGGGCGTCCTGAACCGCCCGGCGTTGAGGACCGACAGCGTCCCGAACACGTTTCCGGTCAACGCGTGTTGATCCCAAATCAAACGGTATACGTCTTCGTCGCCGGGGAAGTGCACCGCGAGGATCGTTGGCACAACAGCGGCCGGCCCGTCCCAATCGTCGCCGATGTTGTCATGCCAGTAGCCGATCAGGAACTCCTTCAGCCCCGGCACCAGCGAGAAACTCCGGGCGACAACCGCTAGGTCTAGCACACGTCGATTGGCTTCCTCGGCCATGGCTAGCACCGTCAGTTCGACGATGCGTGGCCGGCCGTTGGTGATCCCCCGCAACACCATATCGTCTGCCTTCAGGTTGGAGAGTTCCGGATCGAGCACCCCTGTCTCCGCAAACTCCTCGTAATCGGCTTCCAACAAGCCACCTGCTGCTGCGTCGTTTGCCAAAGCGGCAGCGGTACCGAGTGCCGCACCGCAAAACGCTACGACGATGGTTGCATGTATCTTCTTCATCTCAACACCTCTTTTCCCCATTTGATGCTGTTGCGCACGATGGCGTGGTATACGTTCCAAGGGAAGCGGGTGTTGACGGTCGTCAGCATCCGGTCCATGACGGTATCGTAGCGCTCTTGCGACACATATGGGCCTGTGTACATCGACCAAAAGGTCTCTACAGTTATCTCGTACCTGCACGCTCCTTGGATCGGATCTTCGCGAACATCCGAGGGGACATATTGCGGAAGAGCCGGCGGCGGCTTCCCCGGCAGCCGCGAGAAAACGTAAAATGCCGCGAAGGCCGCCGCTTGGGCTTCATATCCAACTGCGGGGAAGAAACCCCGCTGTGTGGACTCGACGATCATACCGTCCACTATCTTTTCTGCCAAGACGTTGGGATGTTCCGGCACATAGCGCCCATACTCCGTGTCCAGCGTTCGTGCGCACCGCGCCACTCTATGAGTGGGTCCGTCGCCATCGCCGTCATCTCCGTCACCGTCATCGCCGTCATCTCCGCCGCCGCCACCGCCGGACCCTCCGCCACCGCCGGGCCGCCCGCCACCAGTGCCGGGCGGCCCCTCGCGTAGCACGCACTGGTCCAAGGCCGATCGGCGACTGGTCACATCCGACACGACACGGTAGAACTCGCGCAGTTGTCCCGGATGCATCGGTTGTAGGAATCGCACAGGGCCCTGCAAGATACATGTCTCGAATCACAATTTATTTGGGGGGCGTTATTAGGGCGGGCGGTACGATCACATGGTCGTCGGCCAGCGCGGCCTGCCACCGATACCGCGTGCGCCGGCTGATCCCGAGCTGCTCCAGCGCGACGCCCTCGTCGCAGCCCGCCGCCCGGAGCCGGTCGTACGCCTTCAGCGTCCGGTACCGCGCCGCGGCCATAGCCGGCACGTGTTCGTCGACCTTGAAGCTGCGGTACGATCGGATTCGCATGGACTCCATGTTCATGGGTCGGGTTTCCTTTCCCAGTGGGTTCGCGTTCACTGGAGGCTACCCGATCCGGCGCCGGGGCGGCTTTCGCCAGCCCCGGCGTCGCTCAAATCGTCAGCGCCGTTTCCGTGCCAAATGTGTCTGAGCTAGAACAGCCATTCGGTAACGCAAACCCGCCGCCAGCAGCACCACCATCGAGGTCCACGCAAATAGGCTCACCAACACATCGAGCAGCACGAACGAAGCCAGCGACACCGGTTCGAATGGATCACCCATCCAAAAGCCCACCCACCGTGCAACCATCCCGGCGGCTTGAAGCACCGCGACCGTGGCCAGAGCCGGCAGGGCATAGTGGCGACCACACCTATCCCGCTCGTAAAATTGGGTACGTTTCTTCGCTGCTGTCGTCCGAGACACCGGAACCGGCACAACGCCTGTGATAGTGTGGGTTGCGAGAAGGACCGCAAGGGGAGATGGTTATGTTGAGGGTGCTTTACAAAACGACCGGGGCACTATGCGCGTTTGGCTTGGCGGTACTGCCGACCATGGCATTGGCCCAAACAGGCGACGATGAGGCCGACGACGATCGGCGGATCGAAGTCATCACCGTCACCGCCGAGAAGCGCGAGGAGGACATCCTCGACGTGCCGATGATCATGACCGCCTTCAACTCACAGATGATTGAAGAACTCGGCCTGACCCGCGGCGACGACTTGGAACAGTTGGTACCGGGGCTGCAGTTCGGGGAGACTCACAACCGCAAGGGCTCGGGCACCGTGATTCGGGGCATGGGCAACCGCGGGGCGGGTGAGTTGCAGGGCAACATGGCCGTCGCGACCTACGTGGACGGGGTCTACCACACGAGCCATACCGGCGTCCTCGATGGCTTGTTCGACGTCGAACGGGTGGAGGTGGCACGCGGCCCCCAGGGCACGCTGCACGGACGGAACTCCATCGCCGGCGCAATCTCGGTCCACTCCATCCGGCCGACGGACGACTGGGATCTCGACACCCTGGTGGAATACACGGACCAGTTCAGCCAGCGTTACGGGATCGCCGGCGGTGGCCCGCTGACCGACTACTTGAGCTTCCGAACCACGGCGACGTACCACGACGGCCAGGGCGCCCAGGAGAACGCGGGGACAGGGCCGGACAACGACGCACCGCAAGCGTGGAGCATCCGCCAGCAACTGCGGTTGCACGGCGACCGGTTCGATGTACACCTCGGCTACAACAACTCCCAGGACACCGGCTATACCCGCGTACCGCTCCTGCTGCGCGATGCGCCAAGGGACTCGAACACGGTCTGCTTCTCGTGGCGGGACTCCCTGGATCCGCGTTCGAGGGATCCCAACGACCCGCTGTTCATCTGCAACGAGGAGATGAACAACTTCGCGTTCTATCTCTACGACAAGCCCAATCCGGCGGTAGAGAAATGCGGCAAGAACGTCCCGGCGAACCGATGCGACGACATCGAGAACAAGGTCCTGGCGAACCGGCCTGCCTATGAGGATACGTACCGCGAGGGTTGGTCGCTGGTAGCGGACTACGCTGTCACCCCCGAACTGGTGCTGCGCTATACCTATGGCACGACCCGACTCGATGAATGGAGTTCCCACGACGCCGACTACACGGATCGCATTCCCGGCGAGGAGAGCGTGCCGGAGGACTGCCTCGACTCGATGAGCCTCGAAGAGTGCCAGGCGCTGTTCCCCTGGGGAACGAGCGACGGTCGTATCGGCTTCCCCTACGGCAACGACGAAGCCTCCCACGAGATTCAACTCATCTCGAACTACGACGGCCCGTTCAATTTCATTGTCGGCGCCTACGACTACGAGGGAACGACGAGTTGGGCCGACGCCCGCCAGGGCTTCGGCCACACGTGGCGGTTCGGCTCGGCCGACGAGAGAGCGCAGGCTCTCGGCTACGCCGACTGCCAGGACTACTTCAACCAGATCATAGCGCCGCAGTTGGAGGACCCGGAAGGGCCGTTTGCCGAGTCCCTTGGCGAGGGCCGGCAGATTCTCTGTCCGCCCTCCGGTCAAACGGACTTCACCACCACCAATGGATCCCAGAACGACAGCATCCAGGAGACGCAGGCGGCATTTGCCCATGTCGAATACGGCCTGGATGACCAGTGGACGGTGTCGGGTGGCTTGCGCTACACCCGCGACACGAACATCCAGACCGAGGGCTCGGACTTCGCCTACGCCACTTCCTGCCCGCCGGGTCACCCGACCTGCCAGAGCACTGGGGATGCCGTCCCGCTGTTGAACTTCTGGAACCAGGCGTTCGCCGAGCGGGCACGCATGGCCCGCACGGGATGCGTCACCGACTGCGTCGGCAGGATCCAGGAATGGGATAAGATCATCTACAACGGCAACGTCGAGTACAGACCCGAGGGGACGCAGACCCTCTTCTACGGGCGGGTCTCCACGGGCTACCGGGCCGGCGGATTGCCTTCCCAGACCGCTGGCATCTTCCCGCCGATCGAAGAGGAGACGGTGATCAACTACGAAGCAGGCTTGAAGGGACTCTTCCTCGATGATCGGCTGATGCTGACGGCGGGTGGCTACTACAACGACTACGACGGCTTCCAGATCAGCGCCATCATGGATGCCGTCGAAGCCGGCTACCCCCAGGCGGTCGAGGCGACGTCTTCAAGCCCCCTGGTGGAGTTCACCACGAACGTGGACGGCACGTCGATCTACGGGCTCGATCTCGAGTTGACCTACTTCCTGAACGACAGTACGCGTGTGAGCGGCTACTACGCCTACCTCGACTCCATGCTGGGCGAGTTCTCGACGGTCGTGCAGGACGATCCCGATCCGGTAGTCGGCATGTGGACGTACCTCGACTGGCAGACGGGCGAAGAGCGAACGAGGCCCTACATCAAGCCGAGGAACCTGAAGGACGGCAAACTGCCGCAACAGGCCAAGCACAAGGCCGCGGTCACGGTCGTTCACGATCTCGACGTGACGGGTGTCGACGGCTCCGTTCAACTCCTCGGCACGTGGAGCTACACCGGCGACCGCTACGCGCTGGTGCAGAACGCCGCGTCCAACCTGATGCCAGCCTACGACCGACTGGATCTGCGCGCCGCGTGGACATCGGTCAACGAGCAGTGGTCTGCAACGGTCTACGTACAGAACGCCCTGGACGAAATCGGGTTCGTGGAATACGTCCCCGGGTTCCGACCCGACTGGGCTTTCAATGCTGCGGAGGGCTTTGCCAAGGGCGTGTTGACCGAGCCTCGCCAGGTCGGATTGCAGGTGCGCTGGCGTCCGCAACTGTAGGGGACGCCCTTGCGGCGTCCTAGCCCGCATTTCTCACCAGGGGCCGTGATGATCGCGGAGGATTTTGGCCCCGTTGTACACAACGGGCACGTGCGCGTGCTCGCAACCGAGAGCATAGCGGGGCCTACGGTTGAGGGAGCATGTGCGCGCACGGCCCGTGTTTACACGGGGCCAAAAGACCCGCGAGGGCACGGCCAGCGCAGTCTGCAACCGGCACGATCGTTGGCATCGCGGTCAACTTCTTGAAACCATGAGCTCTTTTGACGCCGAGAAGCGGCCTGGTGAGAAATGCGGGCTAG
>JAKZRQ010000267.1:0-8127 GCA_047518105.1 Pseudomonadales bacterium | reverse complement strand
GTGTACACGGGGCCAAAAGACCCGCGAGGGCGCGGCCAGCGCAGTCCGCCATCGGCACGATCATCGACATCGCGGTCAAACTAGTGAAACCCAAGAGCTTCTTGACGCCGACAAGCGGCCTGGTGAGAAATGCGGGCTAGGGCGGCGGCTTCGCCGCCGATCACGAGCGCGGACGCGCCGTCCGAGATGGAGCTGGCATTCGCCGCCGTGATGGTCCCGTCCTTCTTGAACGCAGGACGCAGGCTCGGGATGCGATCGATCCTGGCGCGTCGGGGCTGCTCGTCCTCGACCGCCTCGTTCATGGCGCTGATCTCGGCATCGAGCGACCCGGAGTCCATG
This sequence comes from Pseudomonadales bacterium, assembly GCA_047518105.1. Taxonomy (GTDB): domain Bacteria; phylum Pseudomonadota; class Gammaproteobacteria; order Pseudomonadales; family Azotimanducaceae; genus VXYL01. The sequence continues at coordinate 7,788 of JAKZRQ010000267.1, read as the reverse complement.
GCGTGGCGCGCCTTGTTTACCGACGCGCGATCGCGAATGCATCCATGGCCTCCCGGGTCAGCTGGCGTTTGTCGGCGGCATCCTGGGCGAAGCTACCCATGGAATCGCCGCTTTCGGCGTCCTCTAGCCCGCATTTCTCACCAGGGGCCGTGATGATCGCGGAGGATTTTGGCCCCGTGTACACACGGGGCCAAAAGACCCGCGAGGGCGCGGCCAGCGCACAGTCCGCCATCGGCACGATCATCGACATCGCGGTCAAACTAGTGAAACCCAAGAGCTTTTTGACGCCGACAAGCGGCCTGGTGAGAAATGCGGGCTAGAGTCCTTCGCAGACAGATCGATCTACGAGGTGGCCGATTCCTAGGCGTGAATCACTGCAACGCGAGCATCACGACGGCACATCCACAGCCTGTTCAGCCTCGATGAGGGGACTGCGGTAGCGGTCGATCTTGGCCGCGTAGCGCTTGTGGACCTGCTTGAAGTAGACATTGTCCTGGTTGTGGAAACCTGCGTTGTAGGAGCGCAACGCGCAGGCCTTGGCCGCCTCCAAGGTGTCCGACTCACGCCGGCAAACGTTCTCGTAGTGCGCGAGGATCTGCGCGCCGCAATAGATGTTCTCCTCGGGATTGTGGAGATCGGCCCCGCAAAACTTGCTCCATAGGTCGGGCTGCACTTGGGCCGGGCCCACGGCACCGACGTGAGAACGGGCATCTTTGCGGAACGAGCTCTCGGTCATGACCAGGCTCGCGATCAGTTCAGGCGCGAGTCGCTGCCGTGTGGACGCTTCCAGAATCCATTCAGCGAACTCATCCGCCACGGCCTCGTCGAGTCCGTAGCCCCGCACGAGGCGGCCACTGAATGCCTGGCGTTGATCACCCCAAGTAGGCCTCTCCGCCGTCGCCGCAGGGATGGAGAGCGCCACCTCGATGTGGCCGGCGTTGATCGGCAGAAGCCAAGTGCACAGCATCAACGTGGCCAACACGACTAGCATGCTGCGGTCCGTAGCTTGTAGGGGCGCCAGAGGCGCCGTTCTACCGGTTGCCCAGCGGTTGATCATGGCGTCCTATCTTGACTGTCGTCAGAACGGACGGCGGATTATACCTGTCGCACGGAGAAAGTGAAGAGATAGTGAAGAAAGAAAACCTTGGAGGCTCTTCGATGGCTGATCCGCCCGCCAGTGAGCTACGCGGCAGTCAGCTCCCGAATGATGCGTGCCCGGGCCTCCTTGGGCAATTGTGCGTAGGCCGCCGAAGTCCGGTCCACCACGTTGCCGAAACGCGACTTGATGCCAGCGGCAATCCCATCCGGCTCCGCCACCACCGAGAACTCACGCATGACGTCTTCGTCGATCAGGTTGCCCATTTCCACCCAGCGTCCCTGCTTGGACAGGGCATTGAGTTCGCCTTGCAGCTCGCCCGCTCCGATGCTGTCGAGCACGGGCTTGTAGGCCGGGGTGGAGCCATAGAAGGCGATCTGCTGGCAGGTCGTCCGCTTGGAGGCTTCCAATTCGCGTTCGTCCCGACCGGTGACCACGAAACACGGGTAGGAGATTTCGAAGTCCGCGCGCGACTTCTCCACGCCCGAAGCCCGGGCTTTGGCGAATCCGCGTTCCAGCGCCGGCAGCGTGGTCTCGCGCAGGTACTTCTCGGTGGTGAAGGCGTGCACGATGATGCCGTCGGCCACTTCCCCCGCAACCTCCGTCATCAAGGGCCCAACGGCGGCGAGGAATACCCGGGGAGCGCCGAACTCCTTGTTGGAGGGTGTGAAGAACGGCGTCATCAACGTGTGCGTGTAGAACCGTCCCGTGAACTGCAAGGGCTCCCCTTCGTGCCAATTCGCCCAGATCGCGCGCATGGCGAGAATGAACTCGCGCATCCGTGCCGCCGGCGAGGACCAGGGCATGCTGAACCGCTTGGTGATGTGGGCGCGGATCTGCGAACCGACGCCGAGCACGAAGCGGCCTTCGGAGGTGGCGTTGAGATCGTGGCCAATCTGGGCGAGCAGCATCGGTGTGCGGGCGAACGCCACCGCAATGCCGGTGATCAGATCGATCTTCTTGGTCTGCTGGGCGGCGAACGCCAACGGCAGGAAGGGATCGTGGCCTGTCTCCGCCGACTGGATGCCGCTGTAGCCCATCTCCTCAAGCTCCTCGGCTTGTGCGCCCACCGTCTTGAGATCCCAGCCGATGCCGCCGTCTACCTTCATGTTGTTTCCGATTAGCCGCTCACGGCCGATCACTATATCGACAAGGTCCAGGCTTGTCAGGCGCGGCAGGCAACCCCAGCAACGACTGGCCTAAGTCGTCGAGAAGCTGAACCGATCCGCCGTAAACGCCTCGAAGGTGGGCATCGCATCCTCGAGGGGCATTTGTCCGATGGGTGAAACGATGGTGGTGTCGATACCGGCGGCGGCATCTTCCCGGATTCGCCGATGTACCTTGTCGACGTCGCCGATAATGCCCACGGCGTCGATGATCTCGTCGGTGATCGAGCCGGTGGACAGCTCCCGGTCGCGCGCGGCCCAGCCCGCCAGCACCCCTTCGGCCTCGTCCTTGTAGCCCGCCCATTTGAGGAAGTTGTTGTACACCGGGTTGGCGTAGTACGGCGCGTAGTGGTTGCGAAACCGCGCCTTGGCGTCCTCGATGTCGTCGGTCACCATCACCATGGAGCGGTTGACGATCTCGATATCCTCGACGCGCTTGCCGGCGCGCTTGGCGCCGATCTCCACATGCTCCATCATCTTCGGCAGCGCCTGCTGCGGCCACAGGTTGAACACCACGCCGTCGCCGAACTCGGCGGCCATCTCGATCATCTTGGGCCTGAGCGCGGCCAAGTAGATGGGCGGCGGTTGCGGCAGCGGCGCCTGCCGGTAGCCCTGGGTCTTCAACGTGGTCAAGTCGAAGTCGGACTTTTCGCCGGCAAGCATGGATCGCACGATGATGGCCGTCTCCTTCACGCGCGTGAGCGGCTTCATCCATGGCGACCCCGTTGAAGCGCTCCATGATCGCTTGGCTCGACGAGCCGAGCCCCAGCACGAAGCGGCCAGGCAGGAGTTGCGCGAGAGTTGCGCGAGGACATTGGCGGTCGCGGCGAACACCGCCGGCGTGCGCGTGTAGACCGGCGTCACGGCCACGCCAACGCGCATTTGCCCGGTGTACGGCGCGACAGCGGCTGCCATGGTCAGACTGTCCGGCGCCATGGCGTCGCTGAACCAGACATCGTCGAAGCCGTTCTCCTGCGCCCACTTGACAAGGGTGATCGAGTCCGAGAGCTTGGGTCCCATGGGCAGGGTGACCGCGATCCTTTTCGGCGATGCCATCGTTCGAGTTTCCTTCGTCGTTGGTTCGGTCCGCGCCGGCCAGGCGCGGTTTGCGCGATGCAGTTTGTCCAATGGCCGAGCGGTCGGCAACCGGCGTTGGGAAGCGCGGGTGCCCCACGGTGGCAGACGGCGTATGGTCGGATCCTCGAATGCAACGCGCCGACATGCGCAGTCCTTGGACAAGAGTTAGTGCGTCTCGCTGCGCGAGCCGTGCAAGAGCGCTGCCCACCGGTGTTCGTATGCAACCCAAGTGTCAACATTCGGCATGCTCAAGGATTCTAGGGGACCACCCGGATGTGCGGACGATTCAACGCGACCGACGACCCGTTGAACCAAGTCTACGAAGAACTGGTGGGGCATCCATTCCCCGGCGAGCCGAACTACAACACGGCGCCCACGGAAACGGCGTGGATCGTGCGCCACGACGCTCCCGGCAGCGACGAATTGGAGGCCGTGCCAGCAACGTGGTGGCTCACGCCGTACTGGTCCAGGACAGCCAAGCCGAAGTACGCAACGTTCAACGCCAGGGCGGAGTCGCTTGCGCGATCGAGCACCTTCCGGGAGCCCTTCCGCCGTCGGCGATGCCTCGTCCCGGTGAGCGGCTACTACGAGTGGCAGAAGGATGGACGCCACCGATACCCCTACTACATACGTCCAGAGGAGGGCGGGATGCTGCTCGCCGGGGTCTGGGACCGTTGGCGCAGCCGGGACGGCGAGCAAGCGATCACCAGCTTCGCCATCGTCACCACCGAAGTAGACAGCAAGCTCGAATTCCTGCACGACCGTCAACCGGTCATGCTGTCCCCAAGCGGCGCCCGAACGTGGATGGATCGCAGCACGACGCCGAACCACCTCAACGAACTGTTCGCGCCGCGAATCCTCGACGACCTCGCGGCGGTACCCGTGTCGGCGTACGTGGGCAATGCCCGCAACAAGGAGAGTCGCTGCATCGAACCGGTAGGCGCGGCCATCTCCATTTCGAGCGACCAAGAATAGGATGCCGGTCCGAGGTGCGGCACGACCGGTCGTCCGTCCGCCGCGATTCAACCCGCGCAGGCGACGTCAGCGCGAATCCGACTCGAGGTCAAGCCAACTGCGCTCGCCCGTGCCGAGTTCGACACCGAGCGCCGTGAGCGAACTGCGCGTCTCTGCCAACAGGCGCGGCCCGATCAAGGCGAAACAGGGGAACGGCTGGTTCAGCACATAGGCCAGGGCGATGTGGATGGGTGCGATGCCCCGTTCCCGGGCAAGCTCCACGGCCCGCGCACGACGCTCGAAGTTGTCCTCGGAGAACCAGCAGCGGCGCAGTTCTTCGTCGCTCGGCTGGTTGCCATGGCGAACGACGACGGTCTGCCCCGCGCCGGCAGCCGCGCGCAGCGCGTCCACCCGCGCCGTGAAGAATCCGCGCGCCTGGCTCGACCAAGGGAACAGGGGCATCTGCTCCGCCTCGAGCCAAGCGCGCCAGTCGTCGTCCGAAGCCGAGATGCAACCCGGCCAAACCGGGTCGACCATGCGCGCGAGGCTGAAGTTGTTGGAGACCGCCGAGAACGGCGCCCGCCCATGATCCCGGGCGTAGGCGTTGGCTTCCCGAACCCGCGCAAGGGACCAGTTCGATGCGCCGAATGCGGTGATTCGGCCAGCCGCCCGTTCCGCGTTCAACGCGTCGATCCATTCATCCACCGGGACGTCCCCGTTGTCGCGGTGCAGGAAATACAGGTCGACTGAATTGGTCTGCAGGCGCTCCAAGGTCACCTCGAGCTCTGGACCGACGCGATCCGGAAAGTTGGCAGGCGTGTGTGCGCCCTTGCCGATGACCACCACGTCGTCGCGAATGCCGCGATTCGCCATCCACGACCCCAACAACTGCTCCATCCGTCCACCACCGTAGATGTGCGCGGTGTCGAAGGTATTGCCACCGTATTCGAAATAGTTGTCGAACATCACCGAGGCGTGGAGGATGTTGGGCTGGTTGTCGCAACCCATCACCAGCCGTGAGATCGGCTTGTCGATGCCCGCCACCCGACCGTGACGCATCGTCCGCCGGCGCACCGTGAGCGGCCGGCCATGTACCGGCGTCGTTCGCCGTTGTGGCTTCTCGAAGTCGAAATGCACGCCGGCTTGCTGGCGCCACCGGTCAAGCACCCGCACATTGCCCAGGCTGTCCTCCCAGGTCATGTGCGGGGATTCGATGGCACCGGCATCCAAAGCTTCGGCCACCGCGTCCACCTCCAGCTCGAATGTTGGCTTTGCCCGACCGCTCAGAGTCTCCCGCTCACCACCACATACCAGCTCGAAGCGCCAAGTGCCGTCGGCACGCGAGCCGCCCCAAGGCAGGTCGACATGGATCGAACCGCGCGAGCCGAACACCTGCACGCAGTTGTCCAGGCTCAAGGACACCGCCGTCGACACCCGCGCGATGATGCCGCCCGGGAAGCGCAACAAGCCGGACGCCCATCCGTCGACACCGGTTTCGCTCAAATGCGCGAAGCCGGCAACCTCGTCCGGCTCCTCGCCCGCCAGCAGACGGGCCATGGACACCGGGTAGCAGCCCACGTCCATGATGCCGCCGCCGGCGAGTTCGTTGCTGTGCAAGCGGCTTTCGGGGTTGAAGGACGAGGCGAAGCCGTGGCTTAGGTTCATCTGGCGCACCTCGCCGATGGCGCCGTCGCGGATCAGTTCCACCACCTTCGCGGTCTGCGGATGCGTGCGGTACATGAACGCTTCCATGAGAAAGCGGTTGTGGAATGCCGCCGTCTCCACCATCGCCATCACCTCGGGATGGTTGACGCCCATCGGTTTCTCGCACAGTACGGCCTTGCCCGCTTCCAGCGCCTTGATGGTCCACTCGGCATGCTGGGGATGGGGCGTGGAGACGTAGATCACGTCGACGTTCTCGTCCGCCAGGAGCCCGTCGTAGCTGCCGTGGGAAGCGGCTTGGGGCAATGCGTAGTCGCGAGCGAAAGCATCGGCCGCGTCTTGGGTCCGGCTGCCCACCGCAACCAGTTCCGACGTCTGCGACGCGACGACCGCGTCGGCAAGTTTGCGGGCGATCCGGCCCGTGGCGAGAATTCCCCAGCGCGTGGTCATCTCATCTCCTGTGGACGCATCGCGGGATGATACTCCGGCGGACAGACGGCGGTGGCGGCTGCGCGGCTGCGCCTTACCAAATAGGGTGGTTGGACACGTCGGGCACATCGAGTCGCGTGCAACTATTCATCAGTGAGTCATCGATGAGAAAATGGCCATCGGTGTGGAAATGTTCATCAGTGTATAAATGGTCATCGGTGTGAAAATGGCAAGGCTCCACCCAGGACTTTGGAGATGTTGACCGAAGCGCAGATCGCCCAGTACCGCGACGACGGCTACACCCTCATCGAGAACGTTCTCGACGACCATACCCTCGCGACCCTGCGCCGGGTCACCGATGAAATCGTCGCCGCTGCGTCCGGCATTGACACCCACACCGACCTCCTCGATCTCGAACCATCGCATCGGCCCGACGCGCCCCGGGTGCGTCGAATCAAGCGCCCGCATCTCGCCCATCCGTTCTACCGCGAACTCGCCGCCCATCCACGGATCATGGCTGCGCTTGCGCCGCTGATCGGCAAGAACATCCGCCTGCGCGCCGGCGGCAAGATCAACATGAAGGCGGCCGACTACGGCTCACCGGTGGAATGGCACCAGGACTGGGCGTTCTATCCCCACACCAACCAGGACGTATTGGCGGTCGCCATCCTGCTCGACGACATGGACGCGGACAACGGCCCGGTGCGCGTGCTGTCTGGTTCGCACACCGGACCCGTCTACGATCACCACAGCAACGGCGCATTCTGCGGCGCCATCGATGTCGCCCGCGCGGGACTCGACGTCTCCAAAGCCCGGGAGTTGCACGGTCGCGCGGGATCCATGACCGTCCACCACGCCCGCCTGGTACACGGCTCCGGGTTGAACCAATCCCACCGGCGACGCCGGGTGCTGTTCTACGAGTACGCGGCAGCCGACGCCTGGCCGCTGGCAGGCATCGAGCACTTGGCGAACTTGGACGACTTCAACGACCGCATGGTGCATGGGGAGCCAACCCTGCAACCACGCCTGGAGGATGTGCCGGTACGGATGCCGCTACCGGTCGCGCCGTACCAAGGTTCGATCTACGAGAACCAGCGGACGTTGTCGGCGCGGTATTTCGGGACCAACTAACGCGCGCGCTCCTGACGGAGCGCGTTCGAGTTCGCTTTGCGAACTCGGCGCGGGCGTCGACCCTGGAGGCGCGCTCCTGACGGAGCGCGTTCGAGTTCGCTTTGCGAACTCGGCGTGGGCGTCGACCCCGGAGGCGCGCTCCTGACGGAGCGCGTTCGAGTTCGCTTTGCGAACTCGGCGTGGGCGGCGATTCTCCGGGGCGCGCTCCTGGCGGAGGTCAGATGCGGGATGAGAGGGCGACGACGGCGGTGCCTAGCGCGGTTGGCAAGCCTG
>JAKZRQ010000266.1:0-5810 GCA_047518105.1 Pseudomonadales bacterium | reverse complement strand
TGTGTACACGGGGCCAAAAGACCCGCGAGGGCACGGCCAGCGCAGTCTGCAACCGGCACGATCGTTGGCATCGCGGTCAACTTCTTGAAACCATGAGCTCTTTTGACGCCGAGAAGCGGCCTGGTGAGAAATGCGGGCTAGGATCAAGCGCGACATTCGCTCCAGCGCGAGGGTCAACCTGATGAATGTCGAGGATCTGCAGGCGGCAGCGGAGTACGTGGGGAGCGCTAGCCCGCATTTCTCACCAGGGGCCGTGATGATCGCGGAGGATTTTGGCCCCGTGCACACACGGCCCGTGTGTACACGGGGCCAAAAGACCCGCGAGGGCCTCCGCGCGAAGCGCGGGCGGGCGCGGCCAGCGCAGTCCGCCATCGGCACGATCATCGACATCGCGGTCAAACTAGTGAAACCCAAGAGCTTTTTGATGCCGACAAGCGGCCTGGTGAGAAATGCGGGCTAGCGACCCCGCGTGCCTCGACCCGTGAAGACACGGCAATGGACGCGGTTGAGGAACTCGGTTCGTCTGACCGTGTTTCCCCGCGTTGAAGACGTTGAAGATAAGTTGAAGACAAAGACAAGTAGGAGAGCTAAGGCGTTGATATGGCAGACTACCTGACCGACGAGGAGCAAGCGGAGCGGCTCAAACGCTGGTGGGACCAGAACGGCGCGTCGCTGGTGATTGGCCTGGCGCTGGCGGTCGCTGCCGTGGTCGGCTGGCGGTTCTACCAGGACTACCGGTCCGATCGGGCGGATGCGGCTTCCGAGGCTTTCCAATCCTATGTGGATGCGCGTGCCGAAGGCGTGTCGACGGACGAGGAGGTGGCCACCATCGACACCGAGTTCGAGGGCAGCGGCTACCATGTGTTCACCTTGCTCTACCGGGCCTCCGATCAGGCGGAGGAGGAGGATTGGGAGGAAGCGCTGGCCTTGCTGGAACGGGCGGTCGCCTTGGCAAACGCGGCGCCGCTGAGGGATATCGCCCGCTATCGGTCCGCCAAGGTGCTGTACCAACTCAACCGCCTCGACGATTGCGAAGCCGAACTCGCCCTCGTCCGCAGTCCCGGACTAGAAGCCCACGTCGCCGAACTCTCCGGCGACGTCTACGTCGCGCGTGGGGACAACGCTCGAGCGGAGGCGGCGTACCGAAGCGCGATCGAGGCAGCCGGTCGCGACCCGACCAACCGCGTGTTGGGTGTCGAATTTGTGGAACTCAAGCTGGCAAGCCTGGTCGAAACCCTGCAATGATGAACGCCAAACGATTCGCTGCCATCGCCGCAACCGCCGTCCTTGGCGGATGCAGTTTCTTCTCGTTCCTGCCGTTCATCGACGAGCCCGACGACGACGCGAAGGCAGGCGAGCCCACGCCACTCGAGGAGTTCGCCGTCGAAGCCGACATTGAAAGGCGCTGGCGGACCAAAGTCGGCCGTGGTCTGGGCCGCAAGTACCTGCGTCTGGCACCCGCGGTCGTTGCCGACCGGGTGTTTGCGGCGGACGGCTACGGTCGGGTGGTTGCGCTCGATCGGTTCAGCGGCAAGAACATCTGGTCGGTGTCCATAGGAAAGCCGGATCGACGCCCCTTCTTCGAGTTCTGGGACCGGCGCGATCCATCCTTCCTGACCGGTGGCGTCGGCTTGGGGGAGGGCCGGGTGCTCATCGGCACGATCCGCGGCGAGGTGATCGCCTTGGATGCGGGCGACGGGGCCGAGTTGTGGCGCAAGCCCGTGGCCAGCGAAGTGCTGTCCAGTCCCGTGGGCGGCGGCGGGGCGGTCATGGCCCAGACCAGCGACGGTCGCTTGGTGGCACTGGAGGCGACCGACGGCGCCACGCGCTGGTCGTACGACAACCAGGTCCCGCTGTTGACGCTGCGGGGCACGGCGACGCCGACGCTCGGCGACGGTTTGGTATTCGCCGGATTCGGAGACGGTCGGGTGAGCGCACTCGACATTGAGACCGGCGCGCTCGTCTGGGATCACCGCATCATGCTGCCGGAGGGCCGAACCGAGTTGGATCGGCTGGTAGATGTGGATGGCTCGCCCCTGCTCATGCCCGGGTTGACGGCGTTGTTTGCGGTCAGCTACCAGGGTCGGCTGAAGGCGCTGCGGCCCCGGGACGGCAACGTCCTTTGGGAGATGCCGGCATCCTCCTTCCTCGACCTCGCCGGCGGCTACGGCCAAGTGTACGTCGTCTCGGACGACGACGTGGTGACGGCCGTGAACCAAGCAACCGCGACCGTGGTCTGGCAGCAGGAAGCACTCAAGAACCGCAAGCTGACGAGCCCGACGGCGTTCGGCAACTACCTGCTCCTCGGCGACGCCGAAGGCTACCTGCACGTTCTCGCCCAAAGCGACGGTCGGTTCGTCGCCCGTCGCAAGATCGGTTCGGGTCTGCGTTCGGCGATGGTCGAAGCCGGCGAGATCGTCTACGTTCTCGCCAACGACGGCACTCTCGAAGCCGTGGAGATCAAGCGGCGGAGTTGATCGCGGCTACGGGTGTGGCTTTAGCGTTCTCGAGCACGGCTGAACCGAACAAACGAGCCAAGTTTTTTTGACCCGTAGAGCCCGTAGAGAATGCGCAAGCATTCTTGATCGCGCCGCGTAGCGAGGTGCTCTAGATTCCTTGAGCACGCCGAGTGTTGACATTCGAGTTGCATTTCGAACGAAGCGCGAGAATGCGCAAGCATTCTCAAACGCGCCCGTCAGGCGCGCCGACGCACATGCGGGCTAGCCCCCACATGCGGCGCGCCTACTGTTCTTGCGGCACGCTGCTTCCGACGTTGACGGGTCCCGGTTCGGTGGATAGGTTGGTGAGGTGCCCGGTGGGACTCTCCAGGAGGTTCACTACGTCTAGGAGCTGATCGGATTGGACGATCAGCCGCCACTTGCCGGCACCGGTACCCAGAGCACCGCTCACGTCGTCGCTGCCCGTTTCCAGCGCCTGGGCCGAGAGCGTTCGCGTGGCACCGGCGGCAAGGCGGAACTGGACCGTGTCTGCCGGGGAAACACCGTGGTCGTCGATGCCTTCGATGGTGATCTCGGCCGGCTGGTCGGTGTGGTTCTGGATTAGGAGGCGGCTGACCTGATCGGTGTTGCGGGCCGGATTGAAGAACGGCACCAGGTAGGATCCGTCTCCTCCTGGCTGCACGAAATCGTGCATGCTGGTGAGGAATCCGTCGCTGGTGCGGCGGATGTAGGCGAATACGTCCAGATCGAGCGCGCTGGTCAGTTCCAGGCGCCAGTCTCCCTGTCCCGGACCGACACCGGTAGGCAGTCCCTTGCTCGCGTCACCCATCTCCAGGTCGTTGGAGTTGAAATGAGTCGTCCAGTTGGCCGGTAGCGCCAGGGACAGGGCCGGGTAGTCCTGCCCGGTGCCGTTGTGCGCCTTGATCAGTACCGAGCCCGCCTCGTCGCTTCGATTGGCGATGCGTACGAAGCCTTGGCGGGCATCGGAATCGCCGGCGGACGGGAACAGGGGTACCCGATGCACGGTCTCCCCGGCTTCGCCCGGCGCCTTGTTGTCCGGAACGGTGGATAGATTCGTCATGTGCCCGGTGGGACTTTCGAGCAGGCTCGCGACCAGAATCGGGCGGTCCGACCGAACCACCAGGCGCCACTTGCCGCTGCCGTCCCCCAAGGCCCCGTCGAGATCGGTGCCGGCTTCCAGATCCTCCGCCGAGACCGTTCGCGACGTGCCGCCGGCGAGGTCGAGGCGGACGTGGTCCGCCGACGGCGGGCCTTGGTCGTCGATTCCCGTGATCTCGATGTGGGCGGTCGCTTCGCCCGCATTGACGAGACGCAGCCAGCTCTTCTGGTTTGGGTTGCTGCCCGGGTTGAAGATCGGCACCCGGTATCGGTGTTCGAGGGATTGGCCGTCGGCGGCGACGACCACCGGTTCGAGCAACGGCGCGACATCGTGCAGGCTGGTGACGAAGCCATCCTCCGTGCGCATGTAGGCGAGCACGTCGATGTCGTCGCTGCGCAGTTCGACCCGCCAATCGCCCGAACCTACGCCGATGCCCTCCGCCAAGCCCTTGGCGCTGTTGCCATCCTCCAAGTCGGTCGAATTGAAGTGTGCGACCTGGCCAGCACCGACGGTCAGCGTGAGCGGTCCGTAGCGTTGGCCTGGATTGTCGAAGGCGTCCATCCGAATGGTGGCCGGCGCGTCGCCGCGGTTGACGACTCGGGCGAAGCCTTCGCGGGTGGCGTGGCTCGCCGGCGCGAACACCGCGATGTGGCCCGTGTCCGCGCAGCCGGTAATGGCATTGAGGTCGGGGTCTTGCGGACTGTACGCGACCCGGTAGATCGCGCCCGCGTAGTCGTCCGAGATCAACAGGCTGCCGTCCCGGGACACCAGCACGTCGTTGGGTCGGCCCGTGTGTGCCTCTCCACTCAACCAGACGCCGAGGAACGGTTCGTACACGGCCCCGGTGCCCGATGGCCTGTGGGGATTCACGAACCGCAACACGCTCACCTGGTAGCCGACCTTGGACGAGTAGCGGTTCCACGAGCCATGCTCCGCGACGAACATGGCGCCGCAGTAGCGGACCGGGAACTGGTTTCCTTGGTAGAAGGCGACGCCGAGGGTGGCGGCGTGCGCCTGGACGTCGACCTCCGGGGAAACGTAGTCCGCAGGGTCCTTGCCCTGGCCGAACGCCGGGTCGGCGACGTCGCCGGCGTGGATGTACGGATAGCCGTAGTGGGCACCCGGTGTCGTGACGCGGTTGATCTCGTCCGCCGGGAGGTCGTCGCCGAGCCAGTCGCGGCCGTTCTCCGAGAACCAGAGTTCGCCGGTGCGTTCGTGCCAGGCCATGCCCACGGAATTGCGCACGCCTTGGGCGTAGACGGTGGTCTCGCCGGTGTCGGGATCCATCCGCAGAATGGTGGCGAAGCGCTCGTCGTCGGTGCGCTCGCAGATGTTGCAGGGCGCGCCGACAGGGACATAGAGGAAACCGTCGGGCCCGAAAACCAGGTACTTCCAACCGTGGTGACTCTCTGCAGGCAGGCTGTCGGTGACCACGGTCGGCTCCGGGCTGTTGCGAAAGCCATCGGAGATGTTCGCGTAGCGCAGAATGCGGTTCATCGCCGCGACGTAGAGATCGGGACCGCGTAGTACAATGCCGCTCGGTCGCCGAAGTCCGCTGTCCACGATGACGACTTCCGGTTCGCCATCCTCGACGGGGACCACGGCGTACACCCTGCCGGCGTCGAAGGACCCCACGAACAGGACTCCATCGGGCGACTCGGCCATCTGCCGAGCCGTTGGCACATCGTCGGTGACCACCCGAAGCGTGAAGTCGCCCACACGTTCCGGCACTGCGGCATGCACGGCCCAGTGGTATGCGAGGGCGGTGGCGGCGATGGCAGCGAAGACGCGAACGGTTTGCACGATAGCCGCCTTGAAACCAGGGTGCGGCTAACATACGTCGAACCTACGGATACGGCAATCCAATGGGAAATTCGAATTCCGACATCCCCGAGACGCGGCCCGGACCAGCGGCTGCCCGTGCGGTGGTCGCCTTGGTCGGACGGCCGAACGTGGGCAAGTCGACGCTCTTCAATCGCCTATCCGGGACCCGCGATGCCCTGGTTGCAGACCATCCCGGACTGACCCGGGACCGACACTACGGGCACGCCACGGTCGCGGGCCGACCGGTGATCCTGATCGACACCGGCGGGCTGACGGAAGAACGGGGCGGCGTGCTGGAGCACATGGCGGACCAGGCGACGCTCGCCTTGGCCGAGGCGGACCTGGCGGTCTTCGTGACCGATGCGCGCGAGGGTCTGACCGAGGCGGATGTGGACATCGCCCGATCC